>JAHFUG010000499.1 GCA_023265195.1 Blastocatellia bacterium | reverse complement strand
TCGACCACTCACAATCCAAGAAAGGACAAAACAAGATAATGCTTCAAGCAGGTCAGCCGTTTCCAAGCTTCTCTCTGCCGAATCAAGACGGCCAAATCACAAACCTCGGTGATTTCGCGGGCAAGTGGCTCGTGGTTTATTTCTATCCCAAGGACGACACGCCGGGCTGCACTATACAAGGCCAGTCATTTACCTCTGCGCGCTCCGACTACGATGCGGCCGGCGTGAGCGTAGTGGGCGTGAGTCAGGATGACGTGACTTCGCATAAGAATTTCTGTAACAAATTCAGCTTCACGATAGACCTTCTGGCGGACACGAACGCCGATCTACTCAAGGCTTGTGGCGTCGGACAAAGCGAGTATAAAGGGACCATGTACTGGGATCGCACCAGCTTCGTAGTAGGCCCGGACGGCGTTATCCGCAAAGTCTACGAAAAGGTGAGTCCGCAAGGCCACGAAAAAGTTCTTCTCGACGACATCGCTGCGCTGCGGGGCTAGGTTCCTGGGCGCGGATGACGGAGTGTTAGGGCGGTAGGGCGGCGGGCAGGATTGACGCCGCCCTACGACGCCTTAGCCAGTTCCGCCAACGTATCGGCTAACGAATAGAAGATTATTCGCCCATCGGCGCTCGACAGTATCTCTTCGCTTGCGCGTTCGGGGTGAGGCATCAAGCCGAGTACATTGCGCTCGCGATTGCAAACACCCGCGATCGCGTCCAGCGAGCCGTTGGGATTGGCTTCTTCAGTTACGACGCCTTTCGCGTCCGAGTACCGAAAGACGATGCGATTCTCGCGTCTAAGCTCGTCCAGGGTCCGCGCGTCGCAAAAATAATTTCCCTCGCCGTGAGCGATCGGGACTGACAGCACCTGTCCTCGCTGGCACCTCAGCGTGAACGGAGTGTCCGCCGCCTCGACCCTGATGTTCACGTGCTTGCATACAAACTTCAGCTTGTCGTTCTTGAGCAACGCGCCGGGCAACATGCCCGCTTCACATAAGATCTGAAACCCGTTACAGATTCCCAGTACGAGCCCGCCACGCGACGCGAATTCCTTCACGGCGCTCATGACTGGACTGAACCGGGCGATCGCGCCTGTGCGAAGGTAGTCGCCGTAGGCGAATCCGCCCGGAAGTATCACCGCGTCGTAGTCGCTCACGGAATTCTGGCGGTGCCAGATGAAATCAACCGGTTGGCCTATTACTTTACTGATAACGTGGTAGGTGTCGTGATCGCAATTCGAGCCGGGGAACACAACAACGCCGAATTTCATCTCGTCCCTCTCAGCGACGGGTTAGATCTGCTTACCGAGGGTTAGTCAGTAAGCGGGATTATCTCACCCTGCGCACAATCAATCCATCTCGACGCGATAGTCTTCGATCACCGGGTTGGATAAGACCTCCCGGGCGATGCGCTCGACCTCCGCGCGCGCTTCGTCCCGGTCAAGCGGCCCATCAATCGTGACTTCGAAGTACTTCCCCTGACGAACATCGGTGACTCCCCTGTAGCCTATCCCCTCGACGGCGTGATGGATGGCCTTGCCTTGAGGATCCAGCACCGACGGCTTCAACGTTACGTAGACTTTTGCCTTCATATTTGCCCGGTCTTGCATGAGGTCTCACGCGAATGAGACCCTCTCACCTCATCGTTTCATCGGTTCCAGAAATCACTTTCCAAACACGCGATCGAACACCTTATCGACGTTTCTAAGCTGGCGGTCCACGTCGAACAGCAACCCCAATTCATCGTGGCTCAGGCGGTCCGTTATCCGCTTCTCCTTCATCACCAGTTCGCGAAAGCTCGCGCCTTCGTCCCAAACCCGCATCGCGAGCGGTTGCACTATTGCGTAGGCGTCCTCGCGCGACACCCCCTTTCGCGTCAGATCCAGGAGCAGTTCTCCGCTCGCCGTCACACCGCCAAGAGACTCCAGGTTGGACTTCATTCGCCCAGGGAACACCGCGAGCCCGTCTATCAACCACTCAGTCTTGTTAATCAGGTAGTCCGCCAGTATGAAGGAATCGGGAATGATGACGCGTTCAACCGACGAGTGCGAAATGTCCCTCTCGTGCCACAGCGCGATGTTCTCGAACGCAGCTAGAGCGTTCGATCGGACCACGCGCGCCAGCCCGCAGATCTGCTCCGCGGTAACCGGGTTCCGCTTGTGAGGCATTGCGCTCGAACCCTTTTGACCCGCGCCGAACGGCTCCTCGACCTCGCGCACTTCGGTCCGTTGAAGATGGCGAACCTCGAGCGCGATCTTTTCCATCGACGCGGTGATGATAGCAAGAGTCGAAACCAACTCGGCGTAGCGGTCACGTTGCACCACCTGCGTCGAGATTGGGGCGGCCTCTATCGCCAGCTTCTCGCACACTCGCTCTTCCACTTCGGGGTCCAGATGGGCGAATGTGCCGACGGCCCCGCTGATCTTGCCTACACTGACGCTTTCGCGGGCGCGGCGCATTCGTTCCTTGTTGCGCTCGTTTTCCGCGAAATAAAGCGCGATAACGAGACCGAACGTCGTGGGCTCCGCGTGTACGCCATGCGTGCGGCCGATCATTACTGAATGCTTGTGCTCGATAGCTCTGCGGCGAAGCACCTTGCCCAGACGATCCAGGTCTTCGAGCACCAGCGTCGCGGCGTCACGCATCAAGAGCGCGTTAGCCGTATCGACCACGTCGGACGAGGTCAATCCGTAGTGCACGTAGCGTGATTCCGGGCCGATATTCTCCGCCAGAGCGGTCGTGAATGCGATCACGTCGTGACGAGTGGTTCGTTCGATCTCATTTATGCGGTCTACTGAAAAGGTCGCCGTGCGCCGAATCTTATCAACCGCTTCTCGCGGAATAGTCCCCATATCGGCATGAACTTCGCACACCGCCATTTCGACGTCGAGCCACTTCTGAAACCTGTTGGCGTCCGTCCAGATCGCGCCCATTTCGGGTAACGTGTAACGTGAGATCATTACTCGCTCTCTACCGCCTAGAATTCAAACCACTCGCTCGCGCGGTCGTGGCTGGCGACCTTCACTCGCTTTTCCGCGTCGGGACAAAACGCCGGCCCACGCGACCTCAACGCGCGCAACGCCGCCAACCTGGCAAGCTCAGGATGATTGCACCGGCGAGACAAGTGCGCAAGCACCAGAAACCGCGCCTGCCCATCAAAGTCTTCCCGCATCCATCGCGACGTTTCGTCGTTTGAAAGATGCCCGAGCCGGCTGGCGATCCGCTGCTTGACTGCCCAGGGATAGGGCCCAATCTTCAGCATGTCGAGATCGTGATTGGATTCGATCAGTATGAAGTCGCATCCGCGCAGGCGTTCCGCGGCAAGTTGCGTTATGTAACCGAGATCCGTGACAACGGCGGCTTTGACCCCGTTCGACTTGACCGTTAACGCAAATGTATCCGCGCCGTCGTGAGGAATTCCAAAGGGATGGAACTCCAGCGATCCTATCTGGAAAGGCTCGCTCGATGAAACCCTCTCTCCCCAGACAATGCCATCGCCGCCTTTAGGGAAATTACTAGCGGACCGGGCGGCGGTGGAGATGAACACCGCGGCTCCCGTTGTCTTGGACAGAACCGCGGCTCCTTTTATGTGATCCGAGTGTTCGTGAGTTACTACAATTCCGTCGAGGCGGGTGGGATCGAGCCCGGCGTCCACGATTCGGCGGGCTGTCTCCTTGGCGGTCAAGCCGGCGTCGACCAGGACTCGCGTGCCGCCTGACTCAATCAAGAGCACGTTGCCAGTGCTTCCGCTGCCGAGGACGATCAACCGCATCTGCTCAACCGGGTTCGGTGGATGGCTGTCAAAGGCCGGCGGGACTCACACAGGAACTGAAACGCTTCTAAATCCGCCGCCCGCGGTTCGCAAGTTTTCATTGGCGCCAATCGTTTTAGATTTCGAGAGCAAAGGCCGCGGTTCATTTGCGCCAAATCGCTCTAGCGCTCCAGTGTAATGCCGTCCAGACTGCTTTCGGCCAGGCTTCCCAACGCCGTGATTGCAAGCTGATCTTCAAGGAAGACGTCGCACGCCAGGCGTTGCACGTCCTGCGCGGTCACGCTCCCGATTCGGTTCAGTATCTCATCGAGCGTGAATTGCCGGCCGAAGAATATCTCTTGCCGCGCTAGATTGCTCATACGCGCGGAAGTGGATTCGAGCCCGAGCATCACGGACACTTTTAGCTGATCCTTAGCGCGCTGAACCTCTTGCTCGCACGTTTCTTCGCTCTTCAGCTTTCCGAACTCTTCGACGGTCAAGTGAATGACCTCTTCTATGTGCTCGGGCGAAGCGGCCGCATACACCGAGAGGTAGCCCGCGTCGCTGTAGGAATTGATGCCGGAGTGAACCGAGTAAGCCAAGCCTCGCTCCTCCCTGATTTTCTGAAACAGGCGCGAACTCATGCCGCCGCCGAGTATCACATTCAACACGTTAACCGAGTAACGGTCTTCGGAGAGCGCCGAAGGGCAGCGCGCGCCGATGATCAGGTGCGCCTGCTCGAGATCCTTATTGATCGCCTTGCGCCGCGGTTGATATGCGGGCGCGTTGGCCAGTCGTCCCGCCCCGCCCATGCTCATCGTTCCCATGTGAGTGGAAACCATATCCACGAAAGCGGCGTGCTCTAAATTGCCTGCTCCTGTCACAACAAGATTGGATGGCCCGTAGACGTCTTTGAAATAGGACTCCACCCGGTCATGATCGAATGTGGAAAGGGTCTCTGGCGTGCCGAGAATGGATCTTCCCAGCGGATGTTCAGGCCAGAAGTTCGCGACGAAGACCTCGTGCACGAAATCGTCCGGGGTATCCTCGACCATTTTGATTTCTTCGAGAACGACGTTACGCTCGCGGTCGAGTTCTTCATTCTCGAAAAGCGGACCGGTCACGATATCCGAAAGCAAATCGAACGCGCGCGGCAGATGTTCATCCAGCACCTTGACATAGTAGCTAGCCACCTCACGGCTGGTGAACGCGTCTACGTTCCCGCCAATGGCGTCGCTCTCGACCGCGATTTGGCGTGCGTTCCGCCTTCCGGTTCCCTTGAACAGGGTGTGTTCGATGAAGTGGGATATACCGTTCAACTCTTCGCTTTCGTGCCTGGAGCCGGACCGGACCCAGATGCCTACGGAAGCGGACCGGACATGATTCATTTGTTCCGTGATAACCGTGAGTCCGTTGCCGAGGATAGTCTTCTCAATCATTGTGGCTTGTTTTTGTTCCTTTGCGAGGATTTTCGATGCTAGCACACGCTTCTCCGCGGGCGCAAACGAGCACAATCAACGAAATCGACAAATCTAATGATCAGCTTTCGTATGCAACCAGTCGGTTATTATGGATCAGCTATCAGCGGTCAGCT
>JAHFUG010000498.1 GCA_023265195.1 Blastocatellia bacterium | reverse complement strand
TGGGCGCTTGCTTGACACTCATTTTCCCGATGCACTAAGATGCCCATTACTTTTTTGCCAATTACTTTCTTGAATGAAGGCGGTTCAATAAGCAAGCCGCCTCTCTCGCTAGGGAGTCTTCGCCAGATGGACCAACCCGGGATCGCCAATTATCTTCCCATCTTGATTATCTTCTCGATCGCCGTCGTCTTCGCGTTGGCCATGATCACGGTGTCGAGGCTCGCGGGCAGGAACCGTCCCACGACCACCAAATTGATGCCGTATGAATGCGGCGTCGAACCGGTTGGGGGCGCAAGAGAGAGACATTCCGTGAAGTTCTATCTCGTCGCAATGATCTTTCTCTTATTCGACATCGAAGCCGTTTTCCTGGTTCCGTGGGCGGTGGTTTTCTCCGGCGTGCTTCACGACCCTGCTCTCAGACATTTGAGATTCGTATTCTACGGCGAGATGATGCTCTTCATGGTGATTCTGTTCGTTGGCCTATTCTACGTTTGGCGGAAGGGCGTCCTGGAGTGGAACCGCTGAAGTCCAGGCGATCGCCGCTTCTAACCTTGATATGACTAGTCTCCTCCTAGAATGGCTCGTCAAGATAGCAGTAGTCTTCGCCGTTCTCATCACGTCGGTCGCCTATCTGAGTTACATGGAGAGACGAGTCGCTGGTTGGATTCAAATACGCGTCGGACCGAACAGGGTTGGACCGTTCGGGCTCTTGCAGCCGTTAGCCGACGGGCTCAAGTTCATCTTCAAAGAAGACATAATCCCCATCAAGGCCAATAAGCTCTTGTATCTGGCTGCGCCGGCGGCCGCGATAGTGCCGGCGTTGATGACCTTCATAGTCATCCCGTATGGAAGCGAAATCGTTCTGTTCGGAAAACAGATCGCTCTCCACGTGACGCGAATAAACGTCGGGTTGCTGTACCTGCTCGGACTCGCCTCACTCAGCGTCTACGGAATCGTGCTGGCGGGTTGGTCGTCCAATAACAAGTACTCGTTGATGGGAGGACTTCGGGCAAGCGCTCAAATGATCAGCTATGAACTGTCTCTGGGAATGGCGATCATCGGCGTGCTCGTCTTGTCAGGATCGCTCGACCTGGTCAACATAGCACAGTCGCAAAGCGGCTACTGGTTTGGCTTTCTTCCCAGATGGAATATCTTCCTGCAACCCGTCGGCTTCATCATCTTTTACATCGCGGCGCTGGCCGAAACGAACCGGGTCCCGTTCGATTTACCCGAGGCGGAAGCCGAACTGGTCGCGGGATACTTCACCGAGTACTCCTCCATGAAATTCGCGATGTTTTTCATGTCGGAATACCTGAACCTGATAACATCCTGCTCGTTGGCGGTGACCCTCTACTTCGGCGGCTGGAACGGGCCCGGCGTCAACAGTCATCCGTGGCTAAGCCTCGTCTATTTTTTGGTGAAAGTGTTTTTGCTCATCTTTCTTTTTATGTGGATCCGGTTCACGCTGCCCCGATTCAGATACGATCAACTCATGTGGCTGGGGTGGAAGTTCCTGCTCCCTCTGGCCATCGTTAACGTCGTAGTCACCTCGACCGTCTTGCTGCTGGCGAGCTAAACGCGATGGAAAGGGTCCTATTCATCATATTCGCCGCCGCGGCGGTTGGAAGCGCGCTGAACCTGATCGCACAGCGCAATCCCATGTATAGCGCGCTGTCGCTCATTGGAACCCTTGCGTCGCTGTCGGCGCTTTATGTCACCTTGCATGCGCAGTTCGTCGCGGCGATGCAAATAATAGTCTATGCGGGCGCAATCATGGTGCTGTTCGTTTTCGTCATCATGCTTTTGAACCTGCAAGAGGATCAGCCGCGGATCGAAAAACAACAATGGCTTCGCTACCTTGCCGTTCCGTTCGCCGCTGCGCTTATGGCCGAGGCGTTGTACGTTTTTCGAAACGTCAAGGATATCAGGCTGCCGGCCGGATCGGACTCGGACCGCGCGGTCGGCGCCACCTGGAGCATCGGCACGAGCTTGTTCACCGATTATTTGCTCCCGTTTGAAGTGACATCGGTCCTTATTCTAATGGCGATCGTAGGAGCGATCGTGCTCGCTCGACGCGAGGACGGCTAGACCGGAGGCTTAACGCGATGGTTCCACTATCATGGTATTTGGCGTTATCAGCCGCGCTGTTCACGATCGGCGCGGTCGGCGTGATCGTGAAGCGGAACGCCATCGCCATATTCCTGTGCATCGAGTTGATGTTGAACGGCGCCAACTTGGCGCTGGTGGCTCTGTCAGGCTTCTTCGGCGACGTCGGCGGCCAGTTATTCGTTTTCATCGTGATGACGGTGGCGGCGGCGGAGGCAGCCGTTGGTCTGGCGATCATCATCTCGATTTTCAGAACGAGGGAGTCCCTGAACGTGGACGACGCCGACACGATGAAGCTTTGAGGGAAACTTTCTATCGTCAGGCCGCGATACTCTAAGACATACCGTGACTAACGCTCTCACAATAATAATTCTCGCGCCCCTTGCCGGATCGGTTCTGTTGGCGCTCGTGGGAAGACGGCTCGGCGAGCGGGCAATTGGTCTTGTGGCGAGCGCCGCCATTCTGGTCTCAGCGTCGGCATCCTTCTATGTCTTCTTTCAACAGCTTCTCCCATTGCGGGAAGACAACCGGGTGATTCACGAATACCTGTTCACTTGGATCAAGGTAGGCGCGTTTCGTTCGGACGCCGCGCTCCTCCTCGATCCGCTGTCGGGCGTCTACATACTCTTCATCACGTTTGTCGGATTTCTCATACACGTCTTCGCAACGGGTTACATGCGGGGCGAAAAAGGCTACTGGCGCTTCTTCACGTACCTGAATCTCTTCATGTTCATGATGCTGCTGCTGGTGCTCGCGGACAATTTCCTATTGATGTTCGTGGGATGGGAAGGCGTTGGACTGTGCTCTTACCTGCTGATCGGATTTTACTATGAGAAGACTTTCGCCGGCGACGCGGCGAAGAAGGCGTTTATTGTAAATCGCATCGGCGACTTCGGATTCGCGCTTGGTCTTATGCTTCTCTTCTGGAAAGCTGGGACCATCTTCTATTTCACCGATCCCGTTCGCGGAATTCAGGGCGCATTCAACTGGGCGATGACTCAACCGGCCGAGTCGCTGGCCTTGTCAGCGGTTTTCGCGGGAGGAATGACCACGGTCGCGGCGCTTCTGTTTGTAGGCGCGATAGGTAAGAGCGCGCAGATTCCATTGTTCGTCTGGCTGCCGGATGCAATGGCCGGGCCGACTCCGGTCAGCGCATTGATCCACGCCGCCACAATGGTGACCGCCGGGGTTTACATGGTGTCGCGCGCCAGTTCGATTTTCATTCACGCTCCGGCCGCTATGTTAATCATCGCCGTGGTCGGCGCGGCGACCGCGCTCTTCGCCGCGACGATTGGGCTTGCTCAGTGGGACATCAAGAAAGTCCTTGCTTACTCTACGATCTCGCAGCTTGGCTACATGTTTCTCGCGTGTGGCGTGGGGGCCTTCACCGCCGGTATCTTCCATGTCTTTACTCATGCGTTCTTCAAGGCGCTGCTATTCCTGGGATCCGGGTCGGTCATAATCGCGCTTCACCACGAACAAGACATGCGAAGGATGGGCGGATTGAAGAAGTATCTGCCAATTACTTTCTGGACCATGGTCTGCGGATGGCTCGCTATCTCCGGACTGCCTTTGTTGTCGGGATTCTTCAGCAAGGACGAGATACTCTTCAGCGCGTACGCCTCGACGCAGTTCGGTGAAACCACCGCCCGAGTGCTGTGGGCGGCTGGAGCCATCACGGCGTTCTTAACCGCTGTCTACATGACTCGAATGATGACGCTGACCTTTTTCGGGGATCGGCGAGCGGGCGGCTCGTCTCACGGACACGCGGCGGAAGCGCACGCCGTTCCTCATGAATCGCCCTGGTCCATGACGGCCCCACTGGTCATATTAGCGATAGGCGCCGTTGTCGTCGGCTATTTCGGGGTGCCGGAGGGACTTTCGGGCGGAAAGATACCAAACTACTTCGAGCATCTGCTAAGACCTTCAATTGCGAGCGAAGCACATACGTCCGCAAAAGCCGGCGACGAAGCCGCGGTTAGTCATAGCCTCGAGTGGATTCTTACCTTGATCTCGTCGGCAATCGCAATCATAGGCATACTGACGGGTCTGCGCTGGTTTAAGCGAAAGCCGCTCTGGGAGCCGCCAAAATTGCTCGAAGAGAAGTACCGGGTTGATGAAGCGTACGACGCAACGGTGGTTCGGCCGATTAAGGCGCTATCAACCGGCCTGCTGTGGAAGCTCGTGGATGTTCGGGTCATCGATGGCGCGGTGAATGGAGTTGCGAAGCTGGCTGAAGCCGCGGGCGCTGCGTTGCGGCATTTGCAAGGAGGCTTGGCGCGCGCATACGTAGCGATGGTGGTGTTAGGCGCGCTGCTGATAATTGGTTACTTCGTGACGAAGTAGTTCGACTTCGTAATGGGAGAAGGTGTGAAGAACATCGAAACACGCGAACGGCGTTGGTGATGATGACCAGAAGTGAAGCAACAGCGGGAGGAATCCAGGCTTCTCCGCTACCCAGAGGGTTGCAATGAAGTTTGGCCATTTTAATTCTAACCCTCCCGTAGGAGGGTCATGCTTATAGCTCGCATGGTGAAACGTTTCGCCTCCGTTAGGAGGGTCATGTTTATAGCACGCATGTGGTGCAAAGTTCCGCCCTCCGTTAGGAGGGTCATGTTTATAGCATCGATCGGGTTTATAGCAGCCATCGGGCGCGGCATTTGCCCTCCGTTAGGAGGGCCATGTGCTCCTGTATTTTCAAGTGAACAACAAAGCTGTCTCAACTCCCAAGAGAGCATGGCCCTCCTACGGATGGATAAATAATGAAACCGCAAACTCCAGCGCACTCCCAGAAGGATGCAAAATAGTTGGTGAGGCCAGTACGAACAAACTGAAATGGATAGTTACCTCCTTACAATCATAACGCTGCTGCCACTCGCCGGGATCGTTGCGCTCCTCGTCGTCAAGCCCGCCGATAACTCGCTGCGTTGGACCGCCCTGCTCTTTTCGCTGGCGACCTTCGCGATTTCACTGGCGCTGCCGCTTGGATTCGATTCCGCGCGCGGCCTTCAGTTCGAGAAAAACGTAGAGTGGATCACCGCCTTCAATCTTGGCGTCCGCTATCACGTCGGCGTTGACGGCCTCAGCCTTTGGCTTGTGCTGCTCACGACTTTTCTCGTGCCGCTCGCGTTGATCTCGTCATGGAATTCGATAAGGTTCCGGTTGCGCGAATACCTTATCGCAATCCTCGCGCTCGAGACCGGTATGATAGGCGTATTCGTCGCGATGGATCTGTTCCTC
>JAHFUG010000497.1 GCA_023265195.1 Blastocatellia bacterium | reverse complement strand
GATGTGACCGTGCGCAGTCTGTCAAATTCCGCTGCACCCCGAGTATCGATCGGAACGACCACGATCTGTTCCAGCATTTCCTCGGTACGGTTCAGAAGCCGTTGAGCGCGGAGTAGCTCATTACCGGTCGCAGCCTTCGTTACGAAGTCCATGCGACCCCGAAGTAACTCTATTTTGGTGATGATAGTTGTGCCCACGTCCGGGTCCTCAAGTGCCCGCAAGCGTTCGACAACTCTTGGATGTCCTGCGAATAAATGTGTCAGGGTATCGGTATCAAGCAGGTGCATTAGAGTCAGATATCGGGGCTACTGTCTATCTCCGCGCGTTCGCGCAATTCATATATGCTCTTCCGCAGTTCGGGCAGCATCTCATCATCCGCTAACGCTCCAGCCTGTTGCAGGAGAAGCATCCGACCGTCGTGGGAACGGAGCCATTCGTCAATCGCAGCTTTGAGGAATCTCCAAGCATCTTCGATCTTACGGCCCGGTATTTGACCCTGTGCGGCTTGCCTCGCGATCGTTTCGCTGGGTAACCGCAGGTAGGCAGCTACCTCCTCCAGTGTCAGTACCTGCGGTTTGACTCTGTGGCTCATTGATCTTTCCTTGCCGGAGGCGATGCCGTAGACCGCCACCCATTCTAACAGTCCCACTCCGAAGTACCAAACCTAGTGCTTTACTTTATTTACTAATAACTACGTTCAGTGCCTCTTCGAGGATTGCGAAGGCGCGTTGTGGATAGGCACGTTCACCGGCGGCCTGTAGCGGATGAGGAATGGCGTATTCACCAGCTTCACCATTGCCGACGGCCTGCCAAGCGGTTTGATAACCTCGATCTGCGAAGACGGCCTGGGGAATCTCTGGGTCGGCACGCAGCACGGCATCGCTAAACGGAACGAAGATTGTTTCACCGTCATCCCTAACCAATAACCAAGACCCGGCCAGGAGCAATGAGCTGTAGTTGTTCGGCGACTTCACCCCTCAGCCTCGGTCACCCACTCCGAATCGATTCCTTGCGCTACGCGAATTCGACAAACAATCCAACGGTGACTCCCAGGATGGAATAATCGACAGGCGGGACGCCGTGTTCCGCGTTACGGTTGTAGCGTCAGCGCGGCGTGCGCCGGCCGGATACCCGGCTATCCGGGCCGGCGCCTTGTTCGCGAGACAATCGGAAATACTCACACGGCCGGCTTGAGCGTTTTTGATTTGGTTTTGCGGCCGGGTCTCTTGTAATCGGAGGTCTTCTTGAGACCGATCTCCTGTACCTGAACCGAGTCTTTGCCGAATTGGGCTTTCACTTGGTCCTTGGCGCCCAACATCAGATTGTGAACCTTCCATTCGGCCCCCGCCGCTTTATCTCGGGCGGTTGCCGCCGTGGCGAGGGTCTGATCCTCCGCTATTTGCGCGGCATGCATTTCATCGATTGCGGCGAGCAACGACTCTACAGCGTGCTCGCGGTTCGAGGGTGCATATCCGCTGATTTTCTGAAGCGCATTGAAAGCCGCCTCGTCCTGCGCGACGACGGCTGGGCTCACCCGAATGTTCTCATCTCTGGCCATTGTACTACTCCCTTTTATGGACCACGGAAGACCAACTGTCTTCAACCATGGTGCTTCTTCTTCAGAGCCGGACTGAGCAACGGTGTTACGGATGCTTGAGGAGGGCTCACGTGATGTCCGCTGCCAGAGCCGCCTTAAAGTTTTCCTCGCCGCGCGCCAATCAGGGCAGTGACGGCGCTTCGCTTCTACGCGACGTCCGTGACGCGGCAACTCTTCCGGCTGTTACGCCGCTCCAGTCGGTGTGGAGTCTGAGATCGCGTCGCAATCGGGGAAGGACGCGTCGTAATCGAGTAACGACCCGCCCTAATCGAGTAACGACCCGCCCTAATAAAGGAAAGACCCATCGTAATAAGATAAGGACGCCTTCTAATAAAGGAAGGACGCGTCGCAATCGAGTAAGTACCCGTCCTAATGAAGGAAAGACCCATCGTAATAAGATAAGGACGCCTTCTAATAAAGGAAGGACGCGTCGTGATAAAGGACGATGGCATCGTGATAGACGAAACCGAGATTGTCATAGCCGGGTGTTCGTCACCAATCAACGGCAGTATCCAAAGGAACGAAGGTCAGCGGATGTCGGCTTTTTTCGTGGCTAAGACAGATTTACCTATGTGCTCAGGGAGAACTTGTAACAAACTTACAAGGGCTCGCCAGCGCGCAAGCTTCCAGCCAGACCGGCAGCCGTAACGCCGCCAGCTTAAAGGCCTCTGCCCGAGCGGCGGTCATCGATGACCTTGACGCAATCAACTTCTGCGCGCGAGCTTTGGCCGTGACCACACCGGGTCTGGAAGACAAATTCCGGCTACCCCCGGAAGGCCAACGATCAAGCGGTGCTCGCTTCAGCGCGTGCGTTTGCGAGTGACGCTGCGCAGCTCAAGGACCAGTTCATCACTCTGGATATGCCTGCCAACTTTCTTGAAGACCTTGACGCGGACATAACATCAGAACTCCTGATCTCATCCAAAGATTCCAAAGACTTAGAAGGTCTCCGAGGAAAATGACCTGAGCCCAGTTTCGGCCTGCCTGAGTGGTATCAGGAACGATTCTCAAGGTTACATCCACAACCCCCTTATCTGAGGCTATTTAGACGGTAAGGAAGCAACGCAATTCCTGATACCGTCGCCCATTCGTCGGCACTTTGATCAGGAAGGGCTCATCTCAAATTCCCCGACATCAGGAGGTCTGAACATAGTTTGAAGTGGCGTTATCACAGCGGCGAAACACGCGCAGCTCTCAGGTGAAGGCAACCGCCTCGATGGATACGACTCTCACTGAAGGACTTGAGATAGTTCAACAACTGAAGGCCGTAGTTCATAACAAGCTGGCGGTTGACGATGGCTTGATGACGGCATGGCTGCGGGCGAGCCGCACCGAATCACGACACAGCCGGTCGGTGTCGGCCCCGACTCCCGTCCCACTGACACCTGATAGTAGTGCGAGGGCTAATCCAGCCACGTCGGCCGGTGGACCGAAGCGCTCTCGAGTCGATGATAACTCGAAGGCGTGACCTGAAGTGTCGTGCTTGGAGGGATGCTTGCTAACAGTGAGGTCCCTCCATAACCGCCTGTCCCCATTGTAGTTGGATCCAAACGCTTTGCTGGAGAGCGGTCTTATTTAAGATAGGGGAGCGCCCTGCGTGCAACAGACTCCCTCATTCTCGACAATGTGACCTGAGCTGTTTTATCCGTTCTTGAAGTTGTTGCCTTCGCAAATTAATACTGCCTCCTCGCTCAACCAAGTCCAGCGCGATCTGATACTGTCGAAGGGCAAGACAGAAACGCTTCAGCCGTTGGTATAGTGAACCAAGCTTGTAATAGAAGAGGGCATTTTCCGGCTCGCAGCCGATGGCGCCTTGATAGACTCGCTCCGCTTCTTTGAAATGTTGTTCGTTAACATACATATCACCCAAGCTGGTGCGTGGTGCACACCATTTAGGGTCGCAGTCAATGGCGCGCTTATAATGGAATTCACCTTTCTCATAATACTTTATCCCTGCAAATATCCGACCCAAGCTGTTGTGCGCGAGACTTAGACAATCATCGTACGTAATCGCGCGAAAGAGTTCTTCAATGGCATCCTCGTTCTTGCCTTGCTCAAGGTCAATTTGTGCGAGAGCGTATAGTCTCCTGGCTCGCAGCCGAGAATCGCCGGGGTCGATCTCTACTGCCCATTCATAAATCCTGTAGGCCTCAAGCACTTGACTACTATTGTCAGGGAAACTGTCGTCATGAAATTCTTGGAATACTTCGTTCCCTCTGATTTTTAATAAACTAAAGGCTCTCAAAGTCAGCGCGTCTGGGCTAGCCTGGCGCGGATATCTTAGTTTTAGTTCCTGCCAGAGATCGTAAGCGCTTGCACCCTCCGGCAAAACGAGTCTTCCCTGAGTAAGCCTCTCGTTAACCTGTCCTGCCACCGAGTCATTCGTGTCAATGGGGTGTAAATTGCGCAGCACAATGTAAGCTGCTATCAGGGCAACAGGAATGATTAGAATGCGAAAGATGGCGATCGCGGATATGTGGCTGAGTGATTCCAGGACTGCGGACCCAACTATCAGAGTGTTTCTAATCCAGGATTTCAAGATACTGCTCCACTCGTCTAGTTTTCTTGAGAAAACTGATGTAGATTTCGATGTCATTGGGGGTAGCTCAAAGAGGCGTTTGAGCGCATTCTCGCCCGGTTCTGAAATACTGAGGAATGCGTTAGCGTCGCCAATCCCACTGGTGTCAATCATTTCAGTCGCCCACAAGAAATTGCAGATATCTCCTAGGTTATCCTTATCCCAGCCGATATGTTCAGAAAGCGACTGTAGAGTAACAGGACCTATGCGTTTTATGATGGCGAGTACGAAGAGCGCATCGTGATCGGCGAGGATGTCGATCTCATCTCTGTGACTTCTATAGAACTCAAGTATGTTTGGATTGAATTCATTTCTCAAGTATCACATCACCTTAGCTATATCTTTGTCGCCACTTAGCGAATTGGAGCACTTTTATTTTCCCTTCCACTTTGGCAAGAAGATGGCATTCATGGATGTCTCTCGGATACTCATAGGTCTCAACATTATTATAGAGCATTGTCAACTCTTGTAGTGCCCCAGTGTAGCTGTAACCATCTTTCGCTCGCGAATCAATAAAGATCAGCATTTTGCGCCCAACGTCTGCGACGAACTGACTGAAATCGTGAACCTCGGCAGTGCTTCCGATCGAGCTTTGCAGCACGACGATGAAATCCGCCGCCAAAGCCTGACAGAGTTCGAGAGCCTTCGCCGAATAGCTGCTAAAAGGATTGGCAACTTCGACTTCTTCGCTAAATATCGCAGTGATCCCAGATTCTCGAAGCTGGCCTCGAATCTGAAGGCGCTTAGAATAGAGGTCACCCCCACCTTTCCCTGGTCCCCAAATCAACACCGTGAGAGGAGTTTGAAGGACCTGCCTGAGCATCTCCGTATATCTCGGAAGAAACGTACCTTCGTAGAAGGCCCTTGCGTCGGAGGTCATTGGAATACTCTCCCAGTCGCGTGGGTCAATACCTCTCGATTCCTTTTTTTTCCACGACTTGATTCGTTGTTTCTTCTCCATCCGGCTAGCCCTTAGATTGGTCAGATCGCGTAGAATCTGATCGAGTCCTATTACGCTCTGAGTTCATCTAGTGAATACTTTTTCCCGTCTAGTCTAGCCCATGTTTACCCCATCCGCGAAGAATCGACTGGGTAAGTGTTGAGAGGAATGAGAGCGAAGGGGAAAAAACCGGAAAAACGTAGTGTAACAAATCTGGCAGCAATAGTCAGTTT
>JAHFUG010000496.1:4175-5361 GCA_023265195.1 Blastocatellia bacterium | reverse complement strand
GAGGATATCCCGTAGCGCCGGGGCAGGCCCTCCTCCACGTCGAGACGAACTCTTGATGCAGCGGAGCGCGCGACCGCGCAAACATGGAGTTCGCGAAGCCCAGGGAACCATGAGAACCGTAGTTCTCAACGGTTGTTTCCTTCTTGATCATTCCACGGACGGATTGTGAACGATGGATCGCACTGGGACTCGGCAGGTCACTCGCTCTCACTGGTTCCAACTATGCTGATGCCCTGATCGCCCGCGCGATCAATGACCCTCTCTTTCTCAAACAGCAGAGTCTTCCCGGCGGTCACGGATATCGCGGTTGCGCCTGCCTGCGCCATCGCTTCGATCGTAGGCGGGCCTATTACCGGCACGTCGAATCGCATGTCCTGGCTCGGCTTCGCGACTTTGACGACGACGAAAGGCCTCGCCCGAGTGATCTCGCCCGCCCTTGCAATGACCGCGTCAGTACCTTCCATAGCCTCGACGGCAATGACCGCGAGATCTTTGACCGCTATCGTCTGGCCTAAATCGAGCCGGGCGATCTCCGCGGCGACGCTCAACCCGTAGTCGATGTCGGCGCGCTCCTTGCTGGTCGGAGAGCGGCGGGTCACCACGCCTTCTTTCGCGAGCATATGTTCGAGAAAAATAGTGGATGAAACAAGCTCTATCCCCTCCCTTCCCAATTCATCGGCGACGGCGCCGATAAGAGTATTGGTGTTTCTCCTGGGGAGACGAGCTAGCAGTTTCACCATTCGCAAGTCGGGTAGCGCATTGAGCCTGAATATCTGCTGATGCCTGACTTGGCCGGCCATTATGGCGTGCGTTATCCGTTCGCGCTTGAAGTAACCGACGAGCTTTCCCAATTGGCCGACGCCGATCCATTCGACCCTGCCGGCGTGCTGTTCGATGCTTGGGTCTGTCTCCTCTTTGATAGCGGCCACGGCGATATCAACGCCGCGCTCGCGCGCGCCATCGAGCACGTAGAAGGGAAAGTTGCCATTGCCTGCTATGAGTCCGTACTTCATAAGAATTGATGAAAGGGGAATTGATGAAAGTGAATTGATGATTGATTAAAGGGAATTGATGATTGATGATTGATGATTGATGATTGATGATTTCGGGAATCCTTCGGGATGATTAGATATGATTTCGGAATGAAGAGTTTCGGATTCGACGATCCCCCAATCATCAATCATCA
>JAHFUG010000496.1:0-4075 GCA_023265195.1 Blastocatellia bacterium | reverse complement strand
GAATTGATGATTGATGATTGATGATTGATGATTGATGATTTCGGGAATCCTTCGGGATGATTAGATATGATTTCGGAATGAAGAGTTTCGGATTCGACGATCCCCCAATCATCAATCATCATTCATCAATTCCCTTTTTATCAATCATCAATTCCCTTTTTATCAATCATCAATTCCCTCACACCTCCACCCACACACCGTCTCCGGTCTCCTTTGCTTTCCGGTAAAGATACTCAGCCGAGGCAAGGTCCTCGATGGCGAGCCCCAGCGACTTGAACAGCGTAATCTCATTCGCTGAGCCGCGTCCTTTTCGGGTTCCAATAAGCAGTTCGCCAATCTCGGCCCGAATGTGCTCCGGACCGATTGCGCCCTCGCGCATCGCGAACAGGTAGTCGCCTGCTTCGTTGAGCGTCGATTCCCGGCGGTCGACAAACAACGCCGCCGAGGCCATCGTAGCCGTGTCCACTTCCCTGGTTGAAGCGATGCTCGAGCCTACTACGTTCAGGTGCGCGCCCGGCGCTATCCATTCGCGGGCGACGATGGGCTCGGGAGCCGTGGTGGCCGTTACAATCAAGTCCGCGCCTCTAATGGCCGACTCGACGGTTTCAACAGGCTCTATGTGGAATGAATAGAGCGAGTCTAGCTCCTCGGCGAACCGCCTTGATTGGTCGAATCGTTTGCTGGCGACGCGAACTCTCTTAATCCGGCGGACGCACTTCATCGCTTCGAGGTGAGCGCGAGCCTGGACGCCCGCCCCTATCATGGCCAAATCGCCGGCGTCTTCGCGGGCGAGCAGATCGGTTGCGACCCCCGAAACGGCCGCGGTTCTAATCGCGGTGACGGCCGAGGCGTTCATCAGCGCCATCAGCTCTCCGGTCTCGGCGCTGAAGAGCAGCACTCCACCTTGATGCGAATCGAGTCCGCGAAGCGGATTGTCAGGAAAGAAACAGACCGCTTTGAGGCCGTACGCCGAGTGGCCGCCAGACTGATACGACGGCATTAACGCCATGTCGCCCGCCGCCTCGGGTGGGTTGATGATCATGCGAAGCGGCTGATACGCTTCGCCGCGAGCCAGCCGCGACAGCGCGTCACGCATCACCGTTATGCATTCGTTCATAACGAGGAGCCGTTCGACGTCGGCATGGTTTAGCACCAGAACCTTCACTTGGTTACCCCTCTCTCGGACGACTCTATGAACTCGATCAAGTAGTCGATCTCCGGATAGCCGCTCAACTCCTGCTTGATTCTCTCGAGCGCCTGAGCCGTGTTCAGCTTTGAAACAAGAAGCAGTTTAAAAGCGTGACTGATTCGCCCGATTTCTTCCGGTGACATGCCCGTGCGCTTCAAGCCTATCGAGTTTTGGCCATAACATCTGGCATGATTCCCGACTGTTTTCGCGTAGGGCAACGCGTCTTTCACGACCACCGAGTGCGCGCCTATGAACGCATGGCGGCCCACGCGGCAGAACTGATGAACTCCACAGAAGGCTCCTAGGGTCGAGTAGTCCTCAATGATCACGTGTCCGGCGAGCGAAGCGGCGTTCGAAAAGATCACATGATCGCCTATTCGGCAGTCATGCGCGACGTGGGATTGAGCCATGAACAAATTGTCGGAGCCGACCGCCGTAACGCCGCCGCCGATCTCCGTACCTCGATGCAACGTCGTGAACTCGCGAAAGACGTTGCGCTCGCCCGCTCGAAACACGCTTTGTTCGCCGCGGTACTTCAAGTCGTGCGGAGGCTGTCCCGCCGACACGAATGGATAGAAAACGCAGCCGCGCCCGAATTCAGACGGGCCCTCCAACACGCAGTGACTTCCGACCTGAACTTCCGCGTGCAAGATCACGTTGTCGCCGACCACGGAGTAAGGGCCTATAGTTACGTTGGCCCCGAGTTCCGCCTTTTTGCTTACAACCGCTGTCGGGTGTATTGCCAATACGACCGTCTCCGCTGGCGAATTATTTCTCGACAGGCGTGAACCCGGCGTGATTGATCGCGTCGCCGCGCTCCACTAAGCTGCGATCGACAAGAGAGGAAGAGATATGCGCTTCGGCTACAAGCTGGCCGTCGACGAGGGCCTCGCCGCGAAGCTTGATGTAGCTGTGGGGCCGGTATTTCAACACCGTTAGCTCGAGCCGCAACTGATCTCCGGGTACGACCGGCCGCCGGAACCTGGCCCGATCGATGCCGGTAAAGAAGACGAGCTTGTTTTTGCGGTCGGGCAAGTTGGCTAACATCAATACGCCGGCGGTCTGGGCCATTGCCTCGACTATCAGCACGCCGGGCATAACGGGCGCGCCGGGAAAATGACCCGCGAAAAAAGGCTCATTGAGCGTGACGTTCTTGACGCCGACTACTCGCTTGCCCGGTTCGTATTCGATTATTCGGTCCACGAGCAAGAATGGATAACGATGCGGCAGTACGGTTTGAATTTGAGTTATGTCGAGTACGGTTTCCATCTATTCCCTTAACGATTGATCCGATTCGCGCGCGTCACTTCTTTTCTCGAAGGCCGGCCGCTATTTCAAGCTTCGCGATCCGGTCGGCGAGCCGGGGCAGCCTCGAGTATAACACCTGCGAGCGCCGCCACGAGTTCAACTCCTGAGCGGGCGTTCCAGCCATCATCGCTCCGGCCCTGACGTTCTTTGTTACGCCGGCCTGGCCGGCGACGATGGCGCCGTCTCCGATCGTGATGTGCTGATTGGTTCCGACCTGGCCCGCGATCACGCAACGCCGTCCTACTCTCGCGCCGCCCGAGAAACCCGTCAGCGCGGCGACGACGGTGTGTTCTCCTATTTCGGAGTTGTGTCCCACTTGAATTAGATTGTCCAGCTTCACTCCCCCCTTCAAGAGCGTCTCGCCGAATGCGGCGCGGTCGATTGCGCAGTTGGCTCCGATCTCGCAGTCATCTTCGATACGAACGCGTCCGAGTTGTAACACTTTGACTTGCCTGCCGTCTTCGCCGGGTACGAAGGCGAATCCGTCCGCGCCAATCACCGCTCCCGCATGGATAATGACGCGGC
Source organism: Blastocatellia bacterium (assembly GCA_023265195.1). Lineage (GTDB taxonomy): Bacteria > Acidobacteriota > Blastocatellia > UBA7656 > UBA7656 > QHVH01. The sequence continues at coordinate 1,053 of JAHFUG010000496.1, read as the reverse complement.
TCCCGATCCGGGTGTCATCGTACACGGAGACATTGGAGTGAATCACGGAGTCATCGCCGATTCGGCAGCGGTCGCCGATCACGACGCCGGGATAAAGACTGACTCGATCTCCAATCTCGCAATCGCGGCCAATCGTGACCCGGGCTAAGATGGAAAGCTGCCGCCCCAGCACCGTGCCGACTCCCGTGATCAAGTCGGGACTCACGCCCTGGCCGGTGTAGACCGTCCCGTGCAGGGCTTGAATCGCGCGGGCAAAGGCGAGCTTTGGATTGGCGGCGACGAGAAGGTTCCTGCTCGAAGTCTCGGCGGGCGGCGAAATGATGACCGCCGTCGCACGGCAATCGTCTAATCGCCCTCTGTATGAGGGATTCGCCGCGTAGGTTATATCGCCGGGTTCGGCCGCTTCGAATGGGCGTGTGCGGATAATCTCAGCCGTGGGGTCGCCAAACAGTTCGGCTTTGATGAGTTGGGCAATATCTCGTAGCGTATGCATTGCAAAAACCCAGACACTTTCTCGCGAAGCCCATCTCCCACCAACGCGTCGTGCAAAATACGGGGCGATCGCCGGGTCATCTTAAAGCCTTGTGAGTTTCACACAGAGGAAGTTGCCGTGCAAGAGTCGGGTAGTGTGTCGAGACTCCGTAGGAAGATTCGCTGCTCAGGTGCCTACACGAGAGGTGATTGCCTGGCAAGTCGTATCACTGGCAAGTCGTATCAACACAACGGCCGCACTCAGACGGCGTCATCGGCCATTAACGCCTCAAAGGCTGCTTGCTTGAAATGTTGATCAAAAGTGAGCGCTTGGTTGACGCCGGCGTCCTTCATAACTACGAACGAGATAGAGTCGATCAGTATATAGATACGGGTTCTCCGCGCAGCCACTATTCACGGCTTGGAGGTTGTGGCAAGGAAGCAAGCAGTCGGAAATGCTTTTTCAGTTCTTCGATTCGGTCCGGTAAGTCCAAAGTAAAACAACCGGAAGCAGCGCCGCCTGCCACGGGAATTGGCGGCAAGTCTCGAAAGATTGAAAGATGAACTTCACCATCTTTCACA
>JAHFUG010000120.1 GCA_023265195.1 Blastocatellia bacterium | reverse complement strand
GCGTTCGACGCTCGCGTTGTGTTTAGAAGACCGTGCGGCAGTGGACAGGAGAGGCAAACCGCGTTAGCTTGGAGGGGTGGTTTTCTGAAGGAGACACGAGGTCATGTCCACACTCGAACTAAAGCTGGTCTTGCCTGATAGCTTAGCTCGTGAAGCGGAGGCCGGTGGCTTATTGACGCCGGAGTCCATCGAAGCCCTACTCCGGGCGGAAATCCGTCGCCGTCGCGTCACCAGGCTTTTCATGGCGGCCGATCGTTTGGCAGGTCTTGAGGCCCCGCTGACGGAAGCTGAAATCGAAGCGGAAATAGCCGCCGTTCGTCAATCTCGCCGGTTTCCTGATGCGGGTCGTCGCTGATACCAACATTGTGGTTTCGGGTCTGCTTTGGCGTGGCAAACCGCGTCAGATACTGGATGCTGCGCGCGATGGAATAATAGAGTTGTTCACCAGTCCTACGCTACTCGAAGAGTTGGAAGAGGTTTTGACGCGCCCGAAATTTGGCGCGATGCTTGAGGCGGCGGATGTCACGCCACATGAATTAGTCTTGGGCTATGCGGCGCTAACCACGGTGATTGAGGTAGCCCAAATAGAACCTGTTGTTCTTCCTGTCCGCGATGACGATGATGTCTTGGCTTGCGCTCTCACTGCTCAGGGCGACGTAATAGTGTCTGGGGACAGTCATTTGCTTGACGTGAAGCAGCATCATGCGATTCGCATTTTGAGTGCGGCAGAGTTGCTTGGGGAGATCCCGTAGCCCAAGTAGCGGCCCTCCTCCACAACGCGTCGAACTCTCGATGCAGCGGCGCGCGCGCCCGCGGTTCTCGGATGAAATCCAATGCTACGCGCGCCCGCCGATCGTATCGTTCGGCGTCGCAACGGGCAGCCCTGTTACGAAGCACTTTACCTCGCTGCCTTCGGTTCATCTGATATAGAGTTCCCTCTCAAGCAGCCGTTATGGACTCGAAGGCTAAACTCATCCAGGCAGGCCCCACCACCAGGACCTGGTTGCAGCGTCTCCGTGACGACTTGCCATTGTTCGAATACAACGAGGCGCGATACTATGCGTCCTTTAGGGCGACATCACCTCGTCGGGTCATCGCCTACCTCAACCCTCTTAGGGGGAGCATCCGCTTGTTTCTCCCGCTCAGGCCGGAAGATGACAGCCGGCTTCGTCCGACGCCGTCGACATCGAACTGGGCGGTACGATTTCCATCGATTCTTACCATCTCAAGAGCGAAAGACTTGGCAAATGCGGTGCGCCTCATAGACACGGCAAGCGCCGCCACCGAGATGTCGAGTCTGAGGACATCTCTAAATCGGCCGAAGCATGTTCCAGCTGAGGAACTCCTACCTGAGCCCGAATACTACGAGGGCGCCGCTCGCACAATCCAAGTAAACGCATACGAGAGAAACGAGCGGGCGCGGCGCAAATGTATCGAGGACTATGGAACCAACTGCTTCGTTTGCGAGTTCAACTTTGAGGCTGTCTATGGAGAATGGGCTGCCGGCTATATACACGTTCACCATATCGTGCCTATCGCGAAACTGCGCAAGTCGTATCGACTCGATCCCATCGCTGATCTGCGCCCAGTGTGTGCCAATTGTCACGCCGTGATCCACAGGCGGGATCCGCCATTTTCGATCGACGAGGTCAAACAGATGATACTTACGGCTCCTTGATGCAAGCGCCGCCGAACTCACCGCATGCACCGTAGCCGCAAACTACGCGGCACGGTGACGCGGAACGTTAGGTGGACGTGCCTGTGCGCTAATTCTTGCGCAGAATTGGTGAGTGAAGTTTGAGGTCGTCAGCCCAATCACGGACGTTGAGCTTATTGATCAACGAGCCAGTCTGTTGATGGCGCGGCTGAGCGAGGAGCCAGCATTCGATCACGCTGTCGTCACTGGAGGCGCTCGGGGGGCCACCGATAGACTTCTGGAGTCTCGGCAACGCGGTCAGTCGCGCTGGGGCCGGAGCGCGACGTGCGGCTAACAATTCGTTGCGGCGAAACGACGAACCAGAAGAAGGCGAAGTCAGCTAACTCCCGCGTTGACCGAAAGCGCGCGATTCAGTGTTGACGTGAATCTTGAGCTTCACACCCGCGCCCGGTCACGCTATCGTTGGGCGGCCACAAGCTGCCGAGGTTTAAGACAATGCGATTTGTTGTGGAACCGCAGCCGGGAGAACAGGTTTACTTGCGGAAGGAATTCCACGGTTCACACGATCATGTCTTTGCGATGGCCGTGTCGAACCAGGCAGTTTATGTTTCGGCGAAAAAGTTTGCGGTCAAGCCAAGAGACGCGTGGTGCTTCAAACGCGTTCCGTTGAGCGACGTCAGAGAGGTCCGGCTGGTTAAGCAGAGGGCCGTCTACTTGATCATGGTTTCGGCAATCATGGTTGTTTTCGGCGCGGTCGTGTCGTTTCTAATGATTTTGCGCGCATTACACGCCATCCCGGGTGAGCGATATTTTGTGAGCGGTTGGCCGTTCGCGATCATTGTCGGCGGCTTCATTCTTCCGTTCATTGCCAGAGGCCGAAGAGCGCTGATCGTGATAACGTGTAAAGGCAGATTCAAATGGAAACCACAACTCGCTATTGACAAGAAAACCAGGGACCTGTGCGCGAATATCCAGGATGAGTTGTTTCTGGCATGTAGGCAGGCCGGCATCCATACTGTCGATTCTCGGTAGCGCCGGTCAACAAGCCGCTGAACCGGAGCGCGGGAGCGCGTTCTTTGACTTATTTCATGGATTCGAAGTTGCCGCCAATCGCGGCGTCCAGTCAACTTCGACGTTAGACCTGCTTACGATGGAGCTTTGTTCCGCATCGTATGAACGCTTCGGAAAGAAGACTCATGATAGGCAAAAGAGAAACCACTCATCGCCTCATCATTACTACAACAATATCGCTGATACTTGGATGCGGAAGAGACGCCGGCGCACAAAAGCCTCAATCCGAGACTGTCTTTAATTTTCAGAGATGCTCCGAACGCTTGCCGATCAGCCTGAGCATGATTCGTTTCGACTGCTTGCGACGGTGTTTGCATTGATGATAATCGGTTCTACCAATTGTGGCCGATCATCTTCCGCGGAGGATTCACATGTGACTGCTGATTTGGAACGTCTCAATCCGATCTGGGAGTGAGCTTGGTTCGGAACCGATGTAGCTCCGGTCGACAAACTGATGAGCGTTGTACATCGCCCCAACGGCCAGATGCTGGATCGCCAGGCCGTCCTCAGGATCATTCGGCCGCCAGCTATCACCTGGACAACTGCGCACGCATCGAGGTGATAATCAAATCTGTCGGGGAGGATGGCGCCGTGGTTGTACATCGCTCGCAGGCGGAGGGCAAGTTCGAGGGGACGTCCTTCAAAGATGACCATAGATGCACAATGCTATGTGTCCGGCGGGGCGGCGTGATATTAGAGCAGTGTTCGTCAAACAATCAATGAAGCATAATACTACCGACTCAGCAGTACGAACTTATAAGAGAGAATAATGACTACACGTTGTCCTGAACCAAGACGTATCCGCAAAGCGGCTGACCCTTACATTCTCTTGCGCCGGGCCGGGCCGGCGTGCGCGCTGTTCCTGGCTCCGTACTTGGTTCACGCCCAGGACATCGCCTGGCCACAGTTCCGCGGGCCGGATTCGAATCCCGTCGGAGCGCACGCGCGGCTGGCCGAACGCTGGTCGAAAACCGAGAACGTGGAGTGGTCACAGGAGATCCCGGGGCGCGGGTGGTCGTCGCCAATCGTGGCCGGCGGCAAAGTGTACCTGACAACCGCAACGACGGAGGGCAAGTCGAAGCCGCCTCAGATCGGGACTGAGTATAGCAACGAGTACGTCGCCGAGCTGAGTAAACAGGGGCTTTCGCAGGAGCAGGTGCTCGAGCGAGTGACGGCGCGCGATATCGAACTGCCGAAAGAGGTGATGCTCCACTACTTCCTCTATTGCCTGAATCTGAAGAGCGGCAAGGTCGAATGGAAAAAGGAATTCTATACGGGACGGCCACCCGGCGGGCGTCACCGCAAGAACAGCTTTGTCTCGGAGAGTCCCGTGACTGACGGGAAGTTGATTTACGTGTACGTCACGAATTTGGGGTTGTGGGCCTTTGACTTGAAGGGGAAGCGGGCGTGGTCGACGCCGCTCGAAGCGAATCCGATGTACCTCGACTTCGGAACGGGCAGCTCGCCTGCGCTGGCGGAAACCCTGCTGGTGATCGTGAACGACAACGAGAAGCAGCCGTTCATCGCGGCGTTCGACAAGCAAACGGGTAAGCAGGTCTGGCGCACGGATCGGGACATCGGCGAGAAGGGGCGGCGGCGGTCGGGATGGGCGACACCCTTTGTTTGGCGGAACGCGCTGCGCACCGAGATCGTGGCCGTGGGGCCGGGCGAGGTGTTGAGTTACGACCTGACGGGAAAAGAGTTGTGGCGGATGTCGGGAATGTCGGGGACGCCGATTCCCACACCCTTCGCCTATGACGGCCTGCTGTATATCGATGGCGGGCGGGGAGCGTCACTCGTCGCGCTTCGTCCCGGCGCCGCGGGCGATATTTCGCCCGGAGAGGGCAAGACCTCGAACGAGTTTGTTGTTTGGTCGCAGGCGCGGGCTGGGACTTACCTTCCGTCGCCCGTGGCTTACGAGGGCGGCGTGTACGTGCTGACTGAGACGGGCATCCTGAGCCGCTTTGACGCGCGGACTGGAAAGCTGACGTACCGGACGCGGATTGACCCGGCGGCAACGGCTTTCACGACCTCGCCCTGGGCGTACAACGGCAAGCTGTTCTGCCTGAGCGAAGAGGGCCAGACATTCGTGATCGCGGCGGGCGAGCATTTCCAGTTATTGCACGTGAATGAACTGGACGATATGGCGCAGGCGTCGCCCGCGCTCGTGGGTGAGCGGTTGTTGATACGAACGGAGCATCGGCTGTACTCAATCCGCCGCGGAAGATAACCAACTTTACAGCGCGCGCCCGGTGAACGTGGTGTTCGGCGTCAACGCCAATGACAAATCTCGAACCGCTCCATTCTCTCCATATCTTCGCCCGCGTGAAATCCAGGAAAGGGCGGTCCAACTCCGGCGTGGACCGAAGCGCGCGGTCAAGTGTTGACGTGAAGCGTGAGTTTCACACAGGGGCTCGGTCACGCGGATGTATGTTGGACCCCTACTCGACCCAGGTAGGCGGTCGGCATGGGAAACCGGCTGTGCTAATTGTCCGGGCGGGAATCATGCATGGGGCGGGGTATGAGTTCTTTCTATCGCACAACGGAGTATGGCTCGCCGGCCATGTGCCGGCTGAGTTCATCGACTTCACGCTGTGTGGCGATCACGCGGCTGGCTAACTCGCGCATCCACCGCGAAGCGGTGCGCGGAGGGCGCGAACGTGGTTCTGCTGGATCCGGGGAGATTTGTCCTAACGCGGGCGCGGTGAACGAGGCCCCGCGCACTATCGCGCGGCTGCCGCGGACGACAGCCGGGAAGCCGCCCCGCAATCGCACGGCATAACTCCCGACAACCTTGATTCTCTCGTCACTATTGACTCACGACGCGCATTAGACCCTGTGGTGCTCCCGCCACCCTTCATAAGCCTCGATGAATTGCGGGTCTCGCCTCTTTAGCTTTTCGTAGTCAATCCGTTTGCTGCGAGTCATCAGTTTGTAGGCGAGGGGAATTGGCTCCATATCCATATTCTCCTTCATCTCTTCGAACAGTAGGAGGCTGGCGTGTGCGGCGTTCTGATACTGTTCGATGACCGGCTTGCGTAACCGCTCGAATTCCGCGAGCGCCTCGTCCACTACCTCGGTCTTGTGAAAGCAGGTCGCGAGCGCTATGGAATCCTCGACGGCCAGCTTTGTTCCCGAACCGATCGAAAAATGAGCGGTGTGCAGCGCGTCGCCCAGCAACACGACGTTCTTATGACGCCATCGAGTGTTCTTTACGAGAGTGAAATTGAACCACCGCACGAAGTTGTTCGAAAGCATCTCCTCCCCCGCCAGGTCCTCGGCGAAAACCTCTTCCAGATACCGGCAGGTCTCAGGGTCCGACTTGTACGCGAAGCCGGCCCGGTCCCAGGTATCTTCGCCGCATTCAACTATGAAAGTGCTGGTTGTGTCGTTGAACTTATAAGAGTGCGCGGCGAACTGACCCGCTTCGTTCTCGCGAAACGTCAACGTCAGCGCGTCAAAAAGCTTGTGAGTGCCGAGCCAGATGTATTTGTTGAGCCGGGTGTCCAGTGACGGCTTGAAGAACTCCGCGTTGAGTCGTCTGACAGTGCTGTTAACCCCGTCGGCCCCTACCACCAGATCGGAGGGCTCGAGCAGGTCAAGATCGGTGACATTGTCGTGGAACCTGAGCTCGACGCCAAGAGATCGGCAGCGTGCGTGAAGTATGTTGAGAAACTTGAGTCTTCCGATCCCCGAGAACTTGTTGCCTCGGATAGTAACGCGCTGTCCCCTCAATGCGACGTCCACGTTGTCCCAGGTTGCGCAACTCCCGATGATTTCCTTGTAAGTCTCAAAGTCGTTGTCCTGGAGATACGAGAACGTCTGGTCGGAGAACACTATCCCCCACCCGAACGTGTCGTCGGGGCCGTCGCGCTCATAGACGCTGATCTCGTTCCCCGGATCGAGCTTTTTCATTAGGATGGCAAAGTAAAGACCAGAGGGGCCTCCTCCAATAATCGTGATTCTCATGGTTATGAACTCCGAGAAAACGCATTTTATGAAGTATCCTTTAGGCTTTGACCCTCATTTATGAGGGCCAGTCGAATGTGCGTGATAACGATGCGGGCGATAGCAATCGAGATGAAAAAATGATGGCTTGAGCCGTTATTCCCTTGCTCGCACGAAGCCGATAGCTACTCCCGCCAACGCCGACGTTACAAGGGCGGCGCCTACTGACGCGAGAACGCGTGGTCCAGGACCACGGTCCATTGTTTGCCACATCACGCCAAGAGGAAAAACCGCCGATCCAATCAACAAAGCCAGCGCCAAGAGAAAACGAAGGCGCTCGCCAAACGAAACCCTATTAAAAATGACGCCGAGACTCACTAATAATATACCAAGGCCGATCCAATGCGAATGCACGTCTACCTGCCGCGCGTAATCGAAGCACGCCAGCGCGTAGCTCTCGAGATTAACCCGCGACGCGTCCATCTTCCGCTGGGAAGCGCTGGCGAAACTCGTGGCAAGAGAGCTTCCGATTGTCTCGAGCGTCTGATGTTCGATGAGCAGAGCATAATACAGCCCATAACTCATTCCCCATATAGACAACAACAGGCCGCCTATAACCAGCAATTTTCTTGATGCTCTCATGTCGATTTATCGTGCCTTCACGCCGCGAGAGACGCCCTGCCGGAGAACTCCAACCAGCATCGCACCCAACGCCGTGATCACCAGAGCTCCGCCGCAGTCCGCAATAATGCTCGCAACGGTTCCCAGCCTGAGTTCCAGCAGAACGAATACCGGTAATATCGCGCTTCCCGCAAGGAAGACGCCGGTCCACCAGCGCCGCCAGCCTTCGCTCAAACGCACGTTCGGCTGAATGAATGCTAAGAGGATCGCAAGCAACCCGAATTCTATTATGTGTGAATGGGCGGCGATATTGACGGCTTTCTCACCAGCCAGCGCGCCGTAATTCCGCACCTCTCGCGTCGCCGCCGCCATATTCTCCGCGGCGGAGTTGTCGATGATCGATCTCAGAATTGCAGCATCTTTTTCTTCATGATCCGCGAGATTGAAAGCCGCGTAATAGGCGCCGTGAAGAAAGCCGGCCAGAATCAGCAAGGTCCCTCCTGCTAGCAAGACACGGCTTCCATCGCGCCGCTTGCCGCCGCCGGCTTCTATTGGTTTTGGGCCGCGAAGGTGTCTCAACAATCCGGGTAGCAGCGAAAGCGCCGCGATGATGACAAGCAAGCCGCCAAAGTCCGCTGCGATGCTGGCCCACCCTAAGATTTCGGTCGGGCCGTACTTGGTCCCGACGTAGTGAATAAGAAATACCGAAACCGGCAACATCACCGCGCCGGTCAGAAACACCAACGCTATCTGTTTCCTCGCGCGCGACGCCATCGCCACATAGGGTTGTATGAGAGCGAAGAGCAACGCCAGATAGCCGAAGTTGATCGCGTGAACATGCGCGTCTACTTTGGTGCCTCGGTTTTCCAGGAGCCCGCCGATGGCGGCGAAGCGATTGAACACTTCACTCGGATCCTGTGCGGCGACCGCGCCCGCCGCGCTCAGCATCTCGGCTTCGATTCGGCCGGCGTTTTGATGGAGCGTGAATACCGCGAACAAATCGCCGAAGATCATGCCGCAAGCGATGAGGAGAATTCCGCCGATGATGTACAAGCGCTCCGCGCCCCGCGGCGGCAAGCTAGTTTCGGCGTCTCTTCTCGAGGTTTGATTTCCGGCCTGCATAAGTATTCTACGTGGCGTTCCCCCGGAACGCCGGCATCACTTTCGTCGCGAATAGATGCTGAGTCTTGATGCTCTTCCAGTGATCGAGCCCTCCGAAGTTGCTGACGATAGCAAGCTCGCCGATCCCGCCCACTTCTTGCAGTTTCTCAATCTGGGATATGACTTTCCGAGGCGTGCCGATAAACCCGATCTCCCGGCCGACTATCTCGTCATAAGTGAGCTGCGTCAGTGATTCGAGCGCGCCGCTTGCATAGAACCCATAACCTTTTTCCCGAAGCTCAGCCTTCTTCGCTTCATCCTGTAACGATTCGATGGGCGCCGCGTTGAAGGCGAGAAAGTTGTAAATAGCCGACTCTACTTCTTTTCTGATTTGCCGCTCGTCTTCGTCGAGATAGACGGGTCTGATGTAAACGATATCCGGCGTATGGCCGTGCGCGGCGCAAGCCTTCTTGTAGACGCCGAGTTGTCCCTCGAGCGCGGAATAGGGGAGCAGCGGTGGGACGAATATCCCCCAGCCGCGTTCGCCGGCCATTTGATACGTAATGTCGCTCGTTCCACCGGTGAACAACCTCGGATGCGGCTTCTGAAGCGGCTTTGGGACGACCGTCACGTCCTTGACCTTGTAGTACCGGCCCTCAAAAGAAAACTTTTCCTCGGTCCACGCGCGAGTGAGTATCTCGATCGCCTCATCGAACCGGGGCCGGCTTTCTTCCAACGGCATGTTGGATGGCTCGAATAACCAGGCGTGGCCTCGGCCGAGGCCGCATTCAAGACGACCGTTCGTGAGGATGTCGGCTTCGGCGATCTGGCCGGCGAGCCTCATCGGATTTTCGAGCGGCAAGGTGAACAGAGCTACGCGGAAACGGATTCTCTCGGTCCTCTGCGCAACCGCGGTGAACAGCGCGAGCGGATTCGCCGAGATTGAGAATTTCGGAAAGAAGTGGTGGTCGATCACCGAATAGACGTCGAACCCCATCTGATCGGCATGCTCGATTTGACGAAAGATCTCCCAGGTCAATTCCGCATGCGATTTGCCGGGCGGAGCTTGCATCTCGCAATAAATGCCAAACCTCATCGGACCTTTACCTCTTGCGTCAGAATTATGCTCCCTCGAGAGCTTCACGTGCTTTTGCTGGCGACTTACCGATCATGTTCAGTTAGGTCCGCCAGCTTCGTTAGGTGCTGTTCGTCTCTTTTCCCCGTCCCACTCGAAGTTCACGAGAGGGAGTGTAATCGCTTCCTGGCTACCGGTACAACCGCACGATCTTGTTGTGCGGCCTGCCCGCTCGGGTGGAGCAGGTGTTATGCGAGTTATTCCGAGGCGCCGGTCAGGGCCCTAGTGGTTGAATCTCAACAAGTCAATCCTGACCCCTCCTGCCGCTCCCGTGACGAGGTTTCGTCGCGCACCTATCTATAGCTTATCCGCGGCTAATCGAGAGACTGAAGCAAGAGATTGGTTGGCGCCAAACTGAACCAACCCTGAACGTGCGCCGGATACCCCGGAACAAATCGCCTGTGATATATTGGCTTCTGACTGGAGGGGATATGGCCTCACATCCTAAGCACTTCTACAACCCGGACGAGTACATCGGCATCGAGCGGAAGGCCGCTCACAAGAGCGAATATTATGCCGGCGAAATCTTCGCCATGTCCGGCGCCAGCCGGGAGCATAATATTATCGTTGTGAATGTCACAACCTCGCTCAACACCCAACTCCAAGAGAGAGATTGCGAGGTCTACTCTAGCGACATGCGGGTCAGGACGAGGGACAAGACCTTCTACACCTACCCGGACGTCGCTGTAGTTTGCGGACAGCCCCGGTTCGACGACGTTTCGGTAGATACTCTGCTGAATCCTACCTTGATCGTCGAAGTCCTCTCTCCCTCTACGGAACGGTACGATAGGACCAGGAAGTTCGCGGATTACCGCAAGATCGATTCATTGCGCGAATATGTGCTCATAGCACAGCAGGAATGCCGGGTCACTCGTTACGTCAAGCAATCGGACGGCGGATGGCTCTTTCAAGAGGTAAGCGGCTTAGAGGACGTGATGGAGCTTGACTCCATCAATTGCCGGTTGGCGCTTCAAAGCATCTATCGCAAGGTCTCGTTCCCCGGCTCCTATGAAATCGCGGCCTCGGAAACCCATTCCCTTAGCGAACAAACACGGTAGGCATGAGAGTGCGGCGTCGGTCATGGACTTGAAGCCGCTGATTTCTTCTCATCTCGAGCGTCGCGCCACACACAAAAAGAAATCGCACGAATGAAATTCCTAACCACAATCCTGCTCCCCAAATCCCAATCAGGGCGGGCAACATGCCTGGATTCAGTCGAGATTGCGTTAGGACTTGAAGGTGGCAAGACCATGGTTGTGGAAGGGAACTACGTTCTACCCGGCAAAGCGAAGCCCTCTGATTCGGCCTCACTGCTCGGAATCAATCGACGGTAGACTCGTTTCAGCGTGTTGCAAGACATGTGGCCGGATCGCTGGCCGGGTTCTCTAAGTCCATCGGCGACTTCATTAGATCAGCCGATGCTCCTCCATCAGTCGATCATTTCGATTCGGCCCACCTTGCAAGAGCATCTCTTAACAAACTGAGGCTTGTAGTAGGAGCTAAGTTCAACCTCAGGTGCGTCAGGAGGGGCGGCCACGGAGGGCCGCCCGTACATTATGCTTCACTCGACCGATCCACGGACCCAATCACGCTTTCAATACGTCAGAACGTGATTCGCGCGGCCAACTGAATCTGACGCGGGTTGAAGACGGCGCGCGGCGAGCCGTAAAACGGATTGGGAGCGCCGTCAAAGAACGTCCCGGGCGAACCCGCCGAGTTGAAGATCGAATCGCCATAGGCCGTGTTGAAGAACCTGATGTTCAGAGTATTGAACGTATTGAAGGACTCCGCTATCAACTCCGCCTTCACCTTTTCCGAAATGCGAAGCGTGCGCGAGAGCCGCAAGTCAACGCTCTTGTAAGAATCGCCCTTGAAAGTGTTCCTGGCTTCGAGCCCCACTCGATCGTTCACTCCGAACACGTCTCCGTTCGCGTCGAAACCGGCGAATTTCGTAAAGTAATGCGGGGTTTCGAGGGTGACGATCAAACCAAACCTGAAGTCATTGACCAACGGGTGCTTGTTAGTGGGCCCGGTGAACGTCGCGTTCCCAACGAAGCGGTGCGCGGCATGATCAGATGACAGCGCGCGCTCGAGGTCCAACCGCTGGCTGTTCTCCGGTATCAGAACGAAGCTCGGATTTGGACCGTCGTCGATCGTCTTCGAGAACGTATAACTGATTCCGTAAGCGAAATGGTGTTTCTCCCGCTTGTTCAGGTTGACGAGCAGACCATTGAAGGTAGAATTCCACCGAGAGTCGGCTTCGAAGTAGACCGCGAAAGCGGGATTGCGGAAGTTCGGAATCGAGATCAACCGGTGCAGAAAACCGCAGCACGGAACCGGCCGGACAGCGGCGAAGTCGGCCTTGCCGCTCTCGAGCGTTCCGCTCGGGTCGGGTTGGTTTACGTTGAAGAAGCTGCTGAGGTGCACGCCCCTGACGCGAAGATAGCTCGCGCTGAGTTGGGTGTCGGCCCACGGCTCGAATTCAAAACCGAGGCTCATTTGAGCGCCGTATGGCGCCTGGTGATTCCGCGCGAATCGAACAATCACGCTCTCGCCCAGAAAACCAAAAGCCGGATTCGGATAAGCGCCGGTCGCGAGTATGTTAGCCAGGGAACCTTGCATAACGACGGGCGCGCTGGCGAATGCAAACAGGCGTGTTCGCGCGTTGAGGTCGTCCTCTTTCCGTTCTCGGCCAGGAAACGGGCCGCTGCCGCCGCAAGCCGCCTCCTGGCACATCAACAACGGGTTCGGAATAATCCCGTGGAACAAACCCGCCCCTCCGCGGATCACGAGATTCCGCCTCGTCCCGACGTTGTAGGCGAATCCCAAACGCGGATCCACGTTGTTCATATCGTTGTCGAGCGCCTTGGACGGAAAGGTTTCGAAGTCGTATCGAACTCCGAAGGTCAGGGAAAGGTCCTTGCTAGCCTTCCACCGGTCTTGAGCGTAGAAGCCGTTATAAGTGTGGTTGATTTGACCCTTCGCCTGATTCCGAATGTCATCGGAGAACTTGGAGCCCCGGTAGATAGACGGATTGAGACCGGTTGCCGCGAAATCGAATTTCTGAAAGAAAATCACGAAGGGATTGCCGATCAACAGGTCGGAAATGGTCGCGAAGGTTGCTTCGAACGGATAGAACAGCGGAAAGGACTCCGTGGTCTTCACATAGTTGAAGTTCCCGCCGAAACTCAACGTGTGTGAACCCCGCGTCAGCGAGACGTTGTCGACCAGTTCGAAACGCGACTCTTTATAGAACTCGGGGTTGCCGCGATTCACGCCGATGGCAAAAGTGTTCGCGACTTCGAGGTGCGGCTGAGTGCTCACCGTAGGAAAGTCGAACGATCGGTGCGCCCACTGGCTTCGCAGTTCGTTCACAAGATTCGACGAGAGGGTCGACGTTAGATTCAGCACCGCCGATTGGTCGCGGAAGAAGTTGTTCTTGAATCCCGATGGCAGATCGAACCCGTCGTTGAGCGGCGATACATTCCGGTAGCGCGCGTCGTTGAAGAAGTACCGGCTCGAAATATAGTGCTTCTGGCTGAAGTTGTGATCGAGCTTCGCCAAAAACGTGTCGTAGTTAGACTGGCGGTTCACGTTCAGATTCTCGAGCGGCAGGTGGAACAGATTCGCCTTTGCATTGTTGATCGCCCCGATATTGGCGAGCACCGCCGAATTGTAGAAGGGCGATTCGTTGCGCCGCTGGCCTTCATAGTTAAAGAAGAAAAAAGTGCGGTCCTTCTTCAACGGCCCGCCGATCGTTCCGCCGAACTGATTCTGATTCAGCGCATCGAGCCCGGGCGACGCCAGGATGCTGGTTGCGTCCAATGCATTGTTGCGAAAGAAGTCGTAAGCGGAGCCATGAACCGAGTTGGTTCCGCTCTTGGTGATGATGTTGACGATGCCGCCGACCGCGCGGCCGAACTCGACGCTGTAGGTCGTGTTGACGACGCGGAACTCCTGCACGGCGTCTTGCGATGGAGTCGTCTTCTGAATTCCCGACGCGGTCGATATGTTGTCGGCCCCGTCAATGGCGACCATGTTGTAGTGTATGTTTTGGCCGGCGAATGACAGCTTCGTGACCGGCTCGACTATGACGTCGGTGCTGCCGGACGTCGTATCGCCTATCTGAACGCCGGGAGCAAGTAGAGCGAAGTCGATGAACTGGCGGCCGTTGACCGGAAGGTTGGCGATTTGCCTCTGGCTGACAACGGAGCTGATCTCGGTTCGCGAGGGTTCCTGAACCGTGTCGCCGGCATCGATGGTTACCTGTTCGGACGCGCCTCCCGCCTGAAGCCCGAAATCGACAGTGGCGATCTGTCCAATCGTGAGCGCAAGCTTCCGTATCTCGCGTTTGAAGCCCTGGTGCTCGGCGGTGACCGAGTATTCTCCAACGGGCAGGAGTGGTATTCGGTACTCTCCCGATTCGGAACTGACAGTGGAGCGCGATACGCCGGTGGCTGCGCTGACGGCCCTTATGTTCGCGCCGGAAATCACCGCGCCGGAGCTGTCGAGGACCCGGCCTTCGATTGTGGCTGTAACCGTCTGCCCCTGGACCGGGAGGCAGACCAGAACTAGAACGAGACTTGCCAAGATACCGAGCGAGATACCGAGCAAGCGTAAGCCTTTCATATCTAAACCTCCGATGTCAAAAGTCAGTGACTTTGCGATCCGGCTCGGTGGCCGTCGCTTTTGTTTCATCCCGACCGTGATTGCTCGATCGTGGATTTGACCTCTTCGTCCTGCTCTTCAAACCGAATTGGGGCGCGGCTCATAACGTCGGCGCGGGCTCCGCGACGTTCGAAAGCGCGCGAGATTTTTGTTTCTTCGCCCACACGAGATACGCGAGAGAAATGAAGGAGAGCCACAGCAAGCCCGCGATCAGCGTCGGCCGCATCCCTTCCACCCACCACGTCGTGACGAGGATCGCCAGGATGAGAGCCAGGCCCGCGGCGCTCGTGTATGGATATCCGATCATTCTTACCGCAAGCGGCGCGTTTCCGGCGGCGACCCACTTGCGGCGGAAAAAGAGATGCGTGAGAAAAATCAAAAGCCAGCCCAGGAGCCCGCCGAACAACGCAATCGCGAATAAATATACATAGGCGCTTTGGGGGAACAAATACGCCACAATGGTCGCGACCATCAACCCAAAAGCGGAGACGAGAAGCGCCTTCAGCGGAACGCCTCGTTTGCTAACCTCGCCAAACACGCCCGGGGCGTAACCGCCGCGAGAAAGCGAGAACATCATTCTCGTGCCCAGGTAGAGATTGCAGTTCATGCTGGACAGAGCCGCCGTCAACACTACGAAGTTCATTATGTGCGCGGCCCCTTTGATCCCCATCATCGCGAAGACCGTCACGAACGGGCTGGCCGTTATCTCACTGCTGGTCTGAATCTGGCTCCACGGAACCACTCCGGTCAGCACGACTATCGCGCCTATGTAGAAGATGATCAAGCGCCCAATCATCGAGCGCATGGCGCGGGGCACGGCTTTCTGAGGATCTTTCGCCTCGCCTGAAGTAACCGCCACGATTTCGGCGCCGATGTAACTGAATATGACGAAGACCAGCGCCGCCCATGCTCCTTTTATCCCGTTTGGAAAGAAGCCTCCGTGTGCGGTGAAGTTCGTCAGTCCTATCGCCGGCCGCGTGCCCAGGCCCATAATGGCGGCGATTCCAAACGCGATGAACAAGACGATCGCCACCACTTTGATCATCGCGAACCAGTATTCGAATTCGCCGAAGTTGCCTACGCTTATCGCATTGACGTAGATAAGGCCCAGGGAGAAGCCGGTGACCCAAAGCCACGGGGGCACGTGAGGAAACCAAAAATGACAGTACACTCCGGCGGCGACGGCCTCGCCTCCAATCGCTATCGACTGAACCGCCCAATAAGTGTAGCGCACGACGAAACCGGCCCATCGCGAGACGTAAATTTCCGCGTAGACTCCAAAGGAGCCGGCTGTCGGATGAGCTACGGCCATCTCCGCCAGCGCCCCCATTAGCAAGAGCGCTATTACCGCGCCAACAAGATACGTGACGATCACCGCCGGGCCGGCTATTCGAACGGCAAGCGAGCTGCCGAGGAACAGGCCCGTTCCAATCGCGCCGCCAATGGCGATCATCGTCATCTGCCGCGTGCTCAATTGGCGAGCCAGCCCCTTTTCTTTATCCATTATCGAGGCCGGCTCCGCGCCGGTCCTTGGTTCAGCAATCGACATCGATAGCCTTTCTCGTCAGCCGCGAGGCCAATCCTGGACTATGTTGAGCAGCCGGTCCAGGTCTTCAACGGAGTTATAGAAATGTGAGGAGACGCGGATTCCCCCGATTCCAGACGTGTATCTCACCGAAACCAGCACCTTGCGCTCGAGGAGCCTCTCCATCAAAGCAACATTCTTTTCGGGCGATCCCAGATCAAACGTGATTATGCCCGACCGATTCTCTCGCTCGAGAGGCGTGACGATATCAACGTTCAGCGTACGGAGCCCGGATATCAGATGATCGGTCAGCTCATGGATTCGTCTTGCGATCGCCGCTTTTCCGAGCGAGTTAATGAGGTTTAGTGAAGCCGCGAGTCCGGCCGCGCCCGGATAGTTCGCGGTGCCTCCGGTTTCGTAACGCCTGGCTTCATTGACGAACGTGAATTCGCGAAGCGGCGTTATGGATGGCGTCTGAAAATAATCTCCCCATCCGCCTTCGGGAGTCTCAAGACTAAGGTAGCCGGCCAGAGGAGGTCTCAACCTTGGCGCCGCTTCCGGGTCTATATACAAGAAGCCGCAGCCAAACGGAGAGTTCAGCCACTTGTGCCCGCCGCACGCCAGGAAATCCACCGGGGTTTCTTGAACGTCGAAGGGCATAGCCCCCAATTCCTGAGTCGCGTCCACGACCAGCCACACGCCGCGGTTTCGGCACAACCTGCTGAGCGCACCGAGGTCGCATCGAAAACCATTGGTCCATTGGACCGAGCTTATGGCCAGCACGCGAGTTCTTGGGCCGATGCGCGCGGCAATGTCTTCAATTAGGATTTTTCCCATCCGGTTAGGCGCGAGGTCAATCTCGAGACCAACTTCTTGCGCCTTTTGAGTCCAAGGGAGGGCGACTTGAAGGAACTCGAGATCGCACAAAAGAACGCGGTCGCTTCGCGCCAGCGGAATCGCGTTCGCCGCAATATTCAATCCGTGCGTCGTGCTTTCAACAAGGGCTATGTCGTCTTCGCGGGCGTTGATCAGGAGCGCGGCTTCGGGCCGGGCGAGCGCTCTCATTTCGTCAATCGCGATGTGATGATTGGTGGACGAGCGTTCTTTGCACCACACCGCGGCCTCGATGAAGTCTTTTATCGCATCGGAGGCGACGGTTGGGGCGAGACTGACGCAGGCGGCGTCGAGAAATGTCTTTGTTTCGAGGGCAGGGAACTGGCCACGGACGGATTCCAGGTTTATCCCATCGGCGGCGAGGTGATTGGTTCCGGCCGGGCCGCCTTGCTCGATGCTTGATGACATGAAGTCTCCGCCGGCTGTAGCGATTGGAATCCGTTGAGTCAGGCCGCATTGCTGAATCGCGCGGCGTCTTTGATAGTAAAGGCCATCATTGTTAAGGCGGCCTTGTTAAGGCGACCTTGTCGTCGAGTGAGGAGTTTCTCCAACGGTCATTCTTTTTGTTATTCGGACACGCCGTTGCTCTTGTAACACAGTTCGAGAAATGCATGCGGGAGTCTACACCCTGTGGTTTCAATGTCAAGCAGTTTGGCCATATGGCTGGTAGTGTCGGGTGCGATTAGATGTGCGACATGACTCCAATCAATCAGGCGGTTCGGGCGTCTGGTAGTGTCCTAATCTGTCTTGCTTACGTCCCAAATGGAGCGGCTGTCGGCTAGGTTTCGCTTGCGCTGCA
>JAHFUG010000495.1 GCA_023265195.1 Blastocatellia bacterium | reverse complement strand
CGCGGCAAACAGTGAGTTGATAGAACAGATAAAGCGGATTGTAACCGACCTCTATAAATCGGGCGATGGCGGAGTTAAGTATGCCATCGACACGGCTTTTCTCGAGCACCTTTTCGAAAACTTGGACTTAGCGGACTATTTCTCGGACTGGGGGGCGGATCCTCTGTTAAAGGACGCCTACGATCGTGCGCGAGAATGGGCTTCGGCGCTCGGGAGAAGTGACCCGCGTGTGCTCACCGGAAATGACCCATCAAACTTTACAGTAGGTCTCCAGAAGAGAGCCACCCAGATTAAACTGAGCCTGATGACACAGAGGGCGCCTGGGGCTGACACCTGAGGCTGACTCCTGAGGACTGACTAATTAATAAGGGTGCGGTGATGATGAATCACGATGCCCTTTGAACCCAAGAGACCCTGCACCATATGCCGGCGATGGTTCCGGCCGGATTCACGAATTGGAGCGCGACAGCGGGCTTGTGCCAAACCGCGGTGCCAGACGGCGCGCCGGAAAAAGACACAAGCAGCCTGGCGGGCACGCAATCCTGATTACTTCACCGGACGACGAATACTAGACCGCAGTAGGGTGGAGGGAGGGGTGGAGCCACTGCGATTGCCCGAGCCGTTGAGGCGACTACCTTGGGACATCGCGCAAGACGAGTTCGGGGTCAAAGGGGCTGACTTCATTGGGGTTATGGGGAGACTTCTGCTGCGGGTGGCGCAAGACCAGATCAAGGCCGATGTTGTTGATTCGGGGTCGGTTGCAGGAACACATGGGTCACTGGTCGCGCAAGACCAGATGCGACTTGGGCCATAGTAGAGGTGGACAGGGAGCGGCGGTGAGATTTGAACACGCTGTATCGCCGCTTGCTGGACAAAGGACAGGCAATGGAATTGGAGTATCACCAACTCGACCGGCGTTGGGAGCAGCTTCGGGCACGCAGGCCCGACCGGCAGCGGCGGTTGTTGGCCTCGCTTGCCGCATCCGGGCAGCAGACGCCGATCGTGGTGGTGGCAGTGGCCAACCAAGCTGACCGGGGCGATCAAGCCCAACGGGCCGATCAAGCCAATCAAGCTGACCGGGCTGGCCGTTACCTGGTGATAGACGGGTACAAGCGGATCGAGGCGATCGAGCAACTGGGTCGGGACACGGTGGAAGCGGTGATCTGGCCGATGAGTGAAGCTGAGGCGCTGGTGCTGGATCGTTCCATACGCTTGTCCGAACGAGAGACGGCGCTGGAAGAAGGATGGTTGTTGGCCGAGTTGGAGAAGCGATTCGGGTACGGGCTGGATGAGTTGGCGCGGCGGTTCGATCGCAGCCTCAGTTGGGTGTCGCGCCGGCTGACCCTGGTGGAAGTGATTCCCGAAAGCGTCCAGCAGCAAGTGCGCGAGGGCAAGATCTCGGCGCACGTGGCGACGAAGTTCTTGGCGCCAGTGGCGCGAGTTAGCCTGGACGATTGCCTTCGAATGGCCGACGCGATAGCCCGTCACCGATTCAACACCCGACAAGCCAGCCAACTGTATGCGGCTTGGCGGGACGGGTCGCGGGTAACCCGGCAACGGATTCTGGAACAACCCGAGTTGTTTCTAAAAGCGCTGCGCCAAGTCGAGCCTCAAGCATATCCAAGTCCAGCCGACGAACTGCTGCGCGATCTGGAGATGGTGGTGGCGATCGCCGGCCGCGCCAGCCGGCGGTTGAAGGCTGCCGCCGCGGAGATGGATTGCCGGCAAACCCAGCAGGTGCGCACGCAGATCGATTGCGCCCTGGATAAGCTCAGCCAACTGGCGCGGCGAATCCCAAGAGAGGAAAAGAGACAGGAAAACAGAGAGGAAGAGCATGTTGAGCAAAGGACAGCGGACGGCGATTCTGGAACTGGCGGCTCAGAAGGTGAGCTACCGCGAGATCGCCCGGGTTATGAAGATCTCGCGACTGACGGTGCGCAAGGTCGTTGGATCGAACTGTTCGGAGGTGCCGCCGCTACATCGTCCCGAGAAAGCCGAACCTTACCGCCAGGAAATACTGGAGCTGTTGAAGCGGTGCAAGGGGAATCTAGTCCGGGTCCATGAAGAACTGGCCGCAACCGGAGCGGTGATGTCCTATCAAGCCCTGACTACGTTCTGCCGCCGGCACCGAATCGGGCAAGCGCCGATCGTGCCTGCCGGCCGCTACCACTTCGACCCCGGTGAGGAACTGCAGCACGACACTTCGCCGCATCAGGTCGAGATGGGCGGCAAGAAACTGAAGGTGCAGACCGCATCGGCCGTCCTGTGTTACTCGCGGATGTTGTTCTTTCAGTTCTATCCCACGTTCCAACGATTCGACTGCAAGGTGTTTCTCACCGAAGCAGGCCGCTACTTCGGCGGGTTCCCAAAACGAGTCATGACCGACAACACCCATGTAGTCGTCTTGCGCGGCACCGGGCGGGAGATGACTCCAGTGCCGGAGATGGCCGCTTTTGCCGAACGATTCAGCTTCTGCTTTGTAGCCCACGAACTCGGCGATGCAAACCGCTCAGCTCGGGTCGAACGGCCGTTCTGGTTCATCGAGACCAACTTTCTCGCCGGCCGCACATTCTCTACCTGGGAGGATATGAATCTACAGGCTCGTCAGTGGTGTGATCGGGTCAACGCGACCTACAAGAAATATATCCGGGCCGTTCCCCGCGAGTTGTTCGCCGTCGAGCAACTGCATCTGAAGCCGCTGCCGGTCTGGATCCCCCAGGTCTACCGATTGCACCAACGGATGGTTGACATCGAGGGCTACGTCGCCGTTAACACCAACCGCTACTCGGTTCCGGTCTCATGGATTGGCCGCCGGGTCGAGGTGCGCGAGACCAGGGACAAGCTTGAGATTCAACTCGATGCCCGAAACCTCGTTATCCACACCCGGATCGTCGGCCAGCAGCAGCAGCGGGTCACGCTCGCCCAACACCGCCCGCCGCGCGGCCAGGGCGTCAAACGCGCCGATTCTCATCCTGAACAACAGGCGATACTGGAAGCCGCTCCCGAGATGGCCGAATATGTGGCCGCCCTCAAGCAGCGCGGCCGCAAGGTGGTAGCTGTCGCTCTACGCCAACTGTTGCGCATGGTGAGGGAGTATCCGCGTGAGCCTCTACTGGCGGCCGTCGCCGAAGCCGCCCGTTACGGTCTTTACGACCTGGATCGGCTCGAACGGATGATACTGCGCCGCATCGCCGGCGAGTACTTCGTGCTGGGCGACGGCGATCAAAGCGAGATCAGATGACCGAAGACCTGGAACAACTGCTGAAGAACCTAAAGCTGGGGCGCATCCTGGACATCTATGAAGAGCAGTTGCGCGCCGCCGAAAAAGAGGACGCTTCTTACTCCGAGTTTGTCGCCCGCCTAATGCGCGCACAATGGCACGGGCGGCAGGAAGCAGCTCTGGAGTGGCGCATCCGGCGGGCGACATTGCCCGAACGCTGGTCGCTGGAAACCTTCCCCTTTGCCCGCCAACCCGGCGTCGCTCGAAAGCAGATCCGCGCCTTCGCTGAACTGGAGTTCATACCCAAGGCCGAGAACATTGTCTTGATTGGTCCAACTGGAGTCGGCAAGACCGGATTGGCCTGTGGCGTTGTGCTCAAAGCGCTCGAGAATGGCTACCGCTGTCAGTTCATCCGCGCCCAAGACCTCTTCGATGAAATGTACGCATCGTTGGCCGATCGGTCGACCCGTCAACTCTTGAAACGGCTTGCCCGCCTGGATGTCTTATTAATCGACGAACTCGGCTACCTCAATCTCAAACCCGAACAGTCCAACATCTTCTTCAAGCTGATGGAGGAGCGCTACACGCGTCACTCGACCATCATTACTACCAATCTCGATTATGACCAATGGCACAACTTCCTCGGCAACCGGCCCATGGTCGAAGCCCTCCTGAGCCGGCTCCGCCACTACTGTCATACGGTGCGCATCAAGGGCCCGTCGCTGCGTGATCCACAGGGCTGACGAGAACAGTACGGCAGTCGCCAAGGTGAGAAGCATGATGGATGACTGGGTGGATTTTGCTGCCTTGAAACAGGCCGTGTGCCTCGAGGCCGTGTTGTGCTATTACCAAGTCCCGCTCCGCAAAAATCGGAATCAACTTGAAGGCTGTTGTCCGATCCATCAGGGCAAGCGCGCCGATTCGTTCCGTGTCAGCCTCACCAGGAATGTCTTTCACTGTTTCGCCTGCCAGGCCAGTGGCGACGTGTTGGATTTCGTCGCCGCAATGGAGCAGTGTTCGATTCGCGAAGCGGCTCTCCGACTCGGCCGGTGGTTTCGCATTTGCTCGTCGGATCAATCACACCTCCGACCCGGGCCGTCCAGCATGCGAAAGGGAGAACTGGTTCGGGAAAAAGAAAGCAGCAATCCTCCCCTGAGCTTCGCTTTGACAGGTGTGAATCATTCCCATCCATATCTTGTGCGGCGCGGAGTCGATCTTGCTACTGCAGTTGAGTTCGGGATTGGATTCTATCCAGGTCCCGGCCTGCTCAGCCGGCGGATCGTCATACCGATCTCGAACGCCCACGGTCGGACGGTTGCCTACGCCGGCCGTTCGCTGGATGACACACTGCCCAAGTACAAACTGCCGCCTCGTTTCCAAAAAACGCTGGAGCTTTTCAATCTGCACCGCGCGGCGGCTACTCCCACTAAGACCGTTATCGTGGTCGAGGGCTACTTTGATTGTCTGCGGGTTCATCAAGCTGTACTGCCCGGGGTTGTGGCTTTGATGGGATCGTCCCTATCGATCGAACAGGAGAACGCTTTGCTCAAACGATTCCAGCAGGTAGTTCTATTGCTCGACGGGGATGAGACTGGCCGCGCCGCCACCCGAACCATTGCTGCCAAGCTGTCATCCAAATGCCTGGTTGGCTGTGTCCAACTGCCAGACGGCGCCCAGCCCGATCAACTCTCACTCACCGACATTAACGAGCTATTGCGAGTCTCGAAATGACACAGGAGACTCGTGACTGTTCAGCACCGGGTAATGATCGCGAAAACCTGCTTTGAAAGGCGTGCCGCCTTTACTGCCTCTCCAAACCTTAGGCACTTGCTCATCCACCACCCAACCGACATCCAACCGTCAATGACGATGATCCTCTCTCTGGGTTGTGTTCCCAATCCTGTTCCAACCACTGGTCACTCTAATCGAGCGCTCCTGGGTCACTTCTCCCGAGCGCCGAAGGGTATATATCTACGGAGGAAAGAAGAAGGAAAAAAGGATCAGCTTCGCTGGATCATCTTTTAACAAACCGGACATATCATGTGCTATAAAAAGCGGACATTTTAACTTGCTACGAACAGCATGAGGCCACGCATCCAAAGCATCACGTTGCGACTGCTTCAGCCTGGGCCGAGCCTCGCCTCCCCGGATTCCGGACTAACCGCTGATTTGCGCCG
>JAHFUG010000494.1 GCA_023265195.1 Blastocatellia bacterium | reverse complement strand
CGAGCCGAACCGCCTTACCCCGTCTTATGCTGACAACGTTGGACCTATAACCATGATCTCCCACCGATTCCCCGCGCAACGCCCAACTTATCTCGTCGATTCTCCTGCCTCTATGCCGCCACAGCGCGTTCGCCGCCGCGTCAATGGACTCTTCGTCCGATATGTGAATCCAGCCACGCCTTCGAAGCACGAATCTCAGGAGGCTTCGCATCGCGTTCAGCACGACCAGGACAACGGCCAGCAAAAACCACGAGCAGGCTTTGAGCGCGTGAGGATTCTCGGTCCAGTAAGTCAGGTCGCCCATCCGAAGCTTGACCCGCGACACCAGCCAGTTCAGCCGCAGCCGGCGAAGATTCAACGTGTAGTAGTCGTCGTATTCCGGCCGCAGCATCACCTTGTCGAGGGTCTCGAGGTCCGCGATCTCGGGCGGGTTCTGGCAATCGACGATCAGCCGCTCGCCGGGGCCGAGCTCGGCCTCCGCGACCACGTGAGGGGTCCTGCCATAGAGGTTGATGCGCTGAGAGCGGATTCCAACTTCCGCGGCCATGCATATGAAAGCGCGGGTTGCTTCTCCGCAATATCCCTCGCCGGTTTCAAGAGTTTCGGCGGCGGTCGCTCGCAAAAAAGGCCGATCCTCTTTCGAAACGCCGATGTAGTGTATGTTCGCCCGCAAGTAGTCGCGCAGCGCGAGAATCCGCGAGCGATTGTCCGTCGCGTTCGCCCGGCCGACTACGCTTAGGGCCACATCGCGCACGTACTCGCTGTCACGATACTGCAGAAAACACTCGCCGGCAGCCAGGAGCACAAGCAGACAGAGGATCCACTTGAATGCCTGGGCGCTTCTTAGTCTGAATCGGCGTCTGGTAACCTCTAACATTGCAGACACTCAAAGGCGCAAATACGCGCCCCGTTTCGAAGCCAGCCTGATGTTCCAGTGCCGGCGCAATCGCCATTTTGACAACTCAATGTGAAGCAAGTGGCGGATTGCTCTATGGATGTTCGCGACAAAACCCAAAACGGCTAACGAGATGCTTGACTCCGGCCATTGGCTCTAGGTATGCTTCCAGTCGAAAAACGAAAGGACACTTCAATGACGATTCGAAAGAAACATTGGTTCTAGTGGTGCTCGGCGGAAGTAACCCAACAGCCCCGTTGTTTAGAGTTCACGCTTCAGCGTGCCGCAGCCTAAAGGCTGAACTCTGAACATCTCCCATCCGGACAATGGCCCGTTGCAGGCAAGAAACTTTCGCCGAGCACAACTAGGCTGTGAGGCGTTTGAACCTGTCTTCACCCGCTAGGCTCTTCAGGTCTGTGTCTGACTTAGCTTGTTCCTTATTTAGAGGACTTAACTGGACGGCGCTTTCCAGGTCCTCAAACGTCTTCTGTCGTAATTCCTGCCTTCGCTGCGTGTCTTCGGAATGCTTATCGGCCATTAGATTAAGCATACATGCCCTGTTATATAATGCGTCGCCAACGTCCATCTTCCTTCCTGGTCCCTTGGTTTCAAGCACGTTGATCAGATCAGTCAGTATTTTGATGGCCTTGTCGTAGTCTTCTGTCTTTGCGTAGATATTAGACAGAATGATGCTAGCTTGGCGATCATCCGGAGCTTGCTTGACGAATTCTTCGAGTCTCGAGATTGCCTCGAGATTTGCGGACAGGGGAGCGTTCCTATTCTCAGCCACTAGAAGGCCAAGATTGACGGCCTCGAAATATTCGGCTCGCATCGCATTCTCTGCTATCTTTTTTTCCGTTGTCGCCTCCACACGAGCAACAGACTCCTGGATTTTCCTGTCCGTCCGCGCCTCAACCTCCTGGATTTGCTTTTCCACCCGCTGCGCTACACTGCGCAGAACTCGGTAGCCCAGAAAACCCGATACCACACCCAAAGAGATTAGCATTAGCCTGTTAGGGGCGCTGTCGGATGTATCAAGCTTTGCCGTTGCCGCGACGACAAATAACATCGCCAGTGACCCGCCGGCCCCACCAGTGCAGCCCAGACAAAGCGCGCCGGCAAATCTACGCTTGGATGAGAGTATGGGACCGCCTTGCTCAATTAGCTTTCGGATATCGATAAGCTGAAGCACGTCCAAAAGTCCGCCGAAAGCGCCGGCAATGATCATCAGTATCAGTATCTCGATCCACCCCATCATGCCCCTCGCGTCCATTCACGCGAGCAAATGTTAGCCGAGTCAAAGGGTGACCACAAGTTTATGAGCCTATCCTAAACCACATCGTAAAGACGGATTGGCGTGTCAGCGCGCCTGCTATTCCAACCGCTCAGGTTGAGGATCTCTTTCTTTCCAGACTCTACGAGAAACCTCACTCTCTCTGGCGCATCACCAGGTGGTTCTCGATCACCAGCGCATCGAAGCTCGCGTTCTTGAATGTCTTGATCGCGTCTTCGGGCCGGCACACTATCGGCTCCTGAACATTGAAAGAAGTATTCAGCAGGAGCGGCTCCCCGGTTATTCGCTTGAACTCGCCGATCAATTCCCAGTATCTGGGATTGGTCTCGCGGCTCACCGTTTGCGGCCTGGCGGTGCCGTCGACGTGCACCACGGCCGGCGCCCGCCCGCGTTGATTTTCCGCCACTTTCAACACCGTAATCATGAACGGATCATGGTGAGGCCGGCCGAAAATCTCTTCCGCGGCTTCTTCCAGCATCGAGGGAGCGAGTGGGCGGAACCACTCCCTGAGCTTGACCTTCTTGTTCAACAACTCGCGCATATCGGCGCGGCGCGGGTCGGCGAGAAAACTGCGATTGCCGAGCGCGCGCGGCCCGAATTCCATTCGCCCTTGGAACCAGCCTACTATTCCGCCGTCCGCGATCAGTTTGGCGACCCGCGGCAGCATCTCCGAATCGGGCAGCGTCTCGAATGAAAGCCCCGCCGATTCGAGCGCCTCGGCGCATTGTCCGGAGGTGAATCCCGGGCCGTAGTAGGCGTGTTCCATCCGGAACTCTCGCGGCTGCTTCAGCATGTTGTGATGGATCAAGTACGCCGCGCCAAGCGAGCAACCCGCGTCGCCGGCCGCCGGCTGAACGAAGTACCGCTTGAAGGGCGATTCCGTCATGATCCGTCCGTTCATCACCGAATTGAACGCGACGCCGCCCGCCAGGCAGAGGTTCTCTTCCCGCGTTTCCTCGTACAAGCCCTCCAGCAAGTGAAGCACGGCGTCCTCGAGCACCCGCTGAGCGCTGGCGGCAATGTTCTGATGCCGCTCCGATATCTCCTCCTCCTTGCGGCGCGCCGGGCCCAACTCGCGGACGATCTCTTCGCCGAACTGATATCGCTTGGCGAGATGATGATCCAGCACGTGTATGTTGACGTTGAAATCGTGATCTCCGTTGAGCGACAGCACGCGCCTCGATAAGAAGTCGCGATAGACGGGCTCGCCGTAAGCCGCCAGCCCCATGACTTTCCATTCGTCGCCGCCGAACATGTCGAACCCGAGGAAGTTGGTAACCGCCGAGTAAAACTGTCCAAGAGAATGAGGGAGTTTGATCCGTTTCAACGGCCGAATGCGGATTCCTTCGCCGCGAGAGAACATCGTCGTGGTTTCTTCGCCGGTTCCGTCCATGGTCAGGATAGCAGCGGTTTCGAACGGCGATACGTAGAACGCGCTTGCCGCGTGGCAGAGGTGATGCTCCTGATAGTGAAATTTGAACCGGCTCGGGCCGAAATGTTCCCGGATCATGCGGGGGAGCTTCAACATTCCCAAATAGCTCCCGCTCACCTGGCTGACGCCGCGGTCGACGCGCGCCATGAACATATCGCGCGAGACGCCGAGCGACTTCACCGCCTGCATTGCCTTGTGACGCAACACCCACGGCTTCCAGTAGAGCGCTATGTGATCGACCTGCGCCATCGTTATTCCGGCTTCTTCCAGGCAGTACTCGACCGCATTGTAGGGGAACCCGCTATGGTGCTTTATCCGGGAAAAGCGTTCCTCTTCGGCGGCGGCTATCAACTCGCCATCGCGTATGAGCGAAGCCGCGGAGTCGCCTAGCGTCGTCAGTCCAAGAATGTACATAGAGGTCAGGATTCAGGATCTAGGATTCAGGATTCAGGATTCAGGATCTAGGATTCAGGATTCAGGATCTAGGATTCAGGATTCAGGATTCAGGATCTAGGATTCAGCAACGGCCGCTTGATGATTAAATGTAGGGGCGGCCCTCCGTGGCCGCTCCTCCTGACGCATTGCGCAATTCCGTCACTGAAATTGTAATCACGGCGCGCCTTCGATATGTGCGTTCTCCGGAGACTAAGCGAGCGGCGCATCCGAAGGGGGCAGCCATAGCGAGCCGCCCATACATTTATTCCTCGAACACGCGGTCGAATCCAGACGCCGGTTGTTTACGGTCCCTCAGCACCGATTCAAAGATGCGGAACACCTTCGGCGCCTGCGCCGAAGCCGAATAGTCTCTCGCCACGGTTTCGCGGCCCGCGGCTCCTAATCGCCGCCTCAGGTCCTTCGACCGAATCAACTCGCTCAGCCGCTCAACCCACTCGTCCTCAGTTGACGCCAACAATCCGTTCTCACCGTGTCGAACGATCCGTGAGTTGACTCCCGTCGGAGAACAAACCGCCGGAATGCCGATCGACATGTACTGCAGAGCCTTTAAACCGCACTTGCCTCGGTTCCAGCGGTCGTCCGGCACCGGCATCACGCCGACGTCGATGCCGCGCAGATCCTCTACCTCGGTTTGAGAGCGCCACGGCCTCGCTTCAACGTCCAACCCATCCACCTTGAATCCGGCCGCGCCGATTACTCTGAGCTTGAATCGCTCGCGTTTCGCGAGCCGGGCAAAGACGCCTCGCAATGTGTCGAGGTGCTGTACCGTGCTGTGACTGCCGGTCCAGCCGATTGTGATCGGCTCCTTCTCCAATGGCTCAGGCTCGGGCTTGAACCGTTCGGTGTCGATAGTGGTTGGAACGATGGTGACCCGCTCCGTCACCTGCAGCGCGTAATCCGCAAGAAACCGATTGCCCGCCATCACGTGCGACGCGAGTCCGCATATCGTTCTTGTTTTCGACGGAAACTTGAGCTTGCTCAGATAGCCGTTCGAAGGGCTGACATACGGAACGAAAACCGCGTCGTCGAAATCGAAGATCATCGGAACGCGCGACCGATGGATCATTCGCTCGATCAAAGGCGGGCCCAACAACGCCGCCTCCCTGAGAACGTACGCAACGTCGAAATCGGCCACGCGCTTTAATGCCGAGATCCTGCGCGCGCAGGCGGCGGCGATCAATCGCGTTTTGAGTATGATTTGGCCGGGCTTGTAAACGAGATCGTGCAATCGCTCGCATGCGAACGGCTCGTAGACGATCTCGACTCCGCGCCGACTCAGATAAGGCTCCCATTGCTCGATTCGGAACCGCTGACTTGGAACCGCAT
>JAHFUG010000119.1:9454-17468 GCA_023265195.1 Blastocatellia bacterium | reverse complement strand
CATCAATTCCCCTTCATCAATCATCAATTCCCCTTCCTCATTCATCAATCATCAATCCCCTCCCTCATTTCCTCTCCTGGTTCGCGAAAGACGAAGCTGTATTGCGACCGGACGAAAGGGGCGATGCCATTTGGCGAGTTAATCGAATCGCCCGCGCCAACTCCCTTCGAGCTTTCGCCGGGCTCGCGCCGCAATAGCGAGATCATCATCTCAACGAAAGCAGTGAGCGCATCTTCGGTGTCGGGAGTCCGGCCGGTGAATACAGAGTTGAACGGTTTCGTTAGATCCCCGAGTTTCATGGAGTCCGTGGCGCCCGCTATCATTCGGTTAGCTGCATCCACGCTGAAGTCGTCGCGATACACCAGAATGTTATCCAGACCCGCCCGGGCCCGGCCGCTCCCAAGGTAGGAGGCTTTCACGACCAATCGTCCGTTGAGCGCCCGCAGCGCCTGAGACCTGTGCGACGCCGAATGCTCGCCTGGCCAGAAGCTTATCGTGTGTCGAGCCTCTTCTCGGTGCTCGTTTATCCATTCTATGACCACTCCGCCGGCGAGCAGCCGCCGTGGAATCTCCAAATCGGGAAAAAACAAGAACGGAAGCCTGATGGTGAGCTTCGTTGTCCGCGGGTCGAATTCCGCTTCGCCCACGAGGCCATCCTGCTCGCGGGAACGTCCCCCGCTGAGAGGAAACTCCGCGATGGAAATTCCTCCTCGCGTTATTCGAATCGCGTCGTCCGGCCCGGTGAATCTTACAGCCGCCATTTCGGATTCGCGGAGATTGCAGAATCGAGACACGATATCGGGCCTCTCGATGCCCGGCAGAAAGGAATCGCGCATCTCGATCTTGAACGGATTCGCGTTGTCGTGCGCGGCGAAGCCGTCATGTATCCGGCAGATGTAGCCGAGCCCCCGCGGGTCGCCGGCCGTCTCTTCGTCAACCACCACGAGGTTGGCTAACGAGCCGTCGTCCGCGGGTTGCGCGGCGAATTCGAGCGAGTACGAATCGCCGGGGGCGAGCACGGTGCTGGTGAACAAGCCTCCCATTGCCCGCCGCCGTCCCGCACCTCCGGCTTCGGCCCATCGAGACAGAGACTCATCCTGGAGTTGGACGAATAACAGGTTGCCTGATTGCGGTCCGGCCGGGACGACCTGAGATTCTGGAAACGCTTCGGCGAAGTGATGTGGTTGAAGAACGGTGAACATATCGAGCATCGGGAGCGGCCTGGCGCCCACGATGAAGATTTGACTGCTCTGATCGAACAAGCACGATCCTTCTGGATCGGTCCAGCCAAGAATCTCCTGCCTCAGACTCTGAAAGAACTCGAGCGGGCGCTTGTTCCCGATGTCACAAGGCGTGATTTCGTAGCGAGTCCCTCGCGGATCCGATGTTTGCTTCCGGCCGGGCGCATACTTGAGATGAAAGCAGACGTCGCGAGAGCGGTCCTCGAATTGGTGTCCGGCTGGCGCTTCGAAACCGGATTCCCGCATTAGGCGGGAGAGCCGCAATCCCGCATCGAACGACAGAAAGACTCCCGTCGCCGGTTCTTCGTCGCGATATCCGCGAACCGGCCTGTGCTGGTAATCGCGTTTGAGCGCACGCGCCCGCGCGATCAAATAGCCGCGCCATTTTGAGTCGCCGCGTAGCTCGCGCCTTGCATAGTCGACCATCAACAGCGCCGAGCAATGTAGAAACGCCTCACTCGACATGAATGACACCGGATCCAGTGGCCGCCAACGAAGGCTCGCACAACAAGCCTTGGCGCCGCGGGCTCAGCCTCCTTTCCCTTCATCCGCCGTGGCCCCACGGCGGCGGCGCGTCACCTTGATTGGGAAGCCAGTAGTTTTGCCGGCCGAGATTGAGCATTTCGCGGTAGTAGTACTCAGCGGTGGCGTGCTGAGCGATCACTTCAATGTCAAATCGCCGCTTTACGTCGGGGTGGTTCTCGCTGGACCAAATCACGTCGTCGTCGTAGGTCATCCTGAACGACTCGCCGTCAGCCAACTCGAAGTGAACGACGATGTCGTGCGCGATTGGTCCGACATTCTTGGTTTTGCCCGTCGGAGTATGCAACACCCCATGCACTTCCTTGAAGACCCGCGCCTTGACGTGTGAACAACAGAATCTTCCGGAGTTGAAGTGAAAGATGCAGTCAAATTTGGATCGATCCACGTGGATGGCTCTGTTGTGAAGCTTGTGCATCCTCAGCACGTTGGTCACGAGACTGTTGGACAGACTGACGCCGTCGGCTTTTTCCTTGCCGGTCGAGTCCAGATGCCGGACGTTGACGACCTTCGCCCCGGTTCCCATCTTGTACGCGTCAATATCCCTCAGAAACTCTCCGTCGCCATACACATTAAGATGAGGAATGAAATAGCCAACCTCCGAGTATGTATATCCAGTGGCGGCTTCGTCGGTCAGAAATGCCCCGCTGTCCAGAACTACACTGAGTTGAATCGGCATAAGCCCTCCTTCAGGCATACGTTTTCTTTTTTCACAGCCGAGCCCTCCACGATTTGAGCAACGGCCCCGGCTATTGATTAATGAGCAATTAGCCCAAATTGCAACCAAGCGGAGGCTGTCCCCGAAGAACCCGAAAAGTGCTTCAAGCCTCGAGCAGGAACTGGCCAGACTGTCACCATTAAGCTCGCAAGACCGGTTGGGTTTGGCCTATCTCGAGGCGTCTCTAGTTGTGCTCGGCGGAAGTTTCATAGCCACAAAAAAACGCAGACCTCGCGGAAATGAGAAGACGGCAGCAGGGTCGGTTGGCCCGTGCGTCTCTAGCTTGGGGCCTCCCGCCGTTCTCTCTCTTGTGATCTTTGTGCATCTTTGCTGCTGATGGTTTACTTCCGCCGAGCACCACTAGCTGATCGTCCACTTTCCCGCGACTGCGTTTGTCGAACGTAATTCCACTGGGTGACGCGTATTGCGAAGAGAACATTCAATAATTGCCGCCGACCGCTATGAATCCGGCCCAGTAGTATGGATGAAGCAGTTCCTCTTTACCAAGCATTTCCAGTTGCGCCTTGCGCAGAGCGTCGCCTGGACCGGCCTTCTCCGTGGTTCTGCTTTTATGGAAGGCGATCATTAAGGTCTTGGTAGCCCCGGAATCGACCGCCCACAAGCTTGCCACTACTTGCGGCGCTCCCGCCGCAATGAACGGACGAACAAGGCTGACAACGCCCTCTCCGCGATAGTATCGGCCGAGAGCGCTCTGACAGGAAGAAAGCACCACAAGGCGTGTGCGCGGCAGCTTCAAACCGTATATCTCGTTCAGGAGCAGCAGTCCATCATCAGGATTGCGCGCGCCGGCCCCCAATCCAAGTGAATCGTCCTTAGAGCGCTGCCTGGCCTGGGTATCCGAAGGCGCCAGCAACATTGCGGCCAGCCACGGCGACCCGCTTTGCACCACGGTATGTGAAGCAATGTGGACCACGTCGCTGGTCTTCATCTCCTCGACCACTCTGGCTTCGGTTGCGCGGACGTCGGTGAGCACCACGCTTTGCGAATAGAGCTTGCCCGATTGCGCAGCTTCGCGCTCCGAATCTTCGAGCCTTCCCAGTTTCGGGAACAGCGCTCGGTCGAACGCGGGGTTTCCCACCGCCAGCATCCGTTCCGGCCCCTCTCGCTTTAGCTTCTGATCTCTTTTCAGACACTGCACGAGCACCGAGGCCGAAGGGGCGTAGACCAAACGCTTCGATTTGATAAGGTAGTCGCCTGATCCGTCCACAAGAGCGGCGAACGGAAGAAAATTCAGAGCCTTGTCGGGCACTATGCAGATCGTCTTGTTTGAATCCAGATCGGCGGCGATCGGCTTTATCAGTAGATCGTAGAGCACGCGGGCCTGCGACGTCAGGGACGCCAGGCTAGCTCTTTCCCTGAGGTCGGACACATAGCGGTCGACCAAAGAGTCAAGCCGCTCGGTCGTTGTCGCCGACTCCCTTACGCAAAAACCATCCCGGTTGACTACGAAGATATGGGAGCCCTCGCTGGTCACCGAATATTCTACGAGGGTCATATTGGCCGGCAGCCATTCCTTGACCTCGCTGAAGTTGAGAGCCGGTTCTTTCTTCACGCTTAGTTCGTCGAGGAGGGCCATGCCTCGCCCCCTCTCCGAAGCGTTGAACGCCTCTTGCGGGAGATTCTCCCTGAGGTTGAGCGACACCAATTGGTCGAAAACGCCGTGGGTAAGGTCGAGGAAGCTGCCGCGTGACGCCTTGTCCGATATTCCTTCGCGATATTGAGCTACCTCGTTCGCCGCGCGGCTTATATCGGCGCGAGCTTCCCGATTGAGACCCTTCGTCAAGTACTGTTCGGCGCGGCTGCGCAGAAGCGTGAGAAGAGTGCGCGGGTCTTTCGCGTCATGGGCGGCCTTTTCGGCGGCCGCATAGTCTCTGAGCGCGCGGTCCCAGTCGCCTTTGCGGGAGGCCACTTCGCCCGCTCGGGTGAACAGCAATGCTTCCGACAAACTGGCGCCCTTGTCCGCGGCCATCTTGTCCAGCGCCTCGCGCGCCGTCTTGAACGCGTCTGCCGCCTCCTCAAACTGTTCCAGCCAGCCGCGCTCGGCCGCCACGAACGACGACGCCTGTATTATTCGGCGGTTGTCACGCGCCTCCTGGGAGTACCCAAGCGCTTCCTCGGAGAAAAGGAGAGCCAGCTTGTGATTTGCGCGCAGTCGATAGATATCCGCGATGTTGAGGTAATTGACGCCGAGGTCCACCAGGTAGCTGCGAGGCCCGGACTCGTTGAGAAGCAAGATCGCCTTTCGAAACTTCGCCAGGGCGGCGTCAAGATCGCCGAGCCGCCAATACGCGATGCCCAGATACTGAAGGGCTTTGGATGCGCGCGCGGGCTCGTGCATTTTGCTCAGTATTTCGAGCGCCCGGTCGCCGAAGTCCACGGCGAGTGAGTCGCGGCCCATTCGGGAGAGCGTGTTGCTCTCTTGCGAGTACGCCCAACCGCGCTGGCCCGGCCATTGGAATCTCTCGACGAGTGTCTGAAATTCCCTCAGATCGTTCATCGAGGCTTCGAACTCGTTGCGTTGAAACTCAGCCGTGATCACCGGAATCCGGGCTGCCGAGCTTATTGCGTAGTTGCCTCGCTCCTGGAAAACACGCGCTAATTCGCGCAGTTTCTCAATGGAGCGCTTAACCTCTTCCGCGCCGTTCCGCGATTGCGCCCCTTGCATCGCCTTCCCGTACTCCTCGAGCAAACCCAATTCAATTTGACGCTCAGTGGGGGAAAGCGAACTCAGATAGTAGTACTCGTCCAAAACGATGCGGTCGCCCTTTACTTCGACCACAAGTTGTCCGATAGTCTCCATCTCCGATGAAGGCGCGTGTTTATCAAGTTCCGGCTGGCCGGCGGAAGGCGATTTGAGGTACTGGACGCTCAGTCCGCCGATACAGTGCCTGTAAATCGCATCGAAATTGTGCTCGACGATTTCTTTCTTTTTAGTGACGTCGTTCGCGTCGACAGCCGCGCGAAATTCCCTGATCACTTGCGCCTTTGAAGGAGTCTCCTCCAGAGGTTTTGACGCCTCCTCTTTCCGCTGCCGTATCTCCGCCAGCCACCCACTGTCTCGTTCCGTGTTCTCAATGCCGCCGAACTCCTGGGCCGCGGCGTTTCGCAGTAATAGCCGCTGATAGCAAAGCGCGCGGTTGAAGAGCGCTTCCGGCATCGTTGAATTGTAAGAGAGCGCTTCTTCGAATTTGTCCAGCGCCTCTTCGAATCGCCCCAGCGCAAACAGACACGCGCCGATGTCATTGGAGACCTCGGCGCTTAACGGGAAGCGATCCGCCGACTTCTTAATTTGTAAGAGCGCCTCGCGGCTCTTGTTGTCCGCCGCCAGCAGCCGCGCATACGCGATCTGAGCTTCAACGTTGACTCCGCTCAAAGCCGGCTCCGTGATTACGTCATAAGCGGTGGTGACGCTCGCCTCGTCAACGTCTCTCCGGTCACTTCCGGCTTTCTCGTCGGCGATATAGCGGCCCGCGCGAACTCCACCGGAGAGCCTGGCCTCGATCAGCCTTCTCTTGCTATAGGCGGCGATAAGCGCACGGTTACACCGGCTGGCGGGGCTTCCCGAGCAGCCAAATGGCGGGAACGCCGTTCCACTGATCAACGCAAGCAACAAAATGAAGTTGTGCCGGAAGAGCATAATCTAACAACAGGCCGCGCACGCCGTCTCGCAATATCGATAGCGGACACTTGAGTGCCGTTCTTATATCACATAATCAGTCGAGTGGATAGGAAAACTTTATCTCGAATGGCGAAAACTTTGGTGACCCATTCCGCCACATCGGAATACAACCATTCTTACATGATCCTGTCGATCACCTTTTCCTGAAGCGCTCAACTCCCGGTAGTGTTTTAAACTTGTGTGGGTGCTAATGAGATACTAGCCCGCTGGGGAGGAGCCCGTGCCTACAGCGGCGGAAATACCCCGAAGGCAGTTGGGGGTATTGCCGCTGTAGGTAGGGCGCCTCCTCCCCAGCAAGCTACTTTCTTATCAGCACCCACACAAGTTTAGGACAGTATCGGCGGGATGGGCGGGACGCCATGCTTGACACTCCTCAGTCGCATCGGGTAGCTTACTTCCTTGCGTTGTGCGTGAAATTTGTCACACGGAGTAAGGGACAGTGAAAGCAGACATCCATCCTAAATATGTGAACGCCACCGTGCATTGCGCCTGCGGTTTTACCTGGGAAACACGGTCCACAAAGCCCGAGATAAGGCTCGAGATATGCTCGGGCTGCCATCCATTTTTCACTGGAAAGCAGAAGCTGGTGGATACGGCGGGCCGAGTCGAGCGATTCAACCGCAAGTACGGACGCAAAGCAGAGGCTTAGCTGATCAACATCGCAATCTGGTTACCGGGCCGCGCGGTTTTCCGAGATGCTTCCATTTCGAAGCATTCGGCAAACCGAAACCGATGAATGACGCGAACCGGTAACCAGATTTCTTTTTTTCCGCAGCGAGGCCGAGCTCATGAGAGAAGATCAAATAATTATCGGAGGGCAGGCGGTCATCGAAGGAGTGATGATGCGCTCGCCGCACGGGTACGCCGTGGCGGTGAGAAAACAGAACGGAGACGTAGTCACCAAAGGCGCGCGGTTACCCGTGCTTTCCGAAAAGTATCCCCTCCTGAAGCTCCCGGTCCTGCGGGGAGCGGCCGTGCTGATACAATCCCTGGCCCTGGGAATCAAGGCGCTTAACTTCTCGGCTAGCGTCAGCTTCGCCGAGGTGGAAGAAGAGCAGATCGCGGAATCCGAGAGCGCGCCGTCCAAGTCAACCGCCGTCTGGCCGATCGCGTTCGCCGGCTTAATCAACATTCTTCTCTTTATTCTTCTGCCTTTGTTGATTACCAACGTGGTCTTCGTCTATCTTGGAAGCGGCGCGATTCAAACGCATTC
This sequence comes from Blastocatellia bacterium, assembly GCA_023265195.1. Classification (GTDB taxonomy): domain Bacteria; phylum Acidobacteriota; class Blastocatellia; order UBA7656; family UBA7656; genus QHVH01. Next base: position 10,056 of record JAHFUG010000119.1, on the reverse strand, counting down.
ATCCGATTCATCGTGGTATGGCCAGGCGTGGGGATGGCTGCGCGGCGCGTTGCGGCCAGTGCGGCCGTCCGTTTCATTCAACCTGGTGGATGGCCTCATCAGGATGAGCTTCTTCTTGATAATGATCTGGGGTATGTCGAGGCTGCGCGACATCCACCGGGTGTTTCAATATCACGGCGCAGAGCACAAGACCGTTTATACGTGGGAAGCGGGCGAAGCGCTCACCGTCGAAAACGCCCGCACGAAACGGCGGCAGCACCCCCGTTGCGGAACCAGTTTTTTGATGGTCGTGATGCTGGTTGCGATTGTGGCTTTTTCTCTCGTTAAGTTCGACAGCTTGCCGTTGAACTTCCTGACGCGGATTCTGCTGATGCCCGTTATTGCCGGCGTCTCCTACGAGATCATTCGCGCTTCCGCCATGAGCCGCGCGCAGTGGTTCCTTTCGATAATAACCCGGCCTGGTTTGTGGCTGCAGAACATAACGACCCAGGAACCGGACGACGCGCAATTAGAGGTGGCCATAATCGCATTGCGGGAATCGCTCAAGCTGGAACCGATCGCCCACACGACGGAGCGGGCGTTGGTGGCGTAGTTGAGGATTG
>JAHFUG010000119.1:0-9354 GCA_023265195.1 Blastocatellia bacterium | reverse complement strand
CTGAACGCTGACTGCTGAACGCTGACTGCTGACCGCTCCTCTGACCACCGGCCACTGCCATTATGTTTGAGAGACTTCAAGAACTTGAACAGAAATACGCTGAGTTGACGGAGCAGTTGAGCGACGCTCGATTGCTCGCGGATCAGCCAAAGTACACCCGCGCAGTCAAACAGCACCGCGAGCTGGAACAGGTCGTAGTCCGGTTCGGCGAGTTCAAGGCCCTGGACAAGGGGATACGCGAAACCCGAGAACTTCTCGAGTCCGAAGACGACGCTGAAATGACGGCCCTGGCCAGGGCAGAGATCGTCACCCTCGAATCGCGGCTCGCGGAAGTTGAAAGCGAATTGAAGGTCTTGCTCCTTCCCAAAGATCCCAACGACGAAAAGAACATCATTCTCGAGATTCGCGCCGGAACCGGAGGCGATGAAGCCACACTCTTCGCCGCCGAGATCATGCGGATGTATATGCGATACGGCGAGCGCCAGGGCTGGCGTGTCCAGGTACTGGATGTCTCGGAATCGAGCATCGGCGGCGCAAAGGAAGCAATTGTCTTGATAGAAGGGACCGGCGTCTATTCCAAGCTCAAGCACGAATCCGGCGTTCATCGAGTCCAGCGAGTTCCGCAAACGGAGGCCTCCGGCCGAATCCACACTTCGGCCGTAACCGTGGCGGTCCTGCCGGAAGCCGAAGACGTCGATATCAAGATCGACGCGAAGGACCTTCGAATCGACACGTTTTGCTCGTCCGGTCCGGGAGGTCAATCGGTAAACACCACCTATTCAGCGGTGCGAATAACCCATCTGCCTACAAATACCGTCGTCTCGATGCAAGACGAAAAATCGCAGATCAAGAATCGCGAAAAGGCTATGCGGGTTCTCCGCTCGCGCCTGCTCGAGATGGAACAGGAGAAGCAGAATCAGGCCATCGCCAGCGAACGCCGCTCAATGGTTAAAAGCGGCGACCGATCCGAGAAGATCAGGACATACAACTTCAAGGACAATCGAGTGACCGATCACCGCATAGGATATACGTCGCACCAGTTGAACCTTTTCATGGAAGGCGAGATCGATAACCTGATAGACGCTTTGATAGCCCACTACGAGTCGGAGAAATTGCGCTCGGAGTCCGAAGCCGCGGCTTGATTCCATTCGTGAAACGTCCAGCCTTGTTCACCATAGCCGAAACACTAGCGGAGGCCGGCCATGTTCTTCAGCGGTCGTGCGTGGAAGATCCTCGCCGAACCGCGAGTCTCTTGATGCGGCATGTGCTTGGCTTCGATCAAGCTCAGTTGATCATACGAACCAATGAGACGATAAGCGTCGCGCGGCGGGAAGAGTTCTTCGATCTGGTTCAGCGGCGCGCCGCCGGCGAGCCCACTCAGTACATCACAGGCCACCAGGAATTCTTTGCGCTCGATTTTACGGTGACGCGAGACGTCTTGATCCCCAGACCCGAGACCGAGTTTCTCGTCCAGCGCGTGATCGAGCACGCCAGGGCCGTTCGGGAGAACGCTCCAATAATAGCCGACGTCGGAACCGGCTCGGGTTGCATAGCGGTAGCAATTGCGGTCAACCTTCCTGACGCTCGAGTGATTGCAACCGACGTCTCCGCGCCGGCGCTCCTGGTCGCGCGCGCGAATGCGGAACGGCACGGCGTGTCCAAGCGAATTCAGTTCATCGAAGGCGATCTAGTCGAGCCACTGATTGGCGCCGAAAAGGAATCGCTCGACATCATCGCGGCAAACCCGCCTTACGTGCCGTCCACGAGTCCCAACTTGCTCCCTCGTGAAGTCCGCGAGCACGAGCCGCCCGTTGCTCTTTACGGGGGCGCTGACGGCCTCGACCATATTCGACGTCTGCTCGAAAGCGCCCCGCAGGCTTTGAAGTCTGGCGGATATATGGTGATCGAGATTGGATACGGTCAGATCGAAGAAACGACACGGTTGCTCGATCCCGCTGCCTGGGAGTTGATAGAGGTCACAAACGACCTCCAGGCAATCCCTCGGATCCTGACGTTGAGACGAAAGTGAAGCGGGCTTGGATAAGAAAAACCCGACACCAGCCGTCGCCCTGTCACGGTCGAGATAGATTCGCGTGGCTCTTAGTTCGGATCCTTCACGAGCGACGACTACGGTCGCCAGCCGCCCAACTTTTAGCTTCTTGTATCCCGGACCAAAGTCAAAAACGGTGCTCGCCCCTCCGTAGGAGGGGCATGTTTATAGTACGTCTGGTCGGACGCTCCGCCCTCCGTAGGAGGGCCATGTGCTCTCTGAAATGGAGGCAGCTTTATTGTTCCCTTGAAACTACGGATGGACATGGCCCCTCCTAACGGAGGGAGGATGTTGCGGCCGATCCTTGCAATAAACATTGCCCTCCTAACGCCCCCGCTGCTCTCGTTAACTCAAACTGGCTGGGAGCGGGGGCAAGCCGCCCTTCCCGACCTGAGAGTTTCTGATGATCAAACATGGAAATTGGATTTTGCTCTTCCCGAAATGGCCAAACTCCAGCAGATCATTAATTGGCTATGCGCGTTTGATGAACGATCGGCAAAGAGCCTGAGATTGGGCTGCCGCCGCTTACCTCGCCGCTGCCTATTTCGGCTGAGCCAGCGCCTCTCCAACTACTCGGTTAGCTGTTCGTGGCAGCATATGGAACACCTCTTCGGGTGTTATCGTCATCAAGCAATCATGATGCGAACAGAGATGGACTTGTTCGTCGCCTTCGAGCTTGAAGCACGGACTGCATGGAAGCTCATGCCGGATCACAGTGTGGCCGTCTCCGAGCGGCGCCGTCCGTCTTAAGTCCGTGGGGCCGTAGATCGCCACGACCGGGGTTCCGACCGCAACGGCCATGTGCATCAGCCCGCTGTCGTTGCAAATCAGAACCTCGCATTGCTCGATCAACGCCGCCGCTTGTTTGACCGTGGTCTTGCCCGCCGCCACCGTGACGTTCGGGCCAAAGTCGCGGGCGAGGCCGTTTATCATTTCGACTTCACCGGGCGAACCGAACAGCAGTACGCGCGAATCCGGTTGCTCGACCGTGAGCCGTTCGATGAGTTGTCGATACCGGTCGAGGGGCCATTGCTTCCAGCGCATGCTCGCCGAAGTGCCGGGCTGAATGCCGATTATTTTTTCATCCGCGCGTCTTGCGCTTTTCTCCAGGAACGCTCGCGCGAATTCTCTGTCGGCGCCGGTCAGGTGAATGAAACACCTCGCTTCCGATGGGCTGATCCGCGGAACGCCGGCCGCCGCGACGACGTCGAGATACCGTTCCACCTCGTGCTCGTCCTCACGCATTCCGACCTTCGCGTTGAACACAAAACTGTAGCGGCTGAAGCTGCGCGACCAACCGGGACTCGTGACATGACCTACTCGAAAGGGAGCTCGGCTGGCCACAATCGTGAGCGCGAGAGGCCAGGAGTGACTGTGAAACTCGTTTATCGTGATGTCGTATCGAGTCCTCCGGATTTCTCCAGCCCGCGCCAGCCACGCCCACGCACCGGCATTGTATGGAACGTTGTACGTATGGTCGAAGAGGCCTGACTCCGCGAGCACTTCTTCACACCCGGTGTTGTTTCCTACCTGAAGGTCGATCCTCGCCTTTGGATAGCGCTCGCGCAAGAGACGCAGCGCCGGCGTATACATAATAAAGTTGCCGAGCCCATGATAAGCGAAGATGAGAATGCGCTCTACCTTCGCTGGATCGAACCTCTTCTTAGGCAGGATCGCGAGGTACGCTCGCAGCGCGATCTCGACGGGAATCCTGAGCGCCTCTTTGAGCAATTGCTTCGACCTTGCCATTGGTAGAGAACTCTACTGAGAAATCATGCTAATGAACGAATCGGCGATGGGAGTAGAGTCATTGGCCGGGCTCTTACATTCCATCGTTCCCCGCCAGCCCGCCGGCGCGCGGAAACCGTGTATCACCGTCTGGTCTTGAAGAATCCTCTCCCAACCCGGCATGTTAGATCTCACCGAAATAGCGCCGGCCTCGAATCCCTCGAGCCAGCCTCGCATTTGTTCGACCGCATTCCGGTACAAGGGAATCAACGTGTGGTCAAAACCCATGAACCGGGTAGCGACGCAATCGACAGCCACCGGATTGAAGCCGGCAAGGATAACGCCTGAAGGATACGCGTCAGGGTGCAGGGGGCCTTCACCCTCTCCGCCGACCACCCCATCGATGACGGACAGGTATCGTCTCACCGGCTTGTCCCGCATAACCCCGGCGGCGTCCGCGAACAGCAATATCCTATTAAGATCGAGCACCATTCGCCACGCGGTGTCATTCCCATGCCAGTTGCCATACGTGAAGCCCGGCCCGCTTTGAGGCTTCCGGACGCGCTCCAACAATTTGCGAAAAGCCCGCCATCCAAGGAATGAGTACTTCCCAAGCGGCGAGTTGTTTCCAAGCAAAAGATCCGAGAGCGTTCGTTCCGCCCGATCCTGCCATCCCGGCTCGAACATCTCGTCGCCGCCGTTATCTGGCGAGCCAATCCGATAATGAGCAAGGTGATTCTTATCCGTGTTGATTCCCACCATGTTCTTCAAGTTCAGCGTCGTTCCGACCTTGCGATGAACCTTGAGTTTAGGCGTCGAGATCACCACGTCGCACGAAAGCGCTTCAGGCGCAATGAGGTATTCGTGGCGATGCGCCCGGTGGGCTTGAACGGTCTTACGCCGGCAGTAGTCCGCTCCGTACAGCCGAGAGGAGTCGATAGGCTCCATGAAACTCTCGCTGCCGGCGTTCACGACAACGGGCCGCGCGCCGCCGTTACTCAATGATTTGCGCTCCCAAACAATTCCGTGTTTGTAAAACGTTTGCTCCTGCCTGAAATCAACGACCCTAACGGATATACCTCTCCGTACCCCTTCTACCTCCAGGAAGCCACGCAGGCCGTCCATGCCCACGCCGCGAAAAAGCGTCTCGAGATCGCAGTTCATTTGAGGCGCGTCGCCTATTATCAATTCACCCTTGCCCTCGAGGGCTATCATCGCGTAGTCACAGACGGCTCTGATTACGGAAGGGTGCGTCACCACCGCTTCCAGCGGTCCTTTCCCGGCGTTGAAGTGTAGGACGAAATTCGGCTTTATCAGCACCTGCTGGCCGGGCGAAATCAGCTCCCCAAGCGGGTTCCACTCCCGGCTTCCAAAATTCGCTTCATCCAATCCGAGCAACCGAAAAGACTCGCGCACCATGCCGTAAACATGGTTAGCCGGATCAATCTCGCCGGCCGCGTGAGGGTACTCAGGATACGCAACCGAGGGATGAAACGGAGGCGTAGCAGGATAACTTGCGACGCCCGACACGAGGGCCACATCCAGCTTATCGAGGAAGTGTCTCAACGTGAGAGCCCTCCTTCACCGATCGCGGAAGCTCGAGTTCCCGGATTACGAATCGGAATTTCCCTCGCGGCGTCAGAGGGATCTCATCGTGAAAGCTCAGGGAGATCTCCATCGTGTCCCCCATCTTCTCGTTCAACGCCGCCACGATTCGTTTCGAGTCCTGTTCCGAATAAGCCGGCTTTCTTTTTATCCGCAACTCGACTTTGCCTTTCTCGCGTTGATAGAACTGGAGCTGATGCACGTTGTCAAAACAATCGCCGTGCATATTGAGGGCGGTGTTGGAAATCAGATTATCGAGTCTTCCAACCAACAGCTCTTGCCGCCATCGTCCCTTCGTATCCTTGAGAAGTTTGTAATTCCGTCCGCATGCGCATTTCTCGGGTCCAACCACGGCCCAATCGTCGGTGCGGTATCTTATCAATGGCATCGCGAAGTTATCCAGGGACGTGCCCACCAACTCTCCTGCTTCGCCTTCACGTTCGGCGGTGGAGCCGTCTTCTTTGATCACCTCGGCCACGCCGTACTCCGGGAAGATATGATAGTAATTGCTCGTTTCACATTCGGCCGCGAGGATCGCCGTCTCCGTGTGCCCATACCAGGAAAATAGGCGCGCGCCGAAGAACGACTCGATAAACTCTCTCTGACCCGGATACAGATTTTCGGAAGCAGCGAGGATCGCCCGAAAGCGCGGGGGCTCCATCCCGACGTCTTGCAGATGCCGCGCGAAATCTATGACCGCCGATGGATACGAGTGCAGAAACGGAAGCGCTTTCGCTTTCATGACCCTGGCGTAATTCGCTACGTTGTCCCTCGTCATATGGAAGTTGGAAAAAACGAACGCCCGTTCTGAAGCGTCATACGTCCAGTGCTGTGGATTCTTCACCGCCCAACCCCTCAGCATTGCGCGCCGGTCTCCCTGTTTGAAGCCTGCTCGCTCCCATTGCACATAATTGAAAGCTCTTTCGCGGCCGCCCGCGTGTCTGACGTTATACAAGCCGAGCGGCTTCCCCATAGTTCCGCCGGTCGTGAAGTAGAGCATTCGGCGGCTGCCGATATTCTCGGCTAGAAATTCAGGCAGCCGGTCTCGAATCGTATCCTTATCGAGTAGGGGAAGCGCTTTGAGATCGGACGTGGAACGCACTTTCGCCGGATCAAAGCCCACGGTCTTGAACAAGCTCCGGTAGTATGGCACATGAGCGGCGCAGTGACGGAGGATCGTGCGGAGCTTTGATAACTGGTAGTCGATCAGCCGGTCTTCACTCCAGTGCTGAGATTCCTCGAGCAGTTTCAACGTTGGAGAAAACAACGGGCCATAGCATATGCTCGCCGGCAGTCGATAATAGACCGGCCTCAAGAATGACTTAAGCGTTTGCTTAACGTTCATTAAATCTAGCTGCCTCACCAATCGCCCATGCGGCTTCTCCGCTCGATGTTGTGGTTCATGGTTACGAGCAGTCGAGCAACCCGCGAGAAGAATGCGGTCTTACATATCCTCTCCGCAAGAGGGGACTGCGGGAACCGAGTCGTTCCATAGGCTGCATCCTCCATATCCCGAATGAGCGTAACGCGACGTTGGGTGGAGGTTCAGGTCGCGCCCGGCGAAATGGCTATGGACGAAACCGCTGATTTCCGCTGACGCTGTAACGCTGATCCGCGCTGATCCGCGAGCGTAAGGCAGCGTCGATAAGCGGTTATTCCGGAGGCCCAGTCGCTCATGTACACGCGAAACCAAACCGAACCACTACCGAATGCATATCAGGATTGATCTCAGTTCTTCTCATCGCTCGCATTGACTGTGAAGAATCCAATCCAGTAGTATTCCGGCTTGTTCGCGAAGTCGACAAGGAGATTGACTGAATCCGCCTAAGATCAAAACGAGATTCAAGTCAGAAAGAATAAGCATCGGGGGCCGTTAGCTCAGGTGGTAGAGCAGCTGGCTTTTAACCAGCGGGTCGCAGGTTCGAGTCCTGCACGGCTCACTTTAGATTCAGTAGATTAGAGCTACTGTCCCGGTGGCTCTGACTCTTAGGGCCACTTTCAGGGCCACATTGACCGCCCGGCTGATGAAGTTCGTCGATCCCCCAAATAATTCCCGGACAAACGCCCAGGCACAATAGTAGATGGTGCTCAATCGAAGAGAGCGAGCAAACAATGGCGAGGCTGTGATGAATCACTTGGTTCTGGATTCCCGTGTTGAGGCGGTGCTTGAGCGTCTCTACGCGCAACACGCCGGCCAAAATGCCGAGTTGGCGGCCTATTTCTCCACCAGGATGACGGAAGGCTCGCTCGATTGGAATGCGTTTGACGAACAAACCCACAAGTTCCTGCGCAATAAACTGGTCGCGCTCGAGCGCGATAAGGCGGAGTTCTGCTACCAACTCTGCCGCGCCATTTGTGCCGGGCGTGTGGTCGAAGCCGGAACTTCGTTTGGGGTTTCTACTCTCTTTCTTGCCGCCGCCGTGCGCGACAATTTGCATGAAGCGGGGAGCACGGGACTCGTTATCGGCACGGAGTTCGAGTCGGAGAAGGCTCAGGCCGCGCGCGTCAATTTCGCCGCCGCGGGCTTAGCCGAGTTCATTGAATTGCGCGAAGGTGATGTACGCGAAACGCTGGTGGATGTCGGCGGGCCAGTGGATTTTGTGTTGATCGATATTTGGACGCCGCTGGCCCGCCCGGCCTTAGAACTAATCGCGCCCAGCCTGCGCGTCGGCGCGGTCGTGATCTGCGACAACACAATCCAGGCGCGCGAAGGCTATGGCGATTATTTCGAGTTTCTTCACGATCCGGCCAATGGTTTTCGCACGATGACATTACCCTTCGAGGGTGGTCTGGAATTCACCATACGCGCCCGCTGAAAGCGCGCAGGCATAACAGAGCTTGTGACCGATTAGGCTACTTAGCGAAATCCGATCGCAAAAACATTTGCAATGCTTCATGGGGCGGCTCCGCGATGCTGATAGCTGACGGCTGAAAGCTGATCGTCATTCCGACCACTACGAAGTTCTGTTCACGTTTCCATCGCGGGAACGACTGCCGTATCCGATACTCCGCACTCCGAACTCCGCACTCCGCACTCCGCACTCCGCACTCCGAACTCCGAACTCCGAACTCCGAACTCCGAACTCCGAACTCCGAACTCGGCACTCCGCACTCCGCACTCGGCACTCCGCACTCGGCACTCGTCGATGTCAGCGTACTGTCTTCGGGATTCGATTAGGCCGCCACAGCAACGCGAGCCAGCCGAACAGAACGAGGGCCGCTATGCCGAGCCATGCCTCCGCGCCTGACCTCCAGGAAAAGGACGGAAGGCCTGTACCAACGTCAGCCTGTACATAATCCAGTTGATAGGTCGACTGCCGGTAATCTCTGTACTGCGCTGTGATCCGAATATCCGGGTCGCGCGGGACCAGACAATTCACAAGATAGGCTGCAATGCCGCTCTGATGCCGGTGTTCGAAAATGAGTCTTCGGCTCGCGCCGCCGCGCGGGATATCAGCGGTGAGCTCGAGTCGAATTTCACCCATCCCTTCTTTCATCTCCGCGATTCCCGGGAATTCCAACGAGACAATCCGGAGATGCAGTCGATTTTCATCAACCGTAAGCGACAGATCGCCAAGCACGCGGTCCGCATACGCCCGCCGTTCGGCTTCCGAGATGACTCCGTCCGCGTCGGTATCGATGCCGGCGAGCACGATGGGAACCACCGCAACACCGGGGGTCAGACGAATCCGCGCCTCAACACGCTCTTTCTCGATCGAGATCGTTGTGGCCTGCAAATACTCATCCAGTCTGTGCGCGGACCCGGCCGTTCCGGCCAGGAAAACAATCGCGCCAACCGCGGCCAGCCTCGTTCTCATTTTGCTTTGAGCCTCCGTCCGTAGTCATTCGTTGGATCGCGATACATGGTGTGGACATGCATGGAGAGATCGCCGCCCAGCCGCTGAGGCGCGTACTCAATCACGAGATGAGGTCCCTGAATTCGGTAGTAGGCTGTTATGTTGCTCCCAGGC
>JAHFUG010000118.1 GCA_023265195.1 Blastocatellia bacterium | reverse complement strand
GAGGTTGTCGTTGCGACATGTCTGGAGCGGTCGATCGACACCATAGTTTCGCTGCTCGGGATTCTCAAGGCGGGAGCGGCTTATCTTCCGTTGGATATGGGAGCGCCGGCGGACAGGATCGCTTTCATGTTGGAGGATGCGAAAGCGCCGGTGGTGATTACGGATGAGGCGTCGCGCCATCGGCTCCCCGAATGCGGCGCCCGCATAGTTTCGCTTGATCGAGAGAAGGATGCGATCGCCGCCGCATGCCCGCGAGTGGCCGGCCTTGATGCGAAGAAGGATCGTCTCGCCTACGTTATGTACACCTCGGGTTCGACGAACAGGCCGAAGGGCGTCTGTATTCCGCATAGAGCCGTGATTCGCCTGGCGCTTGCCGTTCGATACGTCAACATCGGCTCGAGCGACGTGCTCTTACATCTGGCTCCCGTCTCGTTCGACGCCGCTACATTCGAGATATGGGCGGGGTTGTTGAATGGAGCGTGTGTGGCCGTAGCCGATCCCGGAGCGCTCTCTTTGGATGAGATGGCGAGGCTCTTCCGGCGGTATCAGGTGACTACTCTCTGGCTGACCGCGCCGCTCTTTCATCAGATGGCGGATGAGCATCTGGACGATCTCACGGGACTGCGAAACCTCTTGGCCGGTGGCGATGTATTGTCGCCTCGCCATGTGCGGCTCGCGCGCGAAGGTTTGCCGTCGTGCCGCATAATCAACGGCTATGGCCCTACGGAAAATACGACTTTCACCTGTTGCGGATTGATTGGCGAGTTGAGAGAAGGCGCTTCGGCTCCGATCGGCGTGCCCATCGATAACACTCAGGTCTACATACTCGACCGGAATTTTCAGCCGGCGCCTATCGGGGTGTTGGGTGAACTCTACACCGGCGGCGAAGGATTGGGACGCGGCTATCTCGGCAACCCGGCGATGACCGCGGAGAAATTCGTTCCTAATCCATTCGGCGAGCCCGGCTCGCGTCTGTATGCGACGGGAGACCTTGCGCGGTTCTTGGCTAATGGCGAAATCGAGTTCTTCGGGCGGCGCGACTACCAGGTAAAGATCAGGGGATTCAGGATCGAGTTGGGAGAGATCGAAGCTGTACTGGAAGAGCAAGCAGGGGTGGCGCAGTCGGTGGTCGTTGTGAAGGAAGACGGAAAAGGGAACAAGCGGCTTGTGGCCTACGTCGTGACGCGAGGAGAAGTGAGCACCGAGGAGTTGAAGGAAGGGTTGAGGCGCCGCTTGCCGGAATACATGACGCCCGGGGTGATAGTAGCGTTGGACGAGATGCCGTTGACCCCAACCGGAAAGATAGACCGGCGCGCGTTGCCGGACGCCGGCAAGGAAGAAGAACACAGAGAGTACGTAGCCGCGCGAACGGCGATCGAAGAAATGATAGCGGGGATATGGGGCGAAGTGCTGGGAGTGGAGCGAGTGGGAGTCGAGGATAATTTTTTCGAGATAGGAGGTCACTCGTTAATAGCGACGCAGGTGATGGCGCGGATCAGGAAGAGGATGGGAGTTGAGTTGCCGTTGCGAGTGATATTCGAGAAGCCGACCGTTGCGGGGTTGGCGCGTGAAGTGGAAGAAGCGAGAGGAGGAGAGGAGAAGGGAGCGATTGAGAGAATCTCTCGGGAAGGGGAGTTGCCGCTATCGTTCGCGCAGCAGCGGCTATGGTTTTTGGATCAGCTCGAACCCGGCGGGTCGTCCTACAACGTGGCGGGAGCGGTGAGGATCGAAGGGAAGCTTGACGCCGCGGCATTGGAGAAGGGTCTGAACGAGATCGTGAGACGGCACGAGACGTTGCGGACGCGGTTCATAGCGGAGGAAGGAGAAGCGCGGCAGGTAATAGAGGAAGAGGTCAGAGTGGAGTTGGAGAAGATCGACCTGAGGTGGATGAGAGAAGAAGAGCGAGGAGCGGAGACCGAGCGGCTGGCTGAAGAAGAAGCGCGGGAGCCGTTTGATCTGGCGAGCGGGCGGTTGATCAGAGCGAAGCTGGTGCGAGTTGAAGAGGCGGAACATGTACTGATGCTGACGATGCATCACATAGTATCGGACGGATGGTCGTTGGGAGTGCTGGTGAGGGAAGCGTCGGAGTTGTACGGGGCGTATGAAAAAGGGGAGGAGTCGCTGCTGAAGGAGTTGGAGATTCAGTACGTAGACTACAGCGCGTGGCAGCGGGGATGGCTGAAGGGTCCAGTGTTGGAGAAGCAAGTCGGGTATTGGAGGGAGCGGCTGGCGGATGCGCCGCCTGCGTTGGAGTTGCCGACGGATCGAGTAAGGGGAGTAGAGCAGAGACATCGCGGAGCGCAAGAGAGAGTGGAGTTGGAAGGGGAGTTGATAGAAGGACTGAGGAGATTGAGCAGGGGCGAGGGAGCGACGTTGTACATGGCGTTACTGGGAGCATTCCAGGTGTTGCTGCATCGGTACACGGGGCAAGAGGGCATATCGGTGGGGACGCCGATAGCGGGACGGACGAGTGCGGAGACGGAAGGGCTGATCGGGTTTTTCGTGAACACGCTGGTGATGAGGACGGAGATGGGAGGGGAGCCGAGTTTCAGGGAGGTGTTGAAGCGAGTGCGAGAGGTGACGCTGGGAGGATACGGGCATCAGGACGTGCCGTTCGAGAAGCTGGTGGAGGTATTGTCGCCGAAGCGAGAGTTGAGCCGGACGCCGCTGTTCCAGGTGATGTTCATTTTGCAGAATGCGCCGATAGGGAGACTGGAGTTGGGAGAGGCGAAGTTGGAGCCGATTAATGTCGATGCGGGAACATCGAAATTCGATCTGACCATGTCATTGGAGGAAAAAGGGAGAGGCGCGGGAGGATGGCTGCGGTACAACCCGGATTTGTTCGACCGAACGACGATAACCAGAATGCTCGATCATTATCGCGTGCTGCTCGCTGGAATCGCCGCCGATCCGGACAGGAAGGTGGCGCTATTGCCGCTGTTGACGGATGAGGAGAAGCGGCGATTGCTGGTTGAATGGAGCGGTGTTCAAGCAAGCGCCGAACAATTCATGGCGGCGCAACTTTCGCCCGGCGTCGAACCCGCTTATCGAGTGACGAAGTCCCTCCACGAACTCTTCGAACGCTATGCTGACATGGAACCGGATCGAATAGCGGTCGCCGGCGAGGAAGGCAGGCTTACGTATGGGGCATTGAACGGTTGGGCCAATCGATTGGCTCGTCATCTGCGGAGCCTCGGCGTAGGTCCGGACGTTTCGGTCGGCATCTTCGTCGAACCCTCCATCGAAATGATGATCGGCGTTCTTGGAATTCTGAAGGCAGGAGGCAACTACACGCCGATCGATCCGGTTTTTCCCAGAGAGCGCATCGGCTATATTCTCGAAGACTCCGCGGTCCCCGCGCTGCTCACCGTGTCATCAATGAAGGAGCGATTCACGGCCGCCCCTGAGATCGAGGTCTTATATCTCGACGAGGCCGCCGAGTGGCTGGCCGGCTATGATGATTTCAACTTGCCGAACATCGCTGCGCTGGAAAACAGGGCCTACACGATATACACGTCCGGCTCCACCGGAAGGCCAAAGGGCGTGATGGTCGAACACCGTCAGATCGTCAACTACATGTATGCGATCACGCGGCGGTTCAACCTGCAGCCGGGGGCTCAGTACGCGATGCTGCAGCCGCTCGCGGTTGATTCATCCAACACGGTTCTCATCCCCTCGATGTGCGCGGGCGGAACTCTGCACGTGATGCCGCGCGACCGGGCGACCGATCCTTTCGTGGTGCTTGATTACTTCCAACGGCATCATCTTGACGTGCTCAAGATAGCTCCTTCCCATCTTGCGGCGCTCGTCGATGCTTGTCCGTCGAGCGGCATGCTGCCACATGCGGTGCTGGCGCTGGGCGGCGAGGGATCGCATTGGGAGTGGATACGCGGTTCGCTCGATCCAATCAATCGGACCGATTCTAATCGCTTCATTCACTACGGCCCGACGGAGACGACGGTAGGCGTACTGACTTATTGCATCGCTTCGGATTCGACGGCGAGGGGTCCGCTGGCTCCACTTGGCCGGCCGCTGTCCAACACACAAGTCTACGTTCTCGATCAATCGGAGCAGCCGGTCCCAACGGGCGTAGCCGGGGAGATTTTTATCGGCGGCGATTGCGTGGCTCGAGGATACCTGGATCGCCCGGAGCTGACCGCTGAACGTTTCACGCCCGATCCGTTCGGCGAAAACGCCGGAGGCCGCTTATATCGCACCGGCGATCTGGCCCGATGGCTGCCGGATGGAGACATCGAGTTTCTGGGCCGCACCGATTATCAGATAAAGATTCGCGGATTCCGAATCGAGCTTGGCGAGATCGAAGCAGCGTTGGCGCGGCATGAAGCCGTGCAGCGGGCTTTGTTGATAGCGCGTGACGACGGGCAAACTGGACGCGGTGAAGGCAAGAGACTAGTTGCTTATGTGGTTCCGAAGCGGTTCGCGTCCGGCGCTGACCTCGGCCGTGACGTCAATTCGGATAATCAAGCGCTTGCTCTCGAGCTTCGAGAATTCCTGAAAGAGCGGCTCCCGGACTACATGATTCCATCGGCTATCGTCACGCTCGACACATTGCCTCTGAGCGCACAGGGCAAAGTCGATCTACGCGCCCTGCCGGCTCCCACAATGGAAGCCGCGCCAAGGGAAGGGGTGAAGGGCCCGCGCACTCTGTTGCAAGCTCAGTTGATCGAGATTTGGGAAGAGGTTCTCGGTAGGAGCCCGGTTGGCGTCGATGACGACTTCTTCGAGCTTGGCGGCCACTCTCTATTGGCGGTCAAGATGCTGGCGATGATGCGCAAACGGTTCAAGAGATCGACGCCGCTGGCAAGCCTTTTCCGCAATCCAACCGTCGCTCACATTGCGGCGTTACTCGAGCAATCGCCGGAAACGGCTCGGTCGCCCGTGCTCGTGGAGATTCAGCCGGATGGCTCGGCCGCTCCGTTCTTCTGCGTTCATCCGATCGGAGGCGGCGTGTTGTGCTACGCGGAGCTTGCGCGGTCGCTGGGACGCGAACGGCCTTTCTACGGATTGCAGGCGCCCGCCGAAAGCGCGCTTGACGAGCCGATAACCAGCATCGAAGAGGCCGCGTCGCTCTACTTGAGGGAGATACGATCAGTGCGGCCGGATGGCCCATACCTCTTAGGCGGCTGGTCAATGGGTGGGCTCATAGCGCTCGAGATGGCGCGCCAGTTGACGCGGGAAGGTCAGAGAGTAGGCATTGTTGCGTTGTTCGACACATACCCGCCGCCGCTGAGCCGCGGAACCATTGGCGATCGCGATGAGATGCCGGCGATCGCCAGATTCGCGGCTGATGTGCTCCGCCGGGCGGGCCAGGATCCGCGCGAGATGCAGGAGAAGTTTTTGAGTCTAGCCGAGGGCGAGCAGCGAACCATGCTGCTGGAATGGTTGACGCGTAACGGAATGCTTGCCGAGGATTATTCAAACGAGGAGATGGACGGCCTGCTCGGCGTCTTCACGCGAAATTCGCTCGCCGCGGACCGGTACTCTCCAAGCCGCGCCACCCAGCGGGTAGTTCTCTTCCGTGCGGCGGACGCCGATGACGATCTGGATCTAGCTGCGCAATGGGAGCCGTGGCTGAACGACGTGATGGAGCAGCATCGCATTCCCGGCGATCACTACGGGATTCTAAGAGCGCCGAATGTATCCATTCTGGCTCAGACCTTGAAAGAATGTTTCGACGGCGTACCGCTGAATGTTGGTTCGGCGGGCGGACAAACTGGAGAATAATAGATGAAGATCGATGCGCCTTCACTGACTGCGATTCGCGAGTACCTCGACGAGATGATGTACTCGCTTGTCGATTTACGGCTTTCATTCGAGGTTCCGAGGACTCCGGCGGGATTCCCTCATTTCGAATCTCTTCAACAGGCGGTGAAGAGGCTTGATCCGAGCCATCACACGCTTTTCCGGCTCTTCCGCGTGGGCGAAGCCGTTGACGACGCATCGTTGAGAGCCGCGGTCCCGGAGAGAGTCTTCAATGCGTTAATCGAATGTGAGCTATTGGAGCGCGACGAATCGGGCGCATGGCGAACTCCCAGCCTCCTGATCGTTCCCGCTGAGGGGTTATATCTTATCGTCGGAGCGCCTCCTTCATATCCGACGGCGGCGCGGCCTTGCAACACATGGTTCGACATGTCTTCCTACTTCGTGGCGAACGCGCTGCCTCGGTCGCTCCACGGGCAGCGAGTGTTGGACATCTGCTCGGGCAGCGGAATGCAGGCGCTGCTGTGCGCCACTCGCGGAGCTTCGGCCGTTGGGCTCGAGTTGAACCCCGAGGCGGTGGAGACGGCTCGCGCAAACGCCGCCTTGAACGGCCTCGACAATAAGGTCGAGTTCCGTCAGTCCAATATGCTGGCGGCCGTGGGGGAGCGGGAGACCTTCGATTTTATCGTTTGCAACACCCCTTATGCGCCCGTCATCGCGGGTCCCGAGCCGCCGCGCTCGCTGGAAGAGATCGGCAACAGCGTCCTGCTTGGAGTTCCCTCGAAACTGCCGGCCCATCTGTCGGGACGAAGCCGCGGCATTATTGGTACATGGCGCTCCGCCGGATATCGGTCCTCGACTTATCAAATGGAGTCAATAGCATCGCAGTTGGAAAAGGAGGGCTTTGCGATCTTCGCTTACGTCGATCGGGCGCCTGACACGGCTGATAGCGTTCTTCGAATCCTTCAAGGCGACCTGACTCAACGCGCCGGCCTCGAACCCGAGCGAGTGGCCGAGATCGTTAACGGCGTTCGAGAGTTGCTCCGGAAATCCGAGCCGCCTATCGATGGGTTTTATAATCAGCTCATTTATTTTCAGAAGGGCAAGATAGAATCGGCCGGGAGCGAGCGGGCCATCTTTGGATTGTCGCCCGCTCCGCCAAAAGCTTGAGATGGATCACGGCTGAGTGCATTCGTCTCGCGGCCAGTGGCGCGCGGCCGAAGTTTCATAGCTACAAAAACACGCAGAAATCACAGAGTCACGGAGATGAGACGACAGACAGCGCATCCCACCGTTGGCTCGCACTTTCGCAGCTTGGACCCTCCTGGAGTTTTCTCTTGTGATCTTTGTGCCTCTTTGTGGCTGATGATGCCGATGATTTATTTCCGCCGAGCGGCACTAGCCGGTTGAATATCGAGAATGGGAACATGTTCGTCAAAGTAAATGACGCCCGGCTTTTCTTCGACATTGAGGGAGCAAAGCTGGTCCCCGATGGTTCGACGATGAAGGAGCGGCCTACGGTACTTCTTCTTCACGGCGGACCCGGGCTCGATCATACGTCGTTCAAGCCGGCGTTTTCCGCTATCTCGAACATCGCCCAGTTGATCTATCTCGATCAACGCGGACACGGCAGGAGTGACCGCGGTTCTCCGGATCAGTGGTCGCTGGCCCAATGGGCGGACGATGTGCGTGAGTTTTGCGGCATGCTGGGAGTTGAACGCCCCGTAGTGTTGGGAACTTCGTTCGGCGGATACGTCGCGATGGAGTATGCGATTCGCTACCCGGATCACCCGTCGAGATTAATCCTCATAAGCACCGCGCTGAGGGGCACCGCCGTTCCGGCGCGCCGCCGCAACGTGTTGGAAGCGTTTGAGAGGATTGCCGGAGTTGAAGCCAGAGAGGTCGTTCGCAGAGCGTTTGACGAAAGAACGCCCCAGGCTTTCGCCGAGTACCTTCGGGTCTGCGGCCCTCGATACACGCGCAATCGGCCCGATCCGGAAGCCGCGAAGCGCTGCATCAGGAACGACGAGATTGTGCCTTATTTTGAGAGACCGGGAGGCGAAGGAGCAGTGTTCGACCTCGAGGACAGGATGGCGGGCGTGTGCTGCCCGACGTTATTGATGGGTGGAGAAATCGACCCGATAACGCCGATTACCGAACAGGAGGTCATAGCGAACTCGCTTTCACCGGGGCTCGTTCAATTCGAGCGATTCGCCAACTGCGGACATGGAATCTTTCGTGACGACCCTGAACGGATGTTCCGAGTCATAACGGACTTCTTGCTTTCAGCGTGAGTTCGGGGTTCGGGGTTCGGAGTTCGGAGTTCGGGGTTCGGAGTTCGGAGTTCGGAGTTCGGAGTTCGAGGTTCGAGTTCAGCCTTCAGGCTGCCGCGCGCCGAAAGTGAACTCAAAATCTAAACGACACGGCTGTCCTATTATTTATACCGGCCACGATTAGAAGATTGAAATCCACGATCACTCAATAAGCCGGTTGTACTTTCTAAGCACGTCTCTCAATTTCTCGTGTGGGAGAGCGATCACCCTTCGATCGTTTATTCCTATCATTGTTTCAGCGGCGATCAGGCTGTTTATAATTGCTTCCTCAGTGGCCTGGACCGTTGCCTCAAACAACGGATCTATCCGATTGTTAGACAGCATCGTAAGGCGCACGACCGCGTCGGGCCTGCCCGCATCCGGATTGGCCGTAGAGAAAGCCAGCAACAGATCGCCCGAGTAATTGCCCGAGACGCTCCCGGTTCTCGCCAGGCCCATAGTCGCCCGCCGCGCCAATCGCTTCAATTGATGAGCCAGCAAAGGAGCGTCAGTGGCGATGATGATGATTATTGAACCCGTGTCGCCGGTAAACGAACTCATTTCCCTTGCGGGCAGTATCTCGTCTTGTAGCTCGATTCCGACCGGCGCGCCCGCGATGCGAAGCTGCGTCCTGCCTCCGCAATTGCATTGAACCAATACTCCAACCGTATAGCCGCCATTAGATTCGTCGACTCTTCTCGATGACGTGCCGATTCCACCTTTGAATCCGAAAGAGACCATGCCGGTTCCACCGCCGACGTTGCCTTCAGGAACCGCACCACCTTCGGCGGCTTCGAGAGCGTGAAATACATGTTCGGGTTTTACGTGAAAGCCATTTATGTCGTTCAGAAACAGGTCGGCCGTTTCGGCTACGACTGGGAGCGAGAACCAGAATCCCGGACCGCTGGTTGTAACGGGAACGTCGTTTTTCTCGAGGCGCCAGGCGATCACGGCGTCTCGCACGACTCCAACGCTGTGAGTGTTCGTGATCATTACCGGGCCGTCGAGCAGACCGGACTCCTCGACCCAGGCCGTGCCCGTCATCTCTCCATTACCGTTTTGAGAGAACCAGCCCGCGAAGACCGGCAGTTGACACAGCTTGCCGCGAGGAAGGATCGCCGTCACGCCGGTCCTAACCGGGCCAACGCCGGGTTCCAAATTTCCCTCGCCTGAGATGAGAGTGGTATGTCCGACTTCGACCCCGGCAATGTCCGTTATCGCGTTCAAGGCGGCGGGGACGCCGTCAAAAGGAATACCAAGGTCGCGCGCTCGTGGCTTCGTCTGCCGCATTCAAGTGATCGGTTAATAAGTCCTCAATACACTGGCGACGGATGTTATGGCCCGTTCGACGTCTTGATCGCTCGTCCGCCAGTTACAAACGCTGACCCTCATCGCGCGGCGGCCGCGCCATGTTGTTCCTCCAAAAAACGCGTCTCCCGCGGAGAGAATCGCCGCGATTACTCCATCGGTTCGTTTATCATGATCTTCTTCGGAAGCGGCTGGATTGGGATCCAGGAATCGAACGAGTCCCTGGTTGATCGTCGGCTCCCAGACGACTTCCGCGCCGGGCAAGCGCCCGATTCCCATGACGATCGAATGACAGTGCGTGCAGCACCGGTCAATCAATGCAGCGAGGCCGTTCCGGCCAAGCTCGCGCAACGCGGCGTAGGTTGGAAAGCCGCGGCCCCGCCGGGACCATTCAGGATTCCAATCGATCTGATCGCGCGCGTCCGCATCGTGCGTAAGATAAGCCGCGCGGTGAGAAAGCGACGCGCGATGCGCTTCGGCGTCCGCGACGAACGCATAGCCGCAGTCAAATGGAACGTTGAGCCATTTGTGGCCGTCCGTAACCCACGAATCCGCCTTCTCGACTTCGCGCAGCAAGTGTCGATGCCGCGGACTGGCCGCTACCCACAATCCGAATGCTCCGTCGATGTGAACCCACGCGCCGTACTTCTTCGCGATTGGGATCAGGACTTCAAACTCATCAAAAGCGCCGATGTTGAGATCGCCTGCTTGCAACAGCACGACCGTGGGCGCTGAAGGGTCGCTTTCAAGAGCCTGCTCCAGAGCCTCCGGCTGTAGGCGTCCCTGGGCGTCGGTGGCCAGATTCGTCACCTGTGAATTTCCGAGACCCAATAGCCGCACCGCTCGCTCGAAGGATCCATGCCGTTCGGTGCTCGACAAGATTCGAATCCTCGGCGCTCCGAATAAACCTTGCTGCTCGACGTCCCAGCCTCGCCGCGCCAGGAGCGAATGCCGCGCCGCCGCAAGGCAGGTCGTATGAGCCATCTGGCAGCCGGTCACCAGCGCAAAGCCGGCCTCGCGTGGAATGCCGAGGATGTCCTTTAGCCAGTCTCCGCAAACCTCCTCAACTACGGCCGCCGCCGGTCCGCAGGTATAGAGCGCGGCGTTCTGATCCCAGGCCGCGGTCAGCCAGTCGGCGGCCAGAGCCGAAGGCAGCGATCCTCCTATCACCCAGGCGAAGAATCGCCCGCCGGCGGAGCCAATCACGCCTCCCTCCACGTCCTTGACCATCTCGCCGATCACTTGCTCCGGCGCCATGCCTTCACTCGAAAGCGGCTTGTGAAGCCTCTTTCTCAAGGTTTCAAGATCGGTTGTGGCGGACGCCGGCCTGTCATCGAGGCCGGTCAGATAAGAAAGTGAATGGCGAAGCGCGGATTCAAGCGTAGTCTCAAATGCCCGATTGTCCCCTTTCATGCGGGCCATTATAGACCGCCGCGTGACCGGGATTCCATTGGGAATTGTGTTTTTTTCTCCGGCGAAATACAATCCTACGCGGTTCCCAAGAGGAGTTGCCGGCTCCCTCGTCAGGAGGGAATGGCGGCCGGCTTTCGACCGATCACTTTGCGCTGAGATCGTCATTATGATTCTCGGCGATTAACCCCAACAGGAGGCTGTAGCGCGCTTCCGCGTCCGCCTTAGTCGTTGAGAATCGCCGCCTCCAGCCGAGTTCAGAATGCATGCATAGACGGCGATGAGACAAACCGGACCGCGAGAGGGTTGTGAGTGTCTCTTGCGAATTTTCGGGACTTTTCAAGAGAGGAGAAAAAGGACGATGACTGATTGTCTGGTAATCGGGTTCCATGATCTGGATTTCCCAACCTATGTCAATTTAGTGAAATCCATGGGTAACGATTCCGGCGCTTTTCGTGATCTGAACCTGTCTTACATTGAGTTCGACGGAAAGCCGCATCACTCGATGGATTTGCTGAATCATTACCATTTCAAAAAAGAACATGACGACTGCCGCACTTTCCATAACGCCGACTTTCTTTGGCCGGTGGTGGTCTATCTTTGTTCTTACCTCGCGAAAAGAGGTTACAGCTTCGATTACGTAAACTTGCCTCATCTGGAAAAGGATAGGCTCAGGGATAAACTCGAGCAACAGGATATTCTGACGATCGCCATCACCACCACGTTATATGTCTCGGCCCATCCGATTCTGGCGCTGATCGAGTTCATCAGGCGGTACAACGACAAGGCGAAGATAGTCGTCGGTGGACCGTTCATCTCGAATCTCCCTAAGATGACGGACTCCTTGACTCTTCAACAGCTTTTCAAGTACATGGGCGCCGACGTCTACGTGATCAGCAATGAAGGCGAGGGCGCGCTGGTCAACATCATCGAGGCTTTGAAGAATCATGGAGACCTCGAAAAGGTGGAGAATCTCGCGTATAACAAGAACGGCCGATACCTCACGACGAATCCGTCGATCGAGTCCAACGATCTGGAAGAAAACATGATCGACTACAGTCTCTTCCCGCGAGAAGACTTTTCCGAGTTTCTTACGCTGAGAACCGCTAAATCCTGTCCGTTCAGTTGCTCCTTCTGCGGTTTTCCGCAGCGGGCTGGAAAATACAAATATTTGAGCGTTGACCTCGTTGAAAAGGAGCTGAACGCGATAAGAGACATCGGCACGATCACCACCCTGACCTTTATCGACGACACCTTCAACGTTCCGAAGGAGAGATTCAGAATGATGATGCGCTTGATGATCGATAACAACTACGGCTTCAAGTGGAATTCATTCTATCGGTCCGATCATGGCGATGCGGAGACTATCGACCTGATGGCCAAGGCGGGATGCGAAGGCGTGTTCCTCGGCGTTGAATCCGGGAGCGACGCCCAGTTGGAGAGAATGAACAAGACCTCCAGGCGCAAAGACTACATGTACGCCATCAAAGCGTTTCGTGAAGCAGGCGTCAGGACGCACGCCAACTTCGTCGTGGGGTTTCCGGGCGAGACTCTGGATACTTACCAGGAGACCATAGATCTGATCGAAGAGGCGAGACCCGACACCTGCAGGGGCCAGCTATGGTACGCCGATCCGATCACTCCGATTTGGAAAAAGAAAGACGAGTACGGGGTCAAGGGATCCGCGTTCACCTGGTCGCACGACACAATGGATTCCCAGATGGCTTGCGATTTGGTGGATGAAATGTTCTTGAACGTCGAGGGGTCGGTATGGCTTCCGCAAAACGGGTTCGAGCAGTGGAGCATATTCTATCTCCAGCGAAAGGGGATGCCGTACGAGCGCATCGTGGAGTTTCTGAAATGCTTCAACGGCATCAAGCGAGAGCAGTTGTCGAATCCGGAAGAGCCCGAACCGCCTGCCGAGTTTCTCGACAAACTTCAAGCTCTGAGCCAGTTTCATGAGCCCGTCGCCATGCCAAAGGGAGCGGCCTATTGATCAATTTGAAGAGTTGTCTTAGGGGGTGTAAAAGAAATAAGTTCCCTTTTTCGAGGGAGTTCACCGCGTAGTCGCAGAGACCGCGGAGAGGGGCTTACTCTCTGCGGCTCTCTCAGCGATCTCCGCGCCTCCGCGGTGAAGTCCTCACTTCACCGGCGGTCCTCATCTCGTGGCGCCGCATAACTCAAAACGGGAAGTTATTTTTTACGTCTCCTAAGGAGGAGTCTCGCCGCGCCAAAATGAACCACGGCCGATGGAATCGCATCCTTGATTTCCGCCGCCGAACTGGTTAATCATGCGGGCTTGGCGGCTCGGGATCGTCCTTTGAGGCGGCTTGGTATTCAGTTCGGCTCAACTAATCAGTAAGAAATAAAACAGTCTACGATCATTCCGGTTCAGCCGGATGAGGTGCGAGTTAATGGATCTTAGAACCCTTGTCCCACGCCTTGAGCAGCAGACGGGTCACAGTGTAATCACCTTTGAAAAGGGGCGCGTCGTCACCAGAGACCACCAGACGGTCTACGCCGATGTACAGGCGGCGGCGGCCAGACTCACGGATTGGGGCTTGAAGCCCGGGATGCGCGCCGGCATTCGAGCGCCGAATAGCTATGAATGGGTTATTTATGATCTCGCGCTGCTGCATCTCAGGGCGGTGTCCGTAGCCTTCACCGATGATTTCGCCGAGGCGAGCGCCGAGGACCTTGCCGAAAAGTACTCCCTTTCGTTACTGCTGGTCTCGGCTAAGGAAAAATCCGGAGGCGGTGAAAGGCCCGTTTTCGTCGCTTATCTCGACGCCCAGAATGAGAGCGTCAAAGCGATAGATCGAGGCGAAACGCCGCCCGATAGCGATTTCGACAGACCGGGGCTCATCTTTTCATCCGGCTCTTCTGGAGGGTTGAAAGGACTGATCCTGAATCGCCGCGGCATTGAGGCCAGCGTTGACGCATTCGCTCAGGCCGTCGTTCCTCAAGACGACGATTGCATTCTGCTGTTCCTCCCGATCTCGAATTTTCAGCAGCGATTGATTTACTATGCCGCATTCTGGTATGGCGTCGACGTCATTGTCACCGATCCGAATCGGCTCTTTCGCGCGCTCAAGGATCTTCACCCCACCGTGCTCATAGCCCCTCCGGTCCTATATGAAACATTCGAGACGCGCTTCTACAACCTGCCCCGGTGGAAACGGGTCGCCGCCGAATTCGCCGCCGACGTTGCGCTCAAGACGCCGCTGCCCGGGTTGCGGGCAAAGATGGCCGCCGCGATCTTCAAACAAGCGTATGAGACGCTGGGCGGTCGAATGCGTTTCATGGTCACCGGGATGGCTCCCATAAAACGATCCACGTTGAACTTCTTCCGGCGCATGCAGCTTCCGCTTTTCGAAACCTATGGGCTGATCGAGTGTGGCTCGGTCGCGCTGAATTTGCCGGCGGCGCGGAGGCTCGGCTCGGTGGGCCGCCTGCTTGCCGGTGTTAACGTCGAAATCGCCGAAGATGGAGAGATCATCGTCAAGAAGGAACATACGATCTCCGTAGGATACTTTGAGTGCGCGGACGGCGAGGCCGAGCGGACTTTTATCGGCGGCAATCGAGTCGCCACCGGCGACATTGGGCGCTTCGATGAAGACGGCTACCTTTATCTGACCGGGCGGAAGAAGGAAATCATCGTGACCGGGGGCGGCGAAAAAGTGCACCCAGAAGCGCTCGAAGCCGAGATCGACGCTTGCGTGGACGTCGAAAGGTCGGTCGTCTTCGCCAGCGATGCGATTCCAGCTTTGATATCGGTCATCTTGCCGAAGAAACCAGGCGATGCTGAGGCAAAGAGCCGGATCGAGAAGTTCGTCGAAAACATAAATGGAAGCCGCCCTTCAATGAGCATTGGCAAAGTCATTTTTACCGACGTCGCGTTTACGCGTGAGAACGGATTTCTTCGTCCGAATTTGAAACTCGATAGAAAAAAGATCGCCCAGCACTTTCAAGCCGAAGCCGCTGAGTAGAGCGATTGAGATTTGAGAGCCGCTCAAGAGGAAGTCGTGGAGTTTCACGCGGTGTCGAGCCCGAGTCGATATTTCGACGTGTCCGGTCCGCAAGAAAGACAGGCCGGCTTGTAGTCGTCTCTCGCGCTCTCCCGGAGCTTGCTGAAACGACTGGCGCCGCGAAGCCGGCCAGCTTGGATTCATCGTGAGGACTTAAGCATGACTGATCGACGCTACAATCCAATCGAACTCGGCACGACATTATTTAGACGAGGACGCCTTCCTCGAGCGTCGTTGCGTAGCTCCGCCGTGATCACGCACTTGGCCGCTCTCAGGGCAGTGTCGGGCGTCGAATTCGCGCCGGCAGACCGAAGGTCGGCGGCATTTGAGCACAGGAATGTTATGAGGGCCCTCCTCCTCCTCGAACAATCGCCGATTGAAAGAAGTCTGTCTTCCTTTGACGATGGTAGGTCGCAATACCACTCCGCTTTACAGTCCCCATGGAACGCGATAGGTTGGCGATTCGGAAGCAGCGGTTCAGTTCAACAGGTTTTATCCGCAATGCGAGGTTACCTGTCGGATGCACCCACTCGGCTTTGCGGATAAAACCATTTCGGCGTCTGCTGAACGCAAACGTTCGGCGCTAGCCGCTAGACAGACGACGTGTTTTCCGTGCGCTTTTACTCCTCCGATCGCGTTGACGTGCACACATCTTTGACTGAATTCATTCTGGGTCACTGACACGGCGAGACGCGGCCGCGCGAAACGATGTGTCGAGGCTCGTCGGGCATTCTTTGGTCGGTAGTGGTTTAGGCAACGGCCCGAAAGGCGCGTCTAACCCAGGCATTAGACCCACATGGGAAGTGTGGTTAGAATGTTGAGGCATGCATTTCGAATGGAATCCCAGCAAGGCTCGAATGAATCTCCAAAGGCATGGGGTATCATTTCAAGAAGGCTGCAGCGTTTTACGATCCGCTGGCGGTTACGGGCGCTGACCCTGAGCATTCCGAGGATGAACTCAGAATGGTAACCTTCGGAGTGTCATCTCTGGGTCGGCTTTTGGTCGTAGCCCACACTGAGCGCGGTCGCAACATCCGGCTCATCAGCGCACGGGTCGCAACCAAACAGGAGCGGAAAATTTATGAAGAAGATTAGATCTGGACCTGAAGAACTCCGAGCCGAGTACAAGCGAACTGACTTCAAGAAGCTTGAACGCGGCAAGTATTACGAACGGGTCAAGGCAAGCTCCAACGTAGTAGTTTTGGACGACGAGATGGCGGCGATCTTTCCGAACTCAGCCTCAGTCAATGAGACACTGCATTCCCTAGTCGAGGTTGCACGGAAAGCGTCGGGTCAAACGCGGGACTCGATTCGACGCGGAAGACAGCGCCGTGCTAGTTAACTGAGTGGTGCTTGGTCGCTATCTCAATGATCGAGTTGGAGTCTGAGCTGTTGGCCGACATTTGGTCTAACACGCGGGTCGACCGGAGCGCGCGGGTCGACCGGAGCGCGCGAGTCGTCTTCTTATGACTCGCCCACGTTGTTCTAAGTTTGTACTCTCCAACGCGCGCCCGGTCAGCCGCGGCGTTCGGCCGCTTAATATCAGGTCTTCTAGCCAAATATAAATTCAGTGACTGCTAAGAGGATAGCTTTGCAATGGCAACAGATGAAATCGAAAAAGCCCATTTAGAAATTGAACGTGAGCGCCTGGAATTTGAGAAATCCAAAGCGCAACTTGATAGAAACTTTTTTAGATCAAATTCGGGAATCCTCATTTCTTCGGTTGTCTCCCTAGCTGTTGTTTTCGTTTCACTAAGCCAAGTGTGGATTACGAAAGTAACTAAAGACAAAGAATTAGAGCTTGCATCTATGCAAAAGAAATCGGAGTTAGATTTGCAGGATAAACAGAAAGAGCATGAATTAATGGTTTTAGATGCCCCAAAAAAGCGTGAATGGGATCTCAATGCTGCCAAATTTATTACAGATAATCGAAAAGCTATCTTTAATGGAACTCCAGATGAGCAAAAGCTATTTGCTAAGATTATAGGTGCAATATACCCAACCGAAATTGCGGCTTATATGTTGGTGTCAAGAATAGAAAGAGCCAGCCCACCTGGTACAAAGAAGACTTGGCGTGAAGTTCGAAAAGCAATTGAACAGCCTCCTATAACAGAAGGTGTCGAAGTTGAAGAATCTCAAACTGAGCAAGAGCATGCGCAACCACAAGATATCGTTCCCGTTAACATAGTGATTATACGAAATAAGAGTAATGTAGGAGTTAATTTTTTTCTAAGAGGTGGCATAAGACAGGGGAAAAGTAGGTGGCTTCCTTTCCATATTGATGCAGGAGTGCGTATTGATTTTCCGGTTTACCTCGTTGATAGGACGCTTGGGACACTACCAGTCGTTGCGCCGACCACAATGGCGCGATATCCTTTGGGGGTCAAGACGATGCCAACTATTCTCGGAATAGGCTCATTCCGATTCCATTTTTACTCGGACGAGGGCAATGAACCTCCTCATATCCATGCCGCGACGCCGGACGGTGAATGCAAATTCTAGCCGGAGCCTATTCGGTTGGCGAAGAACAAGAGAGTTCCGCCGCGCGTTGTTCGAGAGATCAAAAAAAGGTCTTTGTGAACCACCGCCTTTTGAGGGAGAGGTATTGATGAATACCACAATCGTTGAACAAGCGAAGGATAGTCGAACCAGCGGCAATGAGAGTTTGGGTGGAGGGACGAACGATCTTTCTCGGGCCGAC
>JAHFUG010000493.1 GCA_023265195.1 Blastocatellia bacterium | reverse complement strand
AGTCGATGATTCAAGGAGGGAATTGCTCCGTTTGGCGATGGCGCTGAATCCTCGCCAATAATTCCAGGTTTTCAGACCGCGAAGGTAATTGGGATCAACCGGTGAAAGCTGGTTGGACTTTCCATGCCAGTCGAGCGCCCAAGTACTTTCCTTCGTGAAGGAAGTGGGCAGCGGCCTACCATTCTCGGCGAATGCGACGCGCAGATGGTTGCTGGCTATCTCGTATATGCCGCGTGTGATTGCCTTGGTCTCAGTTTCTTTCGCTCCAGAAGGGGCGAGGCGAAATTGTCTTGGAGTTGCCCGCGGAGATAACGTGAACGTCAGGAGCTTGGAGTCTTCTTCAGCATCGAGAAAGAGGACGGAACTCCCTTCGACCACAATCCCGAACTTCTCGCCACTTGAACTAGTGTATTCCCAGACCCCTTGAAGCTTGGCTAGGTCGTTCTTTATCTCGGAATCCTCGCACCCAATCAACAGAAGTGACGAGAGCCACACGAAGCTCCAACCGACGAGGCGCCTGGCAAGGTAGTAGCGATTGTCATTGATTCTCATTGTGAGATCCCCCAAGGAAGAGTCGCTTTGTTTCCGCCTCATGCCTTACGAACCGTGAAGGCGAAAAAGGTCTCGCGCCAAGTGGAGAAGTTACGATGGACGCCGAGGTGAATTTGCATCTAGTTGTAGCGAGCGACCTCATACCGCCGAGTTTCGGCGCAAAAAACTTGACTCACTCGTGAACTTCCTGGCGGCCTAGGCTTCGCTAGTCCCTACCGAGAATCTTCCTCTCGGAAGTCCGATCGCTTGCATATCGGGCAAAAGACAGGGCGATACGGTTGGGAATATCCATCATGCATACACACATACCTCGTCCCTTTCTTTTCCCTTTCCACTTCTCCACGGCTCGACCCGCGCAAGCTTGGTGACGGTCGTGAATAACTCCGCGGCGACGAACCCACGGTCGGGTCTCCCCTGCTTGGGCGCGTACGTGAATGCCCCTTTTCGGAGAACTTGCTCAAGACCCAGAGAACGGCCATAACTATCAAAATGCCAGCCATCGCTTCCATACCTTGCCTCCTGTTGAATTCGACTCGTCGCGCCGGAGACTCACAACTCGATCGCGAACTAGCCTGTTTGTCGTAGTAGAGGGAAGCGGTTCTCCACGTATTGCCGCTCGTTTGCGGAACTTGTTGAAGGGCTTGTTAGCCTCCGCGGATGTTTACTTCCACTCTAACTCACCTGAAGTGTTTTGGGGCTCTTTATCATTAATCATTACCTGCTACCTGTAGAATCCCGCCTGCTTGAGAGACGTCCGTTATGCCGGCGCCGACGTATGTTCATTCATCGTCATAGCCGGAGGTGCGCCTCAGTCTGCCCTTGGTCATCGTTCGCATACTCCTTCGAATCGAGACTGTCGATTCTCACGCCCTTGATGTAGTTGAAGATGGTTACGCGAGCCACCGAATTGCAGCGCTGCTTAATAGCCGGAAGAATTTCCCTTTCAAATCTCTGTTTATGGGAGTCATCATCGGTGATGATGTAATTAGCGTCAACCTTGAACACCAAACTGACGTGCGCGCCGTTCCTGCTATCACACCACATTCCGCTATACATGAGATACTCGTAGAGTTCATATAGCTCGGTTTCAAGAAGCTTGGCGCCGGCGGTATGAATCGCCATATCGGAAGTTGGGCGAATACTGCCGCCGCCCAGCGTTCGTCTCTGCGCCAATCCGTCGAGGCTGGAAGCCATCAGCAGCAAGGCAAACAAAGAGACGCTGAGTCTTCTCACAATAAGAGTCTCCTTTTCACAAATGGAAATGATGCGATTCCTTTCGTGTACATCCGAATAGACGCGAAGGAGCGGAAAAACGTTTAGCGCCAACCGAAGATTTGTTTTGCGGGTGACTCTTTGAATAAAATACCGTGAGCTAGCGCTTGATGTTTCTCATGCCAACGGCGGAGTCAATTGAGTTACCTTGACGGACGCACCGTGATGACGCTTAGGATATGGAGACAGTCTCGGCTTGATCAGTCTCAGCATCAGAGAGCGCTTAGACGCCGTTTTTAGAAAGCCGCTCTTATCGCCATTCGCCTTGTAGGATGAATCCCGCCCAATAGTAGCGCGCGGACCAGCGCGGCTGCCGCGCCATGGCCAGTTGCGCGTTGCGTAAGGCGGCCGCGGGACGTAAATTATCCCGCGTCATCCCTTCATAGAAGCGCCTCATCAATTCCGCCGTCGCATTGTCACTAACATCCCAAAGGCTGACGACGAGGCGGGCCACGCCGGCGTACATAAAGCCTCGCGTCAAGTTGATCAAGCCTTCGCCCCTGACCTCCTTGCCGAGCGCCGTCTGACAGGCGGAGAGGACGACCAGATCGGCGCCAAGCTTGAGATTGTAGAGTTCGTGGGCGCGCAGGAAGCCGTCTTGCGGTTGTCGCTCTTTGTCATACAGCGAGAGAACAATGCCCGACAGTTCAGGGCTCTCCAGGTTGATCAAGCTGTGAGTGGCGAAGTGCAGAATGCGATATTCGCTCAGGTTAATTCTGGCGAGATTAGCTCGGCTGGCGTCAAAGTCCAAGATCTTAGAACACACCGCTTCTGGAAAATGTTTGCTGATCTGCTCCGCTTCCTGACGACTAGCAAGCAAGCGCCCAAAACGGGGCAGCCCGGCGGCTCGTAACGAGCGGGTGACTTCAGCCAGAGGGTCGGCCCGCTGGACGAGCGGCGCTTTCACCGGACTGATGGCCGCCGGAAGACTCTGAAAGCGTTCGTCGTCCATCTCGAAAACGGGGTCGGCAATGATAGCGAGACTCAGTGGCGCGGGTGCGCGTCCCGCCAATTGCCGACGCTGTTGGCTGAGTACCGAGACCGATGGCAGATTGACAATCTCGTGTTCGGCGATCAGCAGTTGCTTGTTGTTTGGCGCGGGCAGCGCCGCAAATGGAATGGATTGCAGAGCGCCGTCAGCGACTATGACCAATCGTTTTACGGAAAGCCGCGCCGCCACTGGTCCCAGCACCAGACGCGAGAGATGTCTTACCGCCTCCTCGGTCTGCGCCCTGGATTGCGGTTGGCTGCTTGCTTTCATCATCCTGGCAACCCAGCCCGCACGGCTGTTAATCTTGTCGCGAGCGGGCAACACGTAACTCGTCAGCGTTGTCGGCGTCACCGCCCAGACAAAGCTGCGCTTGGCGCCCAGGCCATAGACCAGCAACAATGTCTCCTCATCAAGTTGCGCCTGAATCTCTTTAAGGTCGAGCGGTTGCGGCTGAGTGAGCGCCGCATAGCGCGGACTGGTTGCGCGGATTTGCGCCTGGACCTGTTGGTATTGCGTTAGCATAGCGTTGACTTGGCGTTCAGCCGCCGCCGCCTGTTCCGGAGTATGCTCGGCAGACAGCAAGCGCACGCGGCGTTCTTCATTGGCGTTTAACTGTAGCTGTAGGGAACGTTCGCGTTCGAGTAAGGTCGAGTCAACACCCTGACGGATGTCGGCTTTGGCTTCAACGAGAGATTCCAACAGTGCGCGCGCCCGGGCTCTCTCGCTGGCTTGGAGCGCGAGCGCGTCGTAACCCGACTCCGGATACTGCTCGTGCAGGCGCATGAGCAGATCAACATAGAGTTCATAATAGCCCTGATTCACGGCAAGGTATGACGTTCGTAGCTCATTGCCGGTAACTTTGGCCCGCAGAGACTCGATGATCCTGAGCGCTTCTTCGGCGAAAGTTCGCGCGCTGGCTAAATCCCCGCGGCTGCGTTGTACACCGGCAAGCGCGGAAAGCGTTTTGGCCTCTCCATATCGCTCTTTGACCTTGCGTACCAGTGTCAGCGCGAGATCGAGGGACGCAAGCGCTTTCAGGTGATCGCCCATCGCGGCGTAGACCTCGCCGATGCTTGTCAGGGCGCGCGCCTGGCTGGATGGATCGCTTTGCTCCCGTGAAAGCTCCAGCATCCGCTCAAAATTATTCAGGGCTACCGGCAGGTTCCCGATTTCCTGGTATACCTTGCCGATGTGACGCAGGAGGTTTGCTTCGCCGCGAGGGTCGGCGGCGGCTCGCGTAAGCTGCAGCGCCTTGTCGAACTGATCGAGCGCCTTCTGCTTGTCGCCAAGCGTGCTATAGGTGATGCCCACGTTTGTCAGCACATAGGCTTGATTGCGTTTGTATTGAAGCTTGTTGAAGCAAGACAATGACTCATTGAAGTAGTCGAGCGCCCGCGACGGGTCGCCAAGATTATAGTAAACCATCCCGAGAGTGTTCAGCGTTGCGGCTTCACCGTCCAGGCTCTTAGCGGCCCGGAAGAGCTCAAGCGTGCGTGGCAAATTGTCGAGCGCCTTCTGGTAGTCTCCCTGTGTCAGGTGAATGAAACTTAGAGAGGTAAGCACCCGTGTCTCGTTTTCGATGTCGCCGATTTCGCGTAGCGCATCAAGCCCACGATCAAAGGAATCCCTCATTTTCTCGCGTTCGCCTAACCTCCAGTAGAGCGCACCTAGTTGCGTGTAGGTAAACGCCAACTGCCCGCGCTCCGCCGACTGCTTATGCAGACCCAGCGCCCGATCGAGGTAGTCAAGGGCCTGCTGGTTTTTTGCCTGTGCAAGATAAACCATACCGATGGTTCGCAACGTCTCGCCTTCACCGGTTGTGTCCCCGGCAGCGCGTCTGAGTTCAAGCGCCCTGTTGAGGTGGTCAAGGGCCTCGGCGTGTTTATTTAACCCGAGCTTAATCCAGCCCATCCAAAAGACCACTCTGGCTTCCCATTCCTGGTCGCCGACCGATTGCCAGAGAGCGAGCGATTCGGACAATTCTTTTAACGCTTCACTCTGCGCCTCGGCGGTCTCTTTCTTGAACAACTGAATGGCTTCCACAAAAGTCTGCTGGGCGGTGAAGCGCTCCTGGTAGCGCGACGTCGCTTCACGCAGTTCATCAATCTTCACCTGGTAACGTCCGAGAGGCGAGCGCGGATAATCCGATTGCACAATCACCGTGTACGTTCCGGCGGCTTGCGCAACCAGCGACAGTGTTTCAACTCCCTGTTCGCGAGCATCGAAGTTGGCGGTGAAGAGTCTTTCACCCGTTGGGCCTTGCACCGTCAGAGTAATATCCACTCCGTGTTTAACAATCTGAAAGCGAACATACCGGCCAGCCGCCAACGCGATCTGGTATTGATGCTCGCTGCCCCCGGACAGTTCGCGCTCAATACTCATACCCGGCGCGACTTGACGGATATCCGCCGCCTGCGCGGACTGAGGAGGCGCATTCGTATCTGCATCGACCGGCGTCGCCCCTCGAACGGTATAACGCTCGGTGTCGGCAAGAGTAAGCAACAGCAACGTACCGTTTATCAGCGTTAGCCAACCCGGAACCTGTTTCAGGTTTCGCATGATTTTCCTCCTAGTCTCTCGAAGTGACTTTGGCGAGATTTGGTGGTG
Organism: Blastocatellia bacterium; assembly: GCA_023265195.1. Lineage (GTDB taxonomy): Bacteria > Acidobacteriota > Blastocatellia > UBA7656 > UBA7656 > QHVH01. The sequence goes on along the minus strand of JAHFUG010000493.1, from coordinate 10 downwards.
AAAAAGTCTC
>JAHFUG010000492.1 GCA_023265195.1 Blastocatellia bacterium | reverse complement strand
TCAATTCCCAAGAAGAGGCCAGCCCGCATGTCGGCGACGCCGAACGGGAGGTCGGCTTGGCGCTGTTCGGTCCCTGAAATGCGAAAGGGCGAGTAATTGAAGCTCTCGATAAAGCTCCCATACTTTTGTCGTAAGCCTAGCTCTTTTTCCGCATCCAGGATCATGCTCAAGAGGCTTTCATCAGTGAATCCGTGGGCAACGGTGGACGCATCAAGCTCCGCGCGTTGAACGCCCGCCGATAGTATGCGCCGCGTGATTCCGTGGTTGTAGATCTGCGTCACTATGTATTGCGCTACGATCTTTTTCCTTAGATTTTGAAACTCGATTGGCTCATCGGCGCTACTTGGGAGGGGAAGGAAAGCCTTGAAGCGCGCCCTGTCATTGCGCGCCTCCTGCTTCCGAACTGGACCTTCGGTAGGACCGTGAAGGGTAATGTCGATGGTCTGCACCCCTTCAGGATCCAGGTCTTCGATCGTATCGAGTATTCTGTACACGCGCGGAACCCAGACTGGATCATCGGATTTCATCCGCTCCAACACGAGTGCGTCAAAGATAGCCGCCGCCGAGTAGTCCGCGTCGGCAATACTCTTCAGGTCGGCATCCGAGATTTCGGGCAGGCGATCCTTAAGAGCGAACCGTTTCGCCGGAAAAACCTTCAACACGAAAGCGCCTGCGCCGGTCTCCGCGGTGGTTCGAATATCAGTTGTTCGAATACCACAGTTCTTAAGATCCTCGAATCGAGCGGTTGTGTTGAGATTTGACAGAGCCCCGCTGGCAAACAACTCACGAAAGCGTTTTTGGAACTCGGAGATATCAAAAGAGACCCACCGGTCCAAGGGTCCGCCGCTCGAGTCGCAATGACTGACCAGGAGGCGCAGAAGAATGCAGAACTCATTCGACAGCCTTGCTTCCGCGAACAGCTTGCGGACTTCTTCGAGCCCTTGAAACTCAACCAGCCCACCTGCCGCCGATCCTCCATTGTCATTGCATTCGAGCGTGCCAAGCGTAGCCACATCCGGCAAAGCTGCCGGATTGAAATGTTCCTTTACCAGCGCCTCCCAAAACGGCTTCAACTCTTCAGCAATGGCCGAGCCTTCCTTCTGCCGCTCCATCTTTGCGATGACGTCCAGATACTCACTAAGAAAGCGCGCCGACCACATCGTCTCGGCCGAAATTCGGGAAGGCGCCGCATCGAAGACAGACTCGGCCCGCGCTCTTGTTCCAGCGGCGCTCAATACTCTCCAAAATGCTTCGCGGCTAATCAGCAAGAAGCGAATGAACTCGTGGAAAAGAGGAATTCGCGAGAGGTCCTGGCTCGACGCATAGGGGCTCTGCTCGGGATTCAGCGCAAGGTTTTGCGCCAGCGCCGCGCCGTAGTCCCGATGCCACATCGGGAATATCCAGTTCGCGGGCCGCAGCAGCACCGAGTGGACCAGTAGCAGTAACCACGGGGCAGAGGTCGGTGTCAGCAGCGGCGTGCACCATGGGACGGCGGGCCCTTCAAGTAATCTGGCAATCTCCCGGAATTGTGCCGCCGCCCTCGTCCAGTGCGGTCGATTCCTGTCAACGGCTAGCTGATCCGGAACACCGGCCACTTTTAGCAGCTCCTTCACGCGGCCGGCGTCGATCATCTGTGCATATTTGCGAGCGACGTTGGACGCGATTTCCAACGAGGACTGACCGGTCCGGGTCAGCCCCACGCCATCGTCACTGAACCAGCAATCCAGACCAGGATTGAACAGAAGGTAATGAAGCAACGGCAACGGATCATCAAGACAAGCCGCCGGAACAATTACTCTTTCACCGGGGTTCGCGCTGTGAGCGCCGGCGTCGATTAGACTGATGAGCGACTTCAGACTGTGACCGCCGACGGCAGCCGATACGAGCGATTTCAGCTTCTCTTGAAGCTTTTTGTCGGAGAGCGATTCTATCAACGGAATATAGACGGCGGTGGCTTCCTGAATCAGCACTTTTCTCTTCTCTTTCTTCGGGTGGTACAGCGCGTCGCGCAGGTTGTCCACTTTGTCGGCGGTCTTGAGAAGAATGGCGCGTTCTCCGCCCTCACGAACTCGGTTGAAGTACGTTGAATCGAAAGAATCTCCATGCTCCGGGCGTTTCTCGTCGGCGAGGCGGCTCAACAATACAACAAGGTCAGCGACCTCGTATCCGAACTCCTTAGCCAACTGTTCTCTTGAGTAGTTGGAGTCCTCAACCACGTCGTGCAGCAAGGCGGTCACGATAAGAAGATGATCCTTAACCATCATCTCTCGCATAAGTGATATCGCCACGCGAAGAGGATGAATGACATAAGGCCCGCCTCCTTCTCTGGTCTGTCCGACGTGTTGTCTCTTAGCTACTTCCTTCGCCCCCACGAGATCAGGGGCGTGATCTTGGAACTCCTCGCCAATGATTCTATCGAAGGTCGATTCGATGGATGGAAGCAGGCGCGACCACCACTCAGGGGCATTAGGATGATTCATCGCTATTTGTTTTCCTTCACAATTGATCCAGGGCGTACTCTAAATCAGGCTGGACGAACCGCCGTTGCTGCCGCGCGCGCTTAAGAGACTGCAGCATTGTTTCGACACCTCGCAGATCGCTTTCCCTTTATCAAAGGAGAGGCGATGCTTGGGATTTGCGCTTGCGAGGGAATTACGCGCTGCCACGACGGATCAGAGTCAAGGTCCTAGCCTGGAAGCGGTCTTGAGAATCTCCTGAACGTAGCGCTCGAAGCCGGCTCTTTGCGCGACTCTGATACCTGCTTTCAGAGCGGTGATAGCCTCGCCCTTGCGGACGTCTAGCGCGCTCGCTTCTCCAATCCGGCGATAATCAAACGCGCGCCGGAAACTGCTGGCCGGACGCTCGCACAGACAGGCATTAAATAGGCGTCGCGCCTCCGAGTAATTTCCACGCCGCAGGGCCACGATCCCCAACTGATGCCGCGCGGATATCCTCTGCTCCGCGGCGGGAGCATTGTGAGCCACGTCCTCTAACGTCTCTTCCGCTTCGTCAATTCGATTGACGGCCAGACGTAGGACGCCAGCTTGATACCGGCCCCAATTCAAGAGGTTCAGATCGGGCGGGGATTGGGCCTTGAGTTCCTTCTCCAGCTTGTCCAGAATCTTCAATACGCGTTCGGCTATATTCCGATGCTCATTGATCGCCGCCAGCCGTATCAAAGCTGCCGCGCGTTGCTTCGGGTTCGGTGTGATTGCGGCAAGCGATTCACAGAGCGCCGCAGCCGAATCAGCCTCTCCGCACATGTCGAGTAGAACCGCCAATCCGTACATTATCTCGGCTGCGGATGCTTTAAGCTGCGAGGAATTGATGCTTAATAAGGCGGAGCCCACACCTTTCAGGCCAAACATATCGATTTCCGACCGCGGTCCAAACGAAGGGTCCAGAGTGATCACTTCGGGATCGACCTCGAGCAGTGCCGCCACGTCTTCGATAGTTTTTCGGAAGGCCGGTTCCCCGAGTTCGCGCCGGCGCCAGGTTCGAGCAGCGTAGCCAGCCTGCGCGGCGGCCTGTTCTATAGTGAGTCCCCTCGCCTCCCGAAGCGATCGGATCAAGAGGCCGTTCGGGGGTAGCGTTCGCTGTGTCATTATTGACCCTCCTTAATTCCGAGCCATCTTCAGATGTCGGCCCAAACCGCGCAGGATCTAATTGCACCTCTCTCGAAGAGATTAATTGCAAACCGTAAGAGACAGAGTGTCCCTTAATGCCAGTGTCGCCAAGCAAGGAACCGTAAAACAGGCCGAAAAGGAAAGTGTCACAAGTCTCGGCGCGGATAATAGAGCTTTGCCGGCCCCAAAGCTCATGTCAGCTCTGCGCCATCCTAAGTGAAAAGCGGCACGATTTGCAATACCGCGAAGGCAAAACTCACCCGAAAACGCAACGAGCAGACTGCCGGTCAAAGCTAGTTGACCGAGTTACGATATGAAGGTAATTTGCTCGAATGCAAAACCAATCCACAAAGCCATACAGAAGAGCAGTCGCAAGGTACAAGACGGTCATCGACATTCCCGAGGCTTGCCTCCGCACCGCGCGCTGCATAATGCCATCGGTGGAAGCATTGATGGATTTGACTAATCCCGCCCGCGCGGGCTTTGTCAGACACGGCGGCGTCAACAAGGCGATCAGTCACGTGCCTGCATCATACAAGCCTGCCTATCACGTCCATGCTCAACGCTATCTCGAGTCTTTGAGCCCTCCCGATCGTGATGCCCGCCGGACGGTGCTCATGCTCGGATCACGCAACTCCTTTCAGAATCTCTTACTGCCGCTCTGGATGCATGGCAATCTCATCCACCGCTCGGACGAGCCCTGGCGAACGACAATTTATACCGCGCTCTGCGGATTGGCGTCAGGAAAACTGGTAATACAGAAACTTCGATTCCAGGAATCGAATGGGAGCATTGTCGCGAACGGAGAGAGTTCAGAATCTGTCGAGTGGGCCGTAACCGGGCAGCCTGTATTGTTTCATGGCGATACTCCCCCGATCAGCTTGCTTGCGGCGATGACTTATGACTTGCGCCACATCTACCATCTACTCTGGGAAAGCTGGCAGACCGAAATGTTTCCCGAGTTTCGATGGCACAAGGATGCCCACGACGAGCTGATGCAGTCCTTCATGAAGAACCTGGACAAGGACGTGAAGACACGAGCCTCAGCTTTGAACGAGATTGCCGCGAGGCGCGCCTTACAGTTAGAACAAGGTTATTTGCACAGTTCGCTCGGGCTTCGCCGCGACGGCGCTATAGTCTCGCTGATGATGACCGGATCACTCGATGATCACGGGCGCGTGCACCAGGAACTAGGCGCGGAGTCGGCCGTGCTTCTCGATAACGGTGGCTCGGTCTCCGCAGCGTATTGGTCCGCGAAAAACTGGGATCCGCAGGCGTTCGAGGGTCTCAATCCGCCGCAACCGGTCTTCTTCGGAGGCGGCAGCTACTTCCGCAACGCGGCGCTGACAGCCTTGCTCTTCGACCTGAACGAGGACATCCTCGAAGAACCCTTTTGCTCGCGTCCTTTCGGGGACGAAGCGTGGGCCGAATGGTAGAGGCAACTTAACACTGTTCGTTATGCTCTCTTGTTCTCGCATTGAAGGATCGCTTTTCACCTTTGTCTGACCGATAGGGCAGCAGCACGGATCCACCCCTGGAGGGTCCTCTCACGATTTACGAGGAGCCGATCATCCGGGCGTACGCAATTCTTGAAAGGCCGTCAAGCACGGCCAGATCTCTATATCGAGAGGTCATTACGCCTAAGATTCTCTACCTACCAAGAATCGGACAAAAGAGGCGAAACACAACGTTGCGCCGCCCAATCAGGTATCTCGTTGGATAGAGAGGCGCCGGGCTCTTCAAGTTCTCAAACTAACTTAGGGAAGGTGTAGATGAAAGTGTAGATAAAACAAAGCCGCCGATTTGGCGGCT
>JAHFUG010000117.1 GCA_023265195.1 Blastocatellia bacterium | reverse complement strand
CTTTTTGAAACACATTCGCGTTCAGTCTTGGAAGGAATTACGGGATCGAATTCTGAAAGGCGTCGCCGAAATTAACGAAGCCCCTGTAGTTCATCGCTGGAAGAAGTTCGAGACCCTACACGGTGAGTAGATATGTTTTAATGAAACGATATACTAGTCTCTGATGGAAGGGACAAGTCTAATAGCACTCAAACCAGAGTCCTTTCGGGCTCTTCTATGGGCTACTTGCGTCTATTGTCCACTTCTTTGGCCACGCCCTTGAAAGGCTTATCATCGGATTTGACGTTCTTGAATTGCTCAGTCTTCGTATTTCGTTCTACCCATCGGTTGTTTTTACTGTTATGGGTCTGGGTTCGACTATCAACGGAACCTTTGCGAAAGCCATGCCCTGAATTTCTCGCCATTGCGCCCTGCTCCTGATGATAAAGATCGTGCATCACTTGAGCAGCCCTTACTCTGTGTATAAGAGGCTCGATGTCACCATCTGTCTTAATAAGAAGAATGAATTCGGTCAAGAAGCGCCCAAAGACTCAGTTCGAACCTTAGAATTGACTAATCGCCCGTAGGGCAGGCGACAGGTTCGCAGGTTACCTGTCGCCCGCTCACGGGCTCTCGGGGGCTTCTGTCATCCTCGCCGGTGCTGTTTTCCATATTTCTTTCCGCCGACGGAATGAGTCACGGGGCTTTGGGGGCTATGTTGAACATGCTTTGGCTGTCCCTCCTATTCAACCTGTCGCAATCACAATGCGACTCCCGCCTCAGGGAATTTTCTTCGCGTTACTGGTCGGCTTGGGAACAATGACACTCAGTTGTGGCCGTGTTCCTCATCGCGTCTGGCGTATTACTTGAGCATCGCCACAACCTGGCTTGAGCTTGACCATCTCGACCTAGGCGTAAATGTTTCGCCTCAGGCGCAAGCTAACTACCGTTGGAATTGTCGAAGCCCACAGTCGCCGCTGTAGCCTAAAACGTGCCGCGAATCACTTCAAAGACCGCTTGAACCTGGTTTAGCGCTGGAACCCAACTTGTCGTCTGCCGTTGGGATTCATTACGCGCCCGCGGGGACATACTAATGTAGAAAGCGGTCAAGTACGGGGACAGATCATAGGTTGGTAGAAAAAAAATTGCGTTGGATGGGTCACGAAAAATACTCCAATCCGCGGCAAGGCGGCGGCGCCGGTTTGGATGGGCGGCAATCGTCTCCGGGACTCCACCCGCGGCGTTAGGTAAAAGCCTTATGATCGTCTCAAGGCCGCCACGTTAGGCGCGGATTGCAGGGTCACACTCTCGCTTCCAGCCGGGGATTTGATTGGAGGCAAGCCGCTACTGATTGCACAAAACACGGTTTTGCGCAGGAGGCAGATCACTCGCTCGCCCGCTTGTCATTCATGCTCTCGCCATGCGAGGGAACGGCGATGGGCGTCCGCCACCTGTTTAATCACCTCGTCGGGGGCGAGCACTTCGATGTCCGGCGACCAGCTCAGGATAAAGCGAACCAGTCCGCGGCCCCTGGCCACGCGCATCTCTATGGTGGTCGTTTCATCGTCATCGGCCGTGTGAGGCTTGCGCTCGATCTGGCGTTGGGAGCGGTGAAACGTGCGTTCCGCGAAGATGCGCGCGGTCACGCCATGCGCGCGCAGACGAACCAGTATCGGCTCCCCGTGAATCCCGTTAAAGCAGTTCTCGGCGAGGAATTCGCGCAGGTCGAAGCCGGCTGGGCGCTCGAATGAGTCTCCAGTTTCCCGAAGCGATCGAATGTGGTCTATCGCCAGCGGAGATATTTCCTTGCGCCGGTGATCGTAGGCTATCAGTTTCAGCGTAGCGCCATCCGGGTCGAAGTAGACCGAGTAAGGATCCACGTCACGATCAGTCACTCTATCCTCGTTCAGCGAGTAGTAGCGTACGGATAGGCGATGGCGGGCGACCGCGGCGTTAGTCAAACGCTCAATGGTCTCCGCGTGAGGGGCGAAATCTTTTGCAGGAGCGGCCGCGGTGCCAAACACGGAGGCCAGGGCGTCGAGTCTTTCGCGAAGCGACTGGGGCAATGACGACCTGACCTTCGCAAGCATCGAGTTGATGAATTCCGCGAACGGCGATCCAAACGCGGTCAAACCAGTCGCCGCAATTGACTCTTGCGCGAGCAAGAGCGGCGCAAGCTCGGAAGGAGTGAGCGGAGGCGGCTTGAACTTGTAGCCGTCGCTGAAGCCATATTGCACTTCGCGTCCCTGGATCTCTTCCTCAATTGGATAGTGAAGCGATAGAACATCAATGTCTCGCTTAATGGTCTTGCGGTTGACGCTGAATCTCGACGTCAGCTCTTTCTGCGATCTGGGTCGCTCGGCTAGCAGCAATGGAATCAGCACCATTCGCTCCGTTAGATCGCCGCGATGCGACATATGACCTCCCGAAAAAACCTGATGGACGAACACTAGCTGTGTCGAGATGGCGAGTCAACGGGGACAGGGAACAGGGAACAGGGAACAGGGAACAGGGGACAGGGGACAGGAGGCAGGGAGCAAGGGAACAGGAGGAAGTCTGAAAGGGAGAACTGGAAAGGGAGCAGTGGAAAGGGAACAGGGTCAGGACAAGAGGAGCGGGCGATAGGGAGGACGCATCACTATGCAGGTACGTTGGGAGCATTGAATGGTGGGGACCGAACTCTCTGTCACAGACTATCGTCACTTATGAGAGCAGCCAATTTGGCCTTTACATAGCAACGTACCGTAGCCCGTGACGCAAACCACGGGATAGGCGGCCTGAACGGGTTATTCTATGGCGAGTATTCCCACAAATTGCTTGACACCAAGCCAAATCAGGCGATAATGGCTGGCTAGTCGAAGTTTTGAAGCCAGGCAAGAATAACAACAGAAATAGAGAATGTTTGGAGTCAGGTTCGTAGGCCCGACTACTGGGAGGTAAGTCGTCCGAATGAGTCTCGGTTTTTCTATTAAGTGGAATGCGCCCGTATTGTCTACACACGCCCTCAGTATTCCAATCAGGCATTATCGCTCTTAATAACCATTCGTAGAACGGACGACGAGGAGGCCCACAGTGTACGAGTACTTGGATAAGGTGCTGAGGTGTATCGATTGTGGTGAAGAGTTCGTTTTTACATCGGGAGAGCAACTGTTCTTCGCGGACAAAGGCCTGAAGAATGATCCGAAAAGATGCAAGCTCTGCAAGCAGAAAAAAAACGAACGAATAGCCGCGAGCACGGGAACCTATGGCGGTCAGGTAGCCAGAGAGCGTGTGGTCGTGACGGTTCAATGCGCGCTTTGCGCGGTGGAGACCACGGTTCCGTTTAAGCCGACCCAAGGACGTCCCGTCTATTGCCGCGATTGCTTCCTCAAGATGCGGGCGTCGAGAGTGCAGACTCACCCACAGGTCTAATAAGACAGGTGGTTGTGGAGCCGACTTTCGCCGTGACTTGCGGGAGAAGTCGCGGCGAAGCCTCACTGGAACACATTTTACACCGCGGATCACGTCGAGCTTAGAAGGAACTGCATTACCTTTAATAGGTCCTCCCACGTCTCGCGCTTTTTGTCAGGCGAACGAAGTAAGTACGCAGGGTGAAAAGTAGGCATCACCTTGATTCCATTCCACTCACGCCAGTTTCCACGCGCCCTCGATATCGATTCGCTTGTCTTTAATAGGCACTGGAGGGCAGGCAGCCCCAAGGTTACGATTACGGCTGGCTTGATGACGGCGATCTGGCGAAAAAGAAACGGCTCGCAAGTTGACACCTCGTCTCGTTCCGGGGTGCGGTTGCCCGGCGGCCGGCACTTCACTACGTTTGCGATGTAGACCTCTTCTCGCTTGAACTTCATCGCTTCGATCATTCTATCGAGGAGTTGACCGGCCCTCCCAACAAAGGGCCGGCCGGTTCGGTCTTCATCCGCGCCCGGGCCTTCGCCCACGAACATGAGCCTGGCTTGAGGGCTACCTTCGCCGAACACTATGTTCGTCCGATTCTGACTGAGCTTGCACCGCGTGCATTCGCCTATGTCGGCTCGAATTGACTCGAGCGACGAATCCTGCGTACCGTTCGATGGGTTCCCTATCTCGCTGAAAAAAGTCTGCTGCTTGCCCCGAGAAATTGAAATTGGCGACGCGGCGTGTTCACCTGTTGAATCGGCAAGCGGAACTTCATTCTTGGCTGAGTACCGCGCGGCCGGGGGGCGCGATCTCGCGGTAAGTTCGTTGACGCCTATCTCACGCAGGTATTCAAGCTGGTTCCTTAATTCGGCGGCTGCACGAGCCAGTTGATCCAACGCTTCTTTTGGAGTCATTGGCGAATTGTGTATTAGAGATGGAAGCCAGTCAAGACATGAAGAATTAATCAGCGGCGGAGGTCAGAACCCTCGTGAGCCGCCCGCTCGGTTTACACAATTAACGGCGGACCAACGTATTCGGTTTTGCCGCCGCCGACGGATCGAGCGCGGCGAGAGCGCTGTTCGAGGTGTTGTGAAGAAATGTTTGCGCAGGAAGCCGGCGTTCCGCCTTTCGCGGGTTTCGCCATTCGGGATGCCGTATGCGCGACTAGAGGACTCTTCCTACGGTCAAGACGCTGACAGACTTGGCTCCAGCCTCGAGCAGGGCCGAGGAAGCGGCGCTGATCGTGCTTCCAGTTGTGAATAGGTCATCGACAATCAGCACGCCGGCCCCGCGAACCAATTGGGAATCCGCCGCCTCGAATGCGTCCGCAACCGATCTCAACCGATCCTGCGCGTCCATTCCGAATCGATGCCGGGCCGTGTTCTTCACTCGCTTCAGACCGCGCCGCGCGATGGGAAGCCCCGAGCGCCGGGCCAGCGCCTTTGCGATTGAATGAGCCTGATTGAAGCCGCGTTCTTTCTCCCGAAGTGGATGCAGTGGGACCGGGACGATCACGTCGGCACTGAGCGCGCGCTCCGAGGCCAGATACGTTTTAACGATCAGTTTTCGCAGCCTGCTGCATAGATGAGAGTGGCTCTTCAAGGCGATAATGGAGACCTCGATGGCTCCCGAGTAGCCGCCACAGGCGCGGGCGGCTTGAAACGGCCTGTCCGAGCACGAGCCGCACCGTCGCTCTCGCGCACCGGCCTCCGAGCCGGGTGCTGGCGTCAACGAGCCATTGCGCAATGAATGGACCGGGATTCCACACTTCGCGCACAAGAGGTCTCGATCAAACAGCTTGGTGATGGCTGGATTCGACCAGCATTTGGCGCAGGCCACTCCGTCGTCCCAGCTTTCCACGGCCTCGCCGCAGACCTGGCAGTCGGCCGGGTAAGCCAGCGAGATCAAGCCGTCTCGTATTATCCTCAGTCCCTGCGCAAGCAAGCTAGGTCTCTCCCGGCCGGCGGGCTTGATAATGGGTAGAGTTGAAGAACCGGTTTATCGAGGATCAGTGGAGACCTCGAGACGCGTTAGGAGCCTAATAGATAGGACGGTTAAACCTCTTCCTCGACCAGGGATCCTTGCTCCTGAAGTTCCTGGCATTTTATGCAGTAGCGCGCCCAGGGAAGCGCTTCCAACCGTTTGGCCTGGATGTCCTGGCCGCAGTTCACGCATTCGCCGTAGCTGCCCTCGGTGATTCTATCGAGAGCCTCTTCGATTAGTCTTAATATGTTCCGCTCGTTCGTGCTTTGAGAGAATAATAATTCCTTTGTGTAGGAGTTCGACGCCTGATCCGCCGGATCCTGACTGATATCCCGATTAGCTTCCCTTCCGTAGTCCTCGGTGCGCTCGACCATTCCCAGCAATAGGTCGCGTTGACCCTGAAGTTTCGCTTCCAGTTGTTTTATTTTTCGTTTGTCCATCAATAGCTCCCGATGCAATAGATCCTTTATGGCAAAGGATAGATTCTAGTGCCTTCCCTGTTTTCTCTCAACCGTTCACCTCTGATATTTCAAACCCCGAATGATTGTATGCGCGCGGTAAACCTGTTCCATCAAGACGAATCGCGCCATTTCGTGAGTAAGAGTCATCCGGGACAAAGAGAGAACCATATCGGCTCGCGCCCGAACGCAATCCGCGACGCCGTCATGACTTCCAACTATGAAGGTCACTTGCTTGAGCGCTTTCGACATCTTGTCTTCCAGGAACGCCGCCAACTCCGCCGACGTGAGACTGCGTCCGCGCTCGTCCAACAAGATGACGAACGGATCGCTTTCCACGCGCCTGCAGATGTCTTCTCCTTCGCAATCGAGCGCCGCCCCTCCTTCTCCATTCCCATCGCGCAACTCGACGACCTCCGCGCGGGTGAATCTCGCCAACCGCTCGAGGTGGTCATCCAGCAGGGATCTGATCGGCGCGCTCTTGGTCTTTCCAACCCAGACAAAGCGCAGTTTCATCTTTGACTCACTCGTCCCTGAGGGGTCTAAGCTTTCCTATCTCATACCTTCGCATCTTTTCGTAGAGGTTCTTTCTGCTTATGCCGAGTATCTCGGCCGATCTGGTTTTGTTCCCCCTCGTGAAGTCGAGCACCTCTCGGATGTAAACGGCTTCTATCTCCGCCAGCGAAGGCTTGCGTTGCTTCGATTGCATTAGCCGGGCCGCGGAGCGCAAGTACTCCGGCAAGTTCGTGATTTCAATAGTCTCGCCGTCGGACGCCATGACGGCCTGTTCGATGATGTTTCTAAGCTCGCGTACGTTACCGGGGTAGTCATATTCGGCAAGTGATTTCAGCGCTTCGCTCGAAATCCTAATACCGTTGTGGCCGCCGCGGGACGCAAAATGGCGGGCGAACTGCGAGGCGAGCGGGCCGATGTCCTCCGCCCGCTCGGCCAGCCTGGGCATCGCGACCGTGACCACGTTGAGCCTGTAGTAAAGATCGTCCCGGAAAACACGAGCCCTTACCGCCTCCTTGAGGTCTATGTTGGCAAGCGCAATTATGCGAACATCGATCGAAATAGACTGCTTCCCGCCCAGCCGTTCGAAGATGCGTTCCTCTATCACTCGGAGCAGCTTGGCCTGCGACGAGGAGCTTATGCTGGCTATCTCGTCCAGCACGAGCGTGCCTCCATTCGCCGCCTCGAACCTGCCAGGTTTGCCCTCGAAAGCTCCGGTAAAGGCTCCCTTTTCGTAGCCGAACAGCTCGGATTCCAGAAGATCTTCAGGCAGAGCGGCGCAATCAATCTTTACGAACGAACGATCCCGGCGCTGGCTGCGCTCGTGAATGGACTGCGCTGCAATATCCTTGCCTGTTCCAGATTCGCCGATCACCAACACGTTGGCATCGGTAGCCGCCACGCGGTCGATTACATCCGACACGTTTTTCATCGCCGCCGAGTTGGTTACAAGCTGCATATTGAATTGGCTCTTGCTGCTTCTTGAACCTGAAGGGTTCTAATTTCACTTGCCTTCGTCGTCTGGGTCCAAAGGCACGCGATCCGCGTCCCGCCAGAGGCGCTCCAAATCGTAAAACTTTCTGGTGGCCTCGACGAATGTATGTACGATCAAATCGCCGTAGTCTAGCAGAATCCACTCGCCGTTGCTATAGCCTTCTCTGTGCATCGGGCGGCGCCCGGCCGACCGCAACGCCTGTTCGACGGCGTCGGATATTGTCTGCGCCTGCCGGGTGCTTGCGCCGGTGCTGATCAGAAAGTAGTCGGTGAACGACGCCACCTTGCGAAGGTCGAGGACGACGACCTCCCTGGCCTTTTTGTCGCAAGCCGCTCTTATCGCCGTGACAAGTATTTCAGGCGCGGCTTCCGCCGTTGGTTCCTCGTTCGGACTGATGCTCATTTCATCTCCACAATGCGCGCCGGAGGTCATACTTCGCGCTGGTACAGACGGTATTTTGCGATGTAAGTCATCACCGCCGGCGAGACCATGCCGTCGATCGCCTCTCCCGCGGCGGCCCGCTTCCTCACCAGGGAAGATGACAATTCGCCGGCGCCGTAGTCCGTCAAAAAAACTGTTCCGCTTCGGAGGTCGGAGCTGAAATCCACCCGAGCTCCCTTGTCTCTCAAATCAATTAGCCGAATCTCGCCGGGCAGGCACGCTGTGTTCACTGGTTTAACGCCGTCTACTCCGCCTCGTATGACAACTATCAAGTTAGCCTCGGCGAGAATCAGATCCGGTCTTTTCCAGTCTCCGAAGTCGAGGTAGGAGTCGGCTCCCATTATGAAGAATAGGCGCGCGTTCGATCCAATCGATGATCTCAGCCTTCGAATCGTCTCGAAAGTGTACGGCATGCAAGGTTCATTGATCTCCATAGTCGATACGACTATCCGCGGCGCGTCGAGAGTCGCCAGCACCGCCATCGCGTATCGGTGATACGAGTCAAGCACGCCTCCCGCTTGCTTGTGCGGCGGCCGGATTCCGGGCACGACTAACAACTCGTCCAGCCCGAATTGGTCCAAGGCCGCGCGCGCGACCTTGATGTGGGCGCTGTGGATTGGGTCGAACGTCCCTCCATACACGCCTATGCGTCGTTCTTTGGAAACCATACTTGCCGCAACTCGGCAGCCGGAGGAGCCAATTACTCGACGCTCTCCGCCAGGACGCGACCGTCTGGCCGGACCGCGGACGCCGTCCTTTCTATCTGTTCGCCAAGAGTTCTAATCAGCAGGGAAACGCCAAGCCCGGTTACCGAAGAAACTTCGACAACCTCGAGCCCGCGTTCTTTACAGAGGCTTCTGAGTGACTCCAATCCCGACGGATCGTCAAGCGCATCCATTTTTGATGCGACAACGATCCGCGGCTTCTCCCCTAAGTCCGCCTTGTAACTTCGAAGCTCGTTTTCGATGGTGAGGAGGTCGTCCGCCGGGCTGCGGCCGGAGGCCGAAGAGACATCGACGACGTGAGCCAGCAGCGAAGTGCGTTCAATATGGCGGAGGAAATCGAGTCCGAGCCCTGCGCCTTCGTGCGCTCCCTCAACGAGTCCGGGGATGTCCGCGACCACGAACGTCTTTTCATCGTCCCAACTGACGACACCCAAATTAGGTTCCAGAGTCGTGAACGGATAATCGGCGATCTTTGGACGGGCCGCGGAAATCCTCGAAAGCAGGGTCGACTTGCCCGCGTTTGGGAATCCGACCAGACCCACGTCGGCGATTAGTTTCAACTCGAGTTGAAGATTGGCGACGGCTCCTGGCTGGCCGTCTTCGTGGTGTCGCGGCGCGCGGTTCGTAGACGTCGCAAAGCGCGCATTTCCTTTTCCCCCGCGGCCTCCTCGGGCGATCAACACGCGCTCCCCGGTTTTCGAAAAGTCGTGCAAAGTCTCTCCGCTGTCTTGATCGATTACGAGGGTCCCGACGGGCACTCGGATAATCACGTCTTCGCCATCCTGTCCGTGTCTGTTGCTGCCCTCGCCGTGCGATCCGCCGCCGGCGCGGAATTCAGGATTGAGGCGAAACTGCAGTAGAGTGTTTAACTGATCGGTTGATTCCATAAAGACGGAACCACCTCGTCCTCCGTCACCGCCCGAAGGGCCGCCCCTTGGGACGAACTTCTCCCGTCTGAAGGCGGTCACTCCGTTACCGCCGTTCCCGCCTTTAGCTTTGACCCTGGCACGATCTATGAACTGCATTGATGGTTGACCCGGAACCGCCGCCTGAATCACCAACTCCACCGCGGCGAACGATATGTTTACGGGCCGGTATTACTGGAAGGCTGAACATCTCCGACCGTCAACCGTGCGGACGGCTGTCTGGGCCTGGCGCGGCCGCGAGGTCTCAATTCGGGTATACGCTGATGAATTTGCCTTTGCGACCCTTCTCTTCGAACTTTACTACGCCCGGCCCAAGTGCGTACAAGGTGTCGTCGGAACCTCTTCCAACGTTATGACCAGGCTTGAACTTGGTTCCACGCTGCCTGACCAGAATCGCTCCTCCCGTTACAAGTTCGCCGCCAAACCGCTTGACGCCGAGCCGCTGGGCGTTGGAATCCCGTCCGTTTCGCGAACTACCTACACCCTTCTTATGCGCCATGATCCTTCTCCTGTCTTGTAGTCGTTCAACGGGCGCGCGTCAGGCCGTGACCGACGCTCCGCCGTTTTGAACTTCCTTCAACCAACCGAATCTATCCGCACGGAAGTGAAGTTCTGCCGATGCCCGTGCGTCTTCTTGTATTGTTTGCGGCGTTTCTTCTTGAAGACGATCACTTTTCGGTCCCGGCCGTGCCCGTTAATGGTCCCGGTGACTCTGACCGATTCAACGCTTGGTGATCCGATCGAAACACCGTCCGAACCACCGTACGCCAAGACGTGGAATTCCACTGACTGGCCTACCTGCTTCTCTATCGATGGTAGATTGACGATGTCTCCCTGGGTGACCTTGAATTGTTTGCCACCGCTTTCAATGACTGCAAAAGCCACGATGTGCGCCCCTCCGTCGAAAGTATCGTTGAAGAAAAGTCTGTGATTATACGGGCAGCAAAACCGAACTGTCAAACCTCGGCAGCCCGGCCCTGGCGATCGCCTCTCGAAACCAGTATTGTTCCCGCTAAGCTCCATAATTCCTTTAATTTCCTTGCTTCTTTCCGAGGCTGCGTGATAAATTCCGTCTCTTTGGTAATTCAGTTTGAATTTGGACTTGCAAGAGTGGATGGGCGGGTGAAGCGGGTTGAGTTCTACGCGTTTCCAAGGCGAGGCCGAGCGTCAAGACCGGGATTACAAACCATCAATGGACTTGCGCCTCAACGATGGCTTGTGGATCGGCGCAGCGAAGTTTTAGGTCCAAAACTCCTCTTGCTTACAGTTCAACTGAAGAGCCACTTTCGATTTATCAATATCCGATGCGCGGGGCCTTGCTAATTGCCCGATTCACCATTAAGCCTTTCTCATGCGATTCCGAAAAACGGGCGCATGGAGCAACGAGCGGCGGCCAAATGACCAACCGTTCAGAAGGAGCCAATAGAATAAAATCTGATGAGAATGAGAAATCTTTTTAATCCCTTCTCAAGCGATCTAGCAATAGACCTCGGAACAGCGAACACTCTTGTTTACGCAAAAGGCAAGGGCATTGTCGTAAGCGAGCCATCCATCGTAGCGATCAACAAAGTAACCAACAAAGTCGAAGCAGTCGGCAAAGAAGCCAAGGAAATGTTGGGCAGAACGCCCGGTAATATCGTCGCCATTCGCCCTATGAAAGACGGCGTCATCGCTGACTTCGAAGTTACCGAAAAGATGCTCCAGCATTTCATCAAGAAGGCCCACAACGGCCGATCCTGGGTCTCACCCCGCGTAGTCATCGGAGTGCCGGGCGAGATCACCCAGGTCGAGCGGCGCGCCGTCGAAGACGCGGCTTATCGGGCGAAGGCGTCGAAGGTTTACCTTGTCGCCGAAGCGATGGCGGCGGCAATCGGCGCGGGACTTCCGATCACCGAGCCTTACGGAAACATGATCGTGGACATAGGCGGCGGTACGACCGACATTGCGGTTATTTCACTTTCCGGCATCGTATACTCCCGCGCCGTACGAGTGGCCGGCAATGAGCTGGATGAAGCAATAATTCAGTACATAAAGCGCAAGTACAATCTCTTGATCGGGGAGAGGACCGCCGAATCAATCAAGATCGAGCTGGGGTCGGCTTTTCCAATCGAAGAAGAGCTCCAGATGGAAATAAAGGGCCGAAACCTCATCGAAGGCGTTCCGAGAACTATCGCGATAACCGACGAAGAGGTGCGAGAAGCGCTTGCCGATCCCATCACGATTATCGTCAATGCGGTTCGAGTGGCGCTCGAACGAACACCGCCTGAATTGTCGGCCGATATTGCCGAGCGTGGGATTGTTCTGACCGGCGGCGGCGCCCTTTTGAAGGGGTTGGATCGAAGGCTTATGCATGAAACCGGCGTTCCGGTTTCGCTCGCCGAGAACCCGCTCTCATCGGTTGCGCTTGGCGCTGGAAAGATGTTGGCGGATTTTGGGCTATTGAGCCGCGTTGGATGGGAAAACACCATAATCCATCACGGACTGTGACACGCGCCGGAATGAGACGTTATGCGCCTGCGCTCGGATGCAGGCTGAGCAATGACACTACACCGCGATGGACGTCGTTCTTTGCCGCGATTCATGGTATTGAACGTGGCTTCAGCCGCAAACCCGCGCGGGCGCCAGCGCTCGTTTGGCACGGTCTATGAGCAGTAATGCTACACCGCAGAAGGCGCACTGGATTCTAGGGGCGCTGCTGTTGTCTCAGGTGCTTCTGATGACGTGGAACGCGCGCAGCGCGAACGGCGAGCAGTCTATCCTGCGAACTTGGGTGATGGCCGTCGTGACGCCCGTGACGAAAGGCGCGTCATGGTCCGTTGACAAGGTTACCGGTTTCTTCGACGGATTCGCCGAGTTGAGGCGCGCCCGAGAGCAAAACGCTCAACTGAGAGAGCAAGTCGAGCGTCTGACGCTGGAAAGAGACGAGGCCGCCGAGAGGGCGGCGGTGAATCAACGCCTTGCATCCGAGTTGGGCTTGCCCGTGTTGCCTCAGTTCAAAAGCATCGCCGCCAACGTGGTTTCGAGGAACGTCGCCATTTGGTTTCGAAGGCTCACGATCGATCGCGGGAGCCTGGACGGCGTGAAAAAGGACATGCCCGTTTTGACATCTTTGGGCATAGTAGGACGCGTGATAGACGTGGGGCCTAATGTATCCTTCGTTCAACTGATAACCGACCGGTATGCCGGCGTGGGAGCGATGCTTCAGCAGTCGAGAGAGATGGGCGAGATCAGGGGCCAGGAGAATTCACGCTGCGAGATGAAAAATGTTTCGGCTAGCGTGGACGTTCAGGTAGGAGAGACGGCCGTTACTACCGGGCTTGACGGCATATATCCAAAGGGCCTCACCGTTGGCGCGGTAGAGTCGGTCGAGAACGATGCGAATGCGCCGTGGCATAAGATCGTCATCAGACCTTCCGCTGCCGTCGATAAGGTCGAACACGTATTCGTTTTGCTCATCGAGCCCAGGGATCTTAAAACCCAGGAGGGCGCTAAGTAGCCTTGACGCCGGCGAAGTCTATACTTGAATCGCGAGGGAATCTGAAGAGTGCAGACCTTTAAGATTGCCGCGAGCATCGTTATCGCGCTGCTGCTGCAGATTCTATTCGCAAAGAGGTTCGCTTTCTTTCAGTACGTCGAGCTTCCGCTGGTAATTACGGTCTTTTTCAGTTTGCAGCGGTCGCCTGTACAAGGAATGATCGTGGGCATGACCGCGGGACTGGGGTTGGACATCATTGCGGGAGGAGACACGCTGGGGGTGCGCGGTTTTTCGCTTACTCTTCTCGGGTACGTCATCGCCAGTGGGAGTATAAGGTTTTCGCTGGAGAAGAAGCTGGTTCGTGTGGGAGTTACGGTGGTCGCTTCAATTGCTAACACCATGTTGTACGTGGCACTATGTAAACTGCTCGAGAAGAGCCCGTTCACTAGCAGTCCGGATGAATTGCTTAAGATCGCTCTGTACAAAGCGCTTGGCGATACCGTTGCGTGCATTGTTCTTTTTGTGTTGCTGGACCGGGTGTTCCCGCATACCGGCGGCATGACGATAAAACGGAGGTTCTATGAGTAAATCGAACCTCAGAGACGAGCAATTCAATTTCGAGCTCCGGTTGAAGGCGGTGCTCTATTTGATAATGGCGATGCTGGCGGCGCTGGCGATCCGGTTTTGGGTCCTTCAAGTCTCGCATCACCAGGTCTATCAACAGCAGGCAGAGAATAACAGAATCCGCGAGATTCCAATCATCGCTCCCAGAGGCGCTTTACTGGACCGAAACGGAGTTCCGCTCGTGGACAACACGCCAGCGTTCAACATCGTGGTGTCGCCCGACCTGATGACCGGCTTGGATGAAACAGTCAAGGTGCTCGTTGAGAATCTGAACGTCGATCGAACGGACGTGGTCTCGCAACTCGCGGATCCCAAACGTCCCAAGTCCCAGCCGGTCCTGGTGAAACAAAACGCAACGCAGGCTGACCGCCAGTGGGTGTCCGCGCATGAGTACGAGCATCCCGAAATAACGGCCGAGCAGCAGCCTCAACGAATTTACAAATACCGCAAGCTTGCGTCACAGGTGCTCGGCTACATTGGCCAGATCAGCTCGACTCAGCTTGAAGAGCCCAAGTTTCAAGAAATGGGCTACAAGCCCGGCGACATAATCGGCCAGGCCGGCCTGGAAAGAACTTACGACCAGATACTGCGTGGTAAGAACGGAAAACGCCTCGTGGTCGTCGATAGCCGTGGACGCACGATCCGCGAGTTACAGAAGGTCGATCCGATAAAGGGTCAGGATATAGTTACGACGCTGGATATCGATTTGCAGCGCGCCGCCGAAGAGCAGTTCGACGTGACAGGCCAGACCGGGATCGCCGTGGCGATGAATCCTCAGAACGGAGAGATTCTAGCAATGGTCTCCAAACCCAGTTTCGACCCGAACGTCTTCGCTGAACACGTCATCTCGGCTGAAAATCGAGACGAGGTTCGCGCCATCACCAAAGATCCCAACAAGCCGCTGCTTAACAAATCGATTCAGGAGATATATCCGACTGGCTCGACGTGGAAGGTCATGATGACCACGGCGGCTCTTGAAGAGGGCATAATCACGCCGACCGGCTCCAGATTCACCTGCGGAGGCGGCATTCAGGTAGGGAACCGCTTCGTTCACTGCATGGGCAGTCACGGCTCCCCGGAGATTCACTATGCGGTCGTTCATTCCTGCGATGGTTACTTCTACAGACTCGGATTGAAAATGGGCGTCGATCGGATTCACGACTGGGTAGCTCGTTTCGGCATGGGCCAGCGAACCGGCATCGATTTGCCCGGCGAGAAAACGGGAGTCATCCCTGATCGGGAATGGAAGGTCAAGACGAATCCCCGCGATCCGGTTTGGAAGGATTTCGACACCGTGTTGGCGTCGGTGGGGCAAGGCTCGGTGGCCGTGACCCCAATTCAACTGCTGCGGGCGGAGTCCGGAATAATTATGGGCGGCGAGTTTCACACTCCGCATTTGATGAAAGAAGTCAAACCAACCGAAAAAGCCGAAGCGAAAAAATACGAAAACAAAGCAGTCACGCTAAAGTTGTCGCCGGTTACGGTTGAAACGGTGAACTACGCTGTCTGGGGAGTGGTCAATGAAGGCGGCACGGGCGCCTCAGCTTCGCTTCCCGGCTTGAACATCGGCGGTAAAACGGGAACGGCCCAGGTCATAGCCAAGGAGAAGGTCAGAACAAAGGCGCATCAAGATCACGGTTGGTTCATAAGCTTTGCCCCGGTCCACACCGAGCAGAAGCCTGAGCTTGCGGTCGTCGTGTTGACTGAGCATGGCGGCCAGGGAGGCCGAACCTCGGCGCCCAAGGCCAGGATGATCTTCGCCAGCTACTACTCGAAGAAGCTCGGCCATCCGGTCGCTCGAGAGTTGCTCGCAAAAAACGACCAGCCCACCCAGATCAGGCAGTGATTCAATGGTCGATTTCAGCAGAAAGACGTTAAGAGATCTCGATTGGCCGGTTTTTCTGGCGCCCGTTGCGCTCACGCTCTTCGGCTGCGTTGGCATTTTCAGCGCATCTCCCACGACCGATTTTTGGAAGAAGCAACTGGTCGCCCTCGTCCTCGGAGTGATCGTAGCCGGCGTCTTCGCCTTTACTGACTACCGAAAAATAATGGTGGAAGCGGCGCCGTTCTTTTACGCCGCCGCACTGCTGCTTTTGGTTCTTGTGTTGACGCCGCTCGGCGCGACCCTTAACGGAAACAGAGCGTGGCTGAGACTCCCCGGCATCAGCGTTCAGCCGAGCGAGCTTGCCAAGGTGGCTACGATCCTGATGCTCGCCCGGTACGTCTCGCAGAAACGCGAGGGCGGGTTGACGATCAAGGACATCGTGTTTCTTACCGCGATTGTGATACCCCCCGTTATGTTGATCTTTCTGGAAAAGGACACGGGCACGGTGCTTACTTATGGACCAATATTGGGAGTCTTCTTGTTTCTAGGGGGAATGCGCAAAGTTCTGGTTGGCGCCAGCCTTGTCGTCGTGGTAGCCGGGCTGTTCGCCGTTTACCCCCACCTCAAGCCCTATCAAAGAGAACGCATCAACGTAGTGATCAACCCGGAAAAGGTCAATTCTCGCGGGTACGGTTATCAGACGATCCAATCGGAGATCGCCGTCGGATCAGGCGGAGTCGTAGGGAAGGGCATCACTCACGGAACTCAAGGACGCCTTGGATTCCTTCCATACGCCTATTCCGATTTCATAGGCGCGTCGCTCGCCGAAGAGACGGGTTTGATAGGCGTACTGTTCATTCTTGCGCTATACACGATATTCATCTGGCGCCTCAGCTTGATTGCGCTCGGCTCCCGTGACCGGGCCGGAGCGATGATGGTAATGGGTTTCGTCGGATTGTTCACGTTTCACATAATTTGTAATCTAGGAATGGTGGTTGGCTTGATGCCAATTATGGGAATCCCATTACCGTTGATGAGTTTGGGCGGCACATCTATAATCTCGGTGTTCGCCTGCATAGGGCTCGCTCTCAGCGTGCGCTTGCGGAGGTTCGTGAACTAGTATACTTAGTCCCTTGCCTCAGCGTGACCGGTGACGGCTCGGTTGGTGCGTCTCATCGCTCGGAAACGATCATAGTTCACCGACTGGATTGTAGGAGTTTGCTGTTCATCGGCGTGAGTTGACCGACAAGCTTGCGAATGAGTTGATCTGGTTTCTGGTTTTCTGGTTTGCGGTTTGCGGTTTGTTTCTTCGGTACTGATCTATTCGTTGTGTTCTAGGACCCCTTGGTCGCCCCAAAGTTAACAAACCGATCAAGTTTTTTAGGCCGCGAGTATTCCGCTTTCTATGAACTGATCAAGCGTCCCTTCAAGGCGACGCCACGCGATCGCAAGTTGACTCCGAACTGATGCCGCATTTCACCCAACAAACTCGATGAGAAGGAATCCGCTTACCTTAAGTCCAGACATTTGTCTTTGGAAGCCCCGACTCTTCCGCGGGGTAGACAGGACCATCCGCACACGGCTATCGGGGTTCTTTTTACAGTCGTGATCAGCCAGGCGATGAGTCCCGATCAAGCAAGAGAATTGTCCCGGATCTTCCGCGGCGGTTGGATTCTGTCGCACTCTTGATCGCACCCGAAAAGCGGCCGCTTGACGCTTGGAAAGAACCCGCGCGGGCTACATCACATCTTGCAGCCGCGAGAGTTCCCTGAAGACTGGTTACGAGCACGGTATACCGAGCCGTTCGGCATAGGCAGCCTGCGCCTTCCGCCAGTCTCGGTGATCCGCGAGCAAGGCCGTGTGCGCCTCGCGTAAAAGCGAGTGAGCTTCGAGCAAAGTGCGAAGCAAGCCTTCGGGTTTCGCCGAGTATGAATCAACGCAGTACCTGTGCAACTTCGCAATCAATGCCCCGCACCATTTGTTAGGGTGCTCTCGGCCCAGTTGCCCCAGCAGTTCTATGTGATCATTCGCCATGCAGGCGTCGAAGCCGCTCACACGCAGATAATTCACGGCGATCGCCGCCACCTTGAGGCAGAAATCCACCTCCAGCGCGTCTTCCTCCGTGAGTCTGTTGACGAATTCGCGTATTTCCCTCCTGG
>JAHFUG010000116.1 GCA_023265195.1 Blastocatellia bacterium | reverse complement strand
TATGTGGAGTTAGCAGCCGGTGGTATAATACCGCCGTGGATCCTGAATTCAACGAGAAGTCGAACGTCATTCCTATCTTCCCGCTCGACACCGTGCTGTTCCCGGGAGCCCTCCTGCCTCTCCACATATTTGAAGAGCGTTACAAGGCGATGATGCGATACGCCATCGATAACGATAACCGCTTCGGGCTCTCCTATAGAAGCGACGCGGCGGCCGGCGAAGATACGGCGCCACACGTTGGAAGCGTCGGCTGCGAGGCTGCGATCAACGCGGTCATGCCGTTGGATGAAGGAAGGATGAACGTTCTATCGACCGGTTCCGTCAGATACAAGGTCCTCGAATTCAAGCAGATAGTTCCGTTTCTCATCGCCAGGGTAGAGACCTTTTGGGACGAAAGCGATCTCGAAGACGATCTCACCAGGCTTTTCGAAGAATCCAGGGATCTGGCCGAGAAGTTCATCGACACGATCAGGTCGTTGAACGAATCGAACTCGCTGCCGACACCTTCTTTCCCCGATGAGCCGGAGCCCTTCTCGCTGTTCGTCTCTTCGCTTCTTCCCGTAGAGAATGACGTGAAACAGGAAATGCTGGAAATCACATCGACAAGACTGAGACTAACTCGGGCGAGACAATACTTGACCAAAGCCCTCGCGCTCTACAGCGATCGCATTTCAATTCGGAATCGAGCCAAGAAGAACGGCCACGGGAAACTGAGGGTCGGCGAAGAGTGAACTGAGGCCCGATGTGTCCCGAAGTACCGCGGGCTTTAGCCTGTCCGCTTTCGCGTGATGAGGGGCTTTGGCTCGCTGATCGCGAATCGGCGTTACGCAGTCAGCGCAAATCAGCGGCTTCCCTGCCTGGCTACGCGAGGGGCGAATACTCTGGCCGGACGGGTTCTCCCAAAATAATCACTGCGCGAAAGCTGACGGACCAAAGCCGGCAGTACGTCATTCCGATGCGTGGAGGCGCCGCCTTATAGCCTCGCCTGCTTCTGTTGTCTTAAGACCGCCTCCAATGTCGCCGGTGGTCTGCTTTGCTTCAACGCATTGCTCAACCGCCGCCTCTATCCCCTTCGCCGCTTCCTTCATTCCAAGATACTCCAGCATCATCGATGCGGTCAGCACGGCCGCGATCGGGTTCGCAACGTTCTTCCCCGCGAACCGCGGAGCGCTTCCGTGAACCGGTTCAAACAAAGAAACCTGGCCCGGGTTGATGTTTCCGGAAGCCGCTAACCCCAGTCCGCCCTGAAGCCCGGCTCCAAGATCGGTGATAATGTCTCCGAACAAATTATTGGTTACGATCACGTCGAAACGGCCCGGATCCAGCACCATCCACATCGCCAGCACGTCGACATAAAGATGTTCCGCCTCGATATCGCCGTACCGCGCGGACACTTCGTTGAATGTCCGCCGCCATAGCTCATGACCGTAAGTCAACACGTTCGACTTGTCGCTCATCGTGACCCGCCGCCGCCCGTGCTCGCGCGCGTAATCAAAGGCGGCCGTGATTATTCGCTCCACGCCCTTTCGTGTGTTCACGTCTTCTTGTATGGCGATTTCATCGGGCGAGCCCTTCTTGAAGTTCCCGCCCATGAAGACGTACATCCCCTCGGTGTTTTCACGAAAGACGACGAAATCAACGTCGGACCGGTCGCGTCCTTTTAGCGGACACAGTCTCGCGTTCAGCAACTTTATGGGCCTGAGATTTATGTACAAATCCAGCCCCATTCGCATTCCCAGGAGAATATCGGCGGCGTGTTTGTTGTCGGTCACTCGCGGGTCGCCGAACGCGCCCGTCAGTATCGCGTCGAAATCGGCGGACAGCATCGCCAGCGCGCCATCCGGCAGAGCCACACCCGTTGTCAGATACTTTTCGGCGCCCCAGTCGAATGTGGTGAGTTCAAAATCCAACCCGTGGATTTGGCTGGCTAGCTCGAGAGTCTTGACGGCTTCGCTGATGACTTCAGGCCCGATGCCGTCTCCGGGGATCACGGCGATCCGCTTCAATGCGCTCCTCCGCCAGCATGGTTTGGGACTCGTTGGGTCTCCGCGGGAAGTCCGGACTTGATCAGCTTGAACAGCTCCGGCAAGGCTTTGATCACGGTGTCGCACACTATCTTGACGCTCTCTCCGCTGACCTTGTCGATCGTGTCTTCTTTTGTGTGCCAGTAAGAGTTGCCTGGACCGTAGTTGAAATCGATCATGTCGAGCACGGGCACGCCGGCGTTCTTGAATGCGATGTGATCGTCGCTATAACCCGCCTCGTTGGCGAGGAAGTTCTTTCCATTGCCGATTCGTTGCGCCGTCTTCCATACCAGATCGACAAGCCACGGCGTCGAGTCGGCGTCTTTCATCATGTCGAGCTTCGCGTCTCCGATCATGTCGACGAGCAGCATGGCCTTGACTCGCTTGATCCCTCGCTCAGCGGTCAGTTTGGCGGCGAGATGCCGGCTGCCGTAGGTGTTGTCATCGCCCATCCATTCAACCACGGCTTCCTCGCCATCGAAGAACACGAACCAGATCGTGTACTCGGGCTTTGTCTTGGAAAGAACTCGAGCCATTTCAAGCACGGCGGCGGCGCTTGAAGCGCCGTCGTTTGCTCCGTCAAAGCCGGGCAACAGCTTCGTATCGTAGTGGCCCGACAGCATCACGACGTCGCCCGAGGCGCCCGGAAGCTCGGCGATGATGTTCTTCATCGGAATCTTCCCTTTCGGCGTATCGCCCATGAAGTCGTCTTCGGTTATTTTCAGGCCGTAGCTCTTTAGCTCGCTCAGTATGTATTCCTGTGTCTTCTTGATGGCGGGTGATCCGGACGGCCGAGGTCCAAAGTCCACCATTCTTTTCATATGCTCGAAGGCTTTCGCCGCGCTGATCCCGGATCCATCATCACCGGCCGGAGCGGCTGGACTGGTTGACGCCGGCGCCGTAGCCGAAGCTCGGTCCTGACAACTTGAAACGGCCAGGAGCACGGCCAGAAGCTGCGCCGCGGCGAAGAGTTTGGAGTGCGGTGACTTGTCGCCGCTTTTCTCCCCGGTCTTCCGAGCGCGCCCTAAGATCAGAAAGCGGCGGCAAGCCGCCGCACTCCAAGGCGCGCGCGTCACGCAAGCAGTGATTGGGAGTCTCATAGCTGTTTCATCCCGGAATTCGCCAAAGCCCGCGCCATCAGACGAATTTGATTTGAGAGAGAATCTTCGGCAGCCGATCGTCGAGGTCTTGTTTGACCTGCGATCCGATGCCGGCCGTTCGATGTGAGCCGGCGAGTTGTTCGATCGTCACCCGCTCAGTCCTCAAGAATGAAACGTCTCTTAAATTTATCGCAGTCACTTCAGTGCACTCGCTCGGATTTTGACAAAGGACGGAACTGATGATCGCGTACCGCGTGTCCGGCGTTATGGCGCGGGAGTCCAGGGGATCCTGTAGCACGTAAGACAGCACTTCGCCGTTGCCAAAACGAACGGCCAGCTTGAAAAGAGGGTCCTGAAGCATAATGCGCTCGCTCATAATTTATTCCTCTCAGGCTCGAATTCGCGCGGTTCAATTCGGCGTCGTCCGGCTTTCCGCTTCCCGAGCAGCGGAATCGCCCTCGAACCATCTGGATATGTCTCTTGCAACGCTGCCAACACCCGACGCGACGCCCTCGGCCACGTCGCCTACGAGATCGAGCTCTATGCGAAATAGGGTAGTTAGTTTTTCTTCAAAGGGAAGCTGGGCGAATGCCTTCCTGACTTCCTGAGCGGTATCGGAACCCGATGGATTACGACCGGTATCGTCTTGCATGATACGTCCTCGCTTGGTCCGAAATGTAGGCCGATTCGATTGGTGGCCTCTTGGGTCACACCAACTGAGGCTACATTAAAGGCAAAGGCCGGTCAAGGAATGGCGTCTCGTCTCTCTCGGGGTAGTGTCTTGAAGTTGTGTGGTTGCTGCGTTGGGGTATTCAAGAAGCGGCCGCGGCGCCGTCTGTTTAGTCAGTGAATGAACGCATCCCCCCAACTGCGTTGGGGTAGCAGACTTCAGTCTGTCTGGACGGGATAGAACGGTTATGCGCTTCGCCATCGCAACTTGACTTTGCCTATGCCGGGCATCAACATAACCAACGCAATTCTTCGCGGCCCTGATTATTGAACGGCGTCAGCGCGGAGGCTTCATGGACCGGCGCACGATCGAGATGCAACGCAATAGACTGGCGAATATCATGGAGCGCATCGTCGCTTCTTACGACGGTGCGAGCGGGCGCATCGATCGGCTCGATCAGAGGCCGCTTCCGTCGCGGGAAGAGGCCGCCCGCATCATGGAAGCCATCGAAGAGGTGATCTATCCGGGGTACTATAGCGCGGGCGGCGTCACTCATCAGGGAATATTCTACAGAGTGCAAGAGCGAACTGGTTGGCTGTTCGAGCAGCTTCGAGACCAGATTCTGAAGAGCCTTCGGCACATGAAGGAGCTCGACGGTGGATTGTGCGATGACTGCGACGCCGTGTCCGAAGAATGCACCTATTCGTTTCTCGAAGCGATTCCCGATCTTCGCAAGATGCTGGCGAAAGATATCCAGGCCTCCTACGACGGCGACCCGGCGGCGAAGTCGTTCGATGAAATCATACTGAGCTATCCGGCCACCTACGCGGTCACCGCGTACCGCGCCGCCCACGAATTGGAGAAGCTCGGTGTTCCCCTGCTGCCACGAATGCTGACCGAACTGGCGCACGCGCGGACTGGTATAGACATTCATCCGGGAGCGCGGATCGGCGAGAGCTTCTTCATCGATCACGGCACCGGCGTTGTGATCGGCGAGACCACCGTCATAGGCAATCACGTCAAGCTGTATCAAGGGGTCACTCTCGGAGCGCTATCGTTTCCAAAAGACGACAAGGGCCGGCTGATTCGCGGAGTCAAACGCCATCCTACCCTTGAAGACAACGTGGTCATTTACGCCGGCTCCACCATACTTGGCGGCGACACGGTCATCGGAGAAGGGAGCGTGATCGGCGGAAACGTCTGGCTGACGGAGTCCGTGCCTCCTGGAACTAGGGTAGTACAGGCCGAGCCGAAACCAAGATTTGTCGCGGCAACCGATCAACTTCAACGAGTTTAGCGGCCAACGCGGTTCCGCGCCGCCGGGCGCGGCATGCGAAGCTCACTCCGTGAGCATCAGCACCCACCGGACGCACAACGGCGCGTATCAGCGAGGTTCTATTGGAAACCGAACGGCTTTACTTCACGGATTCAACCATTCTTCAGTTCGAGGCTTCACTCACCGGCGTCAGTCAAGCAAACGGCGTCTATCACTTCGTACTGGACCGCACTGCGTTTTACCCCACCGGAGGCGGGCAGCCGAATGACGCCGGCACGATCAATGGATTGAACGTGACCGACGTCATCGACGACGACAAAGGCTCGATCCTGCATGTTGTCGCCGATCCCGCCGGTCTTGTGGTTGGAGACAAGGTCCGCGGCGTGGTCGACTCGGTTAGAAGACTCGATCACCTGCAACAGCACAGCGGCCAGCACATCCTCTCTCAAGCGTTTGTTCAGGCATGCGGGGCCGAGACTCGATCGTTCCACCTCGGCTCGGCTGCTTCAACGATTGATATTGAACTCGACTCCCCGGTCGGCGAGCACATGCGCGCCGCCGAAGACCTGGCCAACCGAATCGTATTCGAGAACAGACCGATGAAGATTCATCTGGTTAATGAAGAGGAAGCCGCCCGGCTCCCGCTGCGAAAAGAGAGCGCCGCACATGGAATTATTCGCGTCATCGAGATCGAGGACTTCGACTGGTCGCCGTGTGGCGGCACTCACGCAAGAAGAACCGGTGAGGTCGGGCTAATCGCCGTCAAATCGTTCGAACGGGCCAAGCGGCTGACTCGAGTCGAATTCGTCTGCGGCGGACGGGCGCTGCGGGACTACAGGCTCGCTAATCGCACGGCGGTAACCATCGCTAGGATGTTCACCGTCGAGCGAGATGAGGCGCCTGAGTCGGCGGCCCGGGCGATTCAAGAGAATAAATCCCTCCGAAGGCGAGTGCGCGAACTCGTGGAGATCACTGCGCGAGTCGAAGCCGCTCAGTTGCTCGCATCGGCGAAAAAGCTCGACTCATTCAAAGTAGTGCCCCTGGTGTTCGATGCCCGAGACGTAGAAGAACTCAAATTGCTGGCGCGCCGATTGGTCGAAGGAGAACCAGCGGTCGCCCTTCTCGCGTCGAAGGAAGGCGATATGGCTCGGCTCGTCTTCGCGCGGTCGGAATCCCTCGAATTCAATATGGGCCAGCTTATGTCCGAAGCGTGCGCCGTTTTGGGCGGCAAGGGCGGAGGAAAACCCGAACTGGCTCAGGGTGGCGGTCCAAATATCGCTCGCGTTGATGAGGCCGTAAATGGCGCCGCTGCGCGGCTGATGGGCTAACTAACTAGTGGTGCTCGGCGGAAATTGCCATACAGGGAAAGCCGCTGATTTGCGCTGACTACGTAACGCTGATCCGCGCGGATCCGCGTTACGCAGTCAGCGCAAATCAGCGGCTTTCCCAGCATGACAAATTCTACCAAGCACCAGTCGGAGCCGAGCAATGAAGAAACGCGTGGCAATCTATTTCACCGGCGGTACGATCTCGATGAAATACGACCGCGAAATCGGCGCGGCCGTCCCGGCGCTGTCCGGCCGCGAGATCGTTGAGAACGTTCCCGGCCTTGCCGATGAGATCGACTACGATATCGTCGACTTCGGCCGGTTTCCGGGGCCTCATATGACTCCGCGGCGAATGATGGACTTGTCGTTCAGGATTCGCGAGACACTCGCGCGTAACGAGGTCGATGGCGTTGTAGTGACGCACGGAACGGATACGCTTGAAGAGAGCGCGTACTTTCTCGACTTAACCATCGCCGGCGACAAACCGGTTGTCTTTACAGGCGCAATGCGAAACAGCTCGGAGATCGGCTACGACGGCCCCGCGAATCTGCTAACGTCCGCGCGAACCGCCGCGTCTGAGGCCGCGCGCGGACTTGGAGTGCTCGTTGTTCTGAACGACACCGTGCTGGCGGCGGCCGAAGCGACGAAGACTCACACGGAGTCCTTCGATTCGTTTCAGAGCCCGGAATTTGGCCCTTTGGGCGTAGTCGACAAAGGCGCCGTCATCATCCGGCGCTCGCCGCTGAAGCGAGATCATATACCGGCCGCCGTCGTGACCGAACCGGTCTTCCTACTCAAGCTCGCGGCAGGCGTTGACAGCACGCTGATCGACGCCTGCCTCGACGCTCACGCCCGAGGTATCGTCGTGGAAGGGTTAGGCCGTGGCAACGTTCCTCCGGAGGTTGTTCCAGGTATCGGTCGCGCGCTCGAATCAGGAATCCCCGTGGTCCTTACCTCGCGATGCCAGCGCGGACGCGTCTACCAAAGCTACGGCTACGAAGGCGGCGGCAAGCGCCTGCTGGATATGGGCGTGATCTTCGCGGATTTCATGAACGGTCAGAAGGCGAGAATAAAGCTGATGCTCACGCTGACTATGACTGGCGATATCGCGGAAGTGCGCCGCGCGTTCAGGCCATGAAATCCAAGAAACTACTCAGCTCGCCTAACGCCTGAATAAAATAAATGTAGGGGCGGGCCTCTGTGTTCGCCCCTCGCTCCAAAACGCGAACTGTTCTCAATAGAGCCGTCCAAAAAGGGGGCGGCCACGGAAGGCCGTCCCTACATTCACTCCTAAGCGCACGGTCAATCCTCAATCAGTTTCATATATCCGAGTTATTTCTTGCTATCGCTGCGAGCAGCGGCGCGCGTCTGCACTCGGTTCTCGCTATCGACCGTGTAGTCGAAGAATCCATTCATCATTTCATCCCAAGTCTGCTCCCCAAAATGAACAGGTTTCCCTGGATCCGGGTTCAGCGGATTCTTTGTCGAGTTGTCGAAGTGAGCTACCGCTTCGATCTTCGTGCCCTTGGGCATCGCCAGGGGCTGGGAAGGATAGTAGTAAACCTGCCAGCCGAAATCATACCTTGGCACCGACAGAAGAATCTCGGAGCGGCCGTCCGGATACGTCGCCTTGTAAACGATGTCCTTGCCGCGAAGGTGCATGTGCGGCATCAAGCTCACGATGTGCGAATCCTTCTCGAATTCGTAATCGGCCTTGATCTCGTAGTTCTCGGCGCCAGGCGGAATCTCGAAGCGAATGTCGAAGGCCGCCGTCGTCGTGATAACTTGATTCACCGGCTCCTTTGAAAAGATCAGCCCAACCATCGAACGGTCCTTCGTCTCCTTGCCGCTCGGAGTGTAATGCATCTGGAAGATCAGCGTTGATCCCGCTTTGATGAGTTTCGCTTTGCCTGGCGGCGCTACGAACGGGGTCATTCCGGGCGAAAGCGCTCCAAGCAATCCTTCGCCGAGATCGAGTTTCTTGGACTGCCTGGCCCCCGGTTCGCGAACATAAATGACGACGTGGTGAACTACTGAAAGGTCGCCCGCCCGAGCTTCCATAGCTTGAATGTAACGGTCTTCCTTGAAGTTCGTTGGAATTGGGAAGTGCTGATATCTCACTACGCCTTCGGCGGGCACCGTGAACTCCTGCGGCATGTAAAAGATCATGTCCGGCTTGCCAATCTGCCAGCCTTCCGCGTGAGCCGGCGCGGCAGGAAGGTCCTTCGCGTTTCCTTCGACAGCCCCGCCATCGACCCATTTCACGATTGTGTCTATGTCTTTCTCGGCCAGCCTCCGGTCATTCTCCCACTGGCCAAACCGAGGATCGGCATGCCAGGGCGGCATCGTGCGAGTTGCTACTTTCTCCTTGATGGAGCGGGCCCAAGGCCGAACTTCTTTATAAGAAAGGAGCGACATAGGCGCAATCTCGCCCGGCCGATGGCACTGGACGCAATTCTTGAAGAAGATAGGCGCTACGTCTTTGTTGAAGGTCACGGTGGCGTTGTTTGAACCTGTCGCTTCGATTCGGCTCGAACCAGCGACAAAGGCTGCCGCGCAGAAGATCAGAGTGATAACCAGGGTTCTGGACTGCTTCATTCGTCCTCCATGAACTACTTAGAATTGGGTTCGATTCCACCGGTGGCAATGATTCTAATCCGAATCCCCAGAACGTCAAACAAAAATATGAGCTACGACTCAAAAAAATCGGACGGGCTTGAGCTCTCTTATTTCCGTGCCGGTTCAAACGCCTATCTCATTGGGTAGTGGTGCTCGGCAGAAGTAGTTCATCAGCCACAAAGATGCACAAGATCACAAGAGAGAACTGTGGGATATGGTGTCTGTCTTCTCATCTCTGTGACTTCTGAGCCGTTTTGTGGCTATGAAACTTCCGCCACGAACAGCTAGGCTAGATAATGAACCGTCCCAATGAGACCTGGCTTGTCGCGATCCGCATCATTACCTATGAGGGCGCTGAACCAGGTCGAGAAGGCCGAGTTGACATCATCTATCTCCCAAGATATCGCTTGCGGCGCTTTTGCTTCTTAGATGTCTGAACTGGCGCGCCTCGATGGAGGGCGTTCAAGTAGATAAATTGAAAAGGCTGGCCTCCAGTACGGCAGCCTCGACAGATGTCACTCGCCCTATCGCTTTTCGGCCCACCGCAGCTAACGCAGACATTCCCCGCTTCCCTTGTGACGTCTGACCACTGCCTGCTCTTACGCATAAAATACTGGCCCCCCCATGCCCCAAAGGTCCTGATCCGATCAACCGCTCTTGACCTTTATGATCTCTTTCAAGTAATTGACCGCTACGAGCCACACCCGTTAAGGCGTTGACCAGTTTCCCCACCAACGTAAGCGATGGTAGCCGGCTCAATAGTTCGTTGGCTTTTGCAAGCAGCTTCGCATCACCAATCTCGCTCGCTAATCCCAGGGCTCTTGTCGCGTGCCTCTTCGCCCTGACCCAATTGTGTTTGTGTTCGAACAACTCGGCCAGATGAAGAGCCCTTCAAATCAGTTTTGCGGCTTGTCGGTGATGCGCGTGAATCCTTCCGCGGACGCTGTTAGCACCATTCGTCGTATAAAATGTAAGATAGCCGAGCGCGTCTTGAAGGACTGCCTTATGGTGCGGGACGGCCCGCTGTTTGAGAGACCGCAGCCCTTTCGTCCGCTGGCGCGGATCTACGCCGCCATCAACCCATCACTATTGCGCTGCTCCGAAATCACCCTGCTGAAACGAAGCCTTTGAGAGCGCCCGGCGCCCGCCACTTCCTCCAGGATCCAGACGCGAGTTCAGTGTTCGAGGCCTGGGCCTTTTGGACAGTCCAGGCCCGCCCGGGCCCCTCGACAACAGCGCGCCGCCACGTCAATCCATTCAAGTATTCCGCAACCCTCACACAAGATATCACAGCCACCACTGCAGTCCGCGGAACAGGAGCAGCCGCATTGAGCGTAGCCGGTTCTTGTTGTGAAACCTCCAAACGCGGTCATAAGCAGCAGTACCGGCACAATGGTCAGCCTAAGCAATCCCTTTCTCATTTGACCTCTCCTTCTTTGATCACCCAACTATCCCCGTTTTCGAACTCAACTTTGGCGATAGTGACAAAGAGGTCGGAGGGAGCGGCAAACTGAATCCACCTTTTCTCCGAAAGCAGTCCGGGAGCAACTTCCCTCTGGCTTGTCTGGCCTTTCTGATTAGAGAGCGTAACCTTCTCCGACCCGGCGAAATTCTCGCGCTTCACCGTGTAAGACTCTCCGGGCTTTATGGCAATTCTACTCTGGATTATGCCTCTCGTGGTTTGTGACTTGGGGTTTCTGATTGCGAGGAAAAACGTCGTGATTGTCTGGGCTGAAGTATTGACCAGGGTAACCTCTGGGACGCTGACGACCGTTTCTCGGTCGGTCACTCTTCCGGTCAGCCTTGTGAAAGCCGCCCCGGAAATCTCTTTAACCTTGGCGTCGGAAATCCTGAGTGGACAGTCAGTGTTGCCCAGGACGGCTAATGCTTGATCGGGGGATTCTTCTATTTGCCTGACCACATCGTTGAGTTCTGCCCGGCTCGGTTCCTGGAGACGCCGACTACCCTCTTGCGTTGGAGAATTGTTGCCTCGTATCGTGAGTCCGAGAGCCACCGCGGAAAGAATAAGCAGGGTGCAACTCGCAATTGATACAGTCTTGCCGTTCATAATCGATCGATTGGTCATGTCAGTCCTCCGTATTTTGTGGTTGTGGAACAAATCAAACGGGCCGGATTGTATACACGCTTACATCCAATGTCAACAACGCGGAAATCACAGGTTATCTCGGACATGTCGTACGACCGAATCGCGCATTAACCCTCCGCAAATATCGACCGCCCTACCGCGCCGCGAGCAAATAAACATCATATGCCCAGCGCCCGACTTGCGCGTGCTGCGCGTCGTCCACCTTTGCGCGATACCGGAACCAATTCCCGTAGCGATCACGCCGCCTCATCTCTCGATATCTCAGATCAATCGATTCCACTCCGAGCGCCGGAAGGGTGTATAGCTCGGCAGCCTCCGATTTGCCGTTGTGGTTCCTGTCCTGCCACAGTCGCAGCGAGCCGAACACTGCGTCGTGACGGTTGATCGCTCCGTCGGAATTGCCGCCATTCTCGGGTTTGTCGTACTCGGCAAGAGCAATGAAACCGTTGGGCTGTTCGGAAACCGGCTGTGGACTGAAGCTGCCGAACAACTCCGTACCATCGTCGATCCGTCCATTGCCGTTCCGGTCCAGCACCAGGAATGCGTCATCAGAGCCCGCGGCCGTCCACGCCATACGCTGAGCCGTTCCGATTCCCTTGATATCAAAGTTAACGCCACCGGCTATATCCGTTAGCGCGAATCCGTCTCCCATTGTGTCGATTAGTATTGGACTGCATTCACAGGCGCATATCGCTTGATCCCAATAACAACCATATTGTTCTCCGCCACATGATCGGGGGGAGCAAAATCCCTCACCGCCGCCTCCCGTAGAGCAGGTGTGATACCAATCATGAGGAGTTTGAACTCCGGTGACTTCAGTGCAACCCGCGAACTGATCATAGTCGGAGCACGGCGGAAGGAGAATTGGGCACGTATGACGCGTAGACGTCCACGTCGCAGAGGAAGTCATCTGTCCAAAGTGGCCAGGTTCCTGCACCACGGGATCATAATAGGGCCAGCACTCACGAAGATACCAGGCGCCACAACAGGAATCTTGAAAGACATCATTACATCTGCCCGAGTCGCTGACCTCGTGGTTGGGTCTATTGGCCCCATCAGGGAAGGTTATGTTGTAATGCACCGTCTTGTGCACTTCGCCATTCAAGCATGATTGGTCTTGCTCGTAGTACGTATACGAAGGGACGCAGCCGCCGCCCTGAGCGCCGCCCGAAGGCTGGTACAGCAGACAGACAGAGAACACGAACCAACATATTAGTAGCAATAAGCGTTGCATGGGACAAACCTCCGAAAGAATTGTTAGAGACGCGGGATCGTTGCTTCGTATTGACGCAGAATAGTCGCTAACTCCGCATCCAATTGTGCGCGCTTACTGCGTGACGCAGACGGGTCGGACACAGCCATTGCGATGCCGGCCTCGTTGATATCCCGCATACGCGCTATCTGTCGAAGAATCCGATTACGTTCCCCCAAGATGCCCGACCTGACTTCGGAGGGAAGTCTTTCAATTTCTTCTTGCGAAAGAGGCGATAGTTGTGACTCCAAATCCCTGATTACTATAGACCGCTGGCGATCATCCTTGACGGCTAGAGCGCTGGTGACGAGTTCGAGCGCTCGCTCTCGCTGCATCTTCATTCCCAAGCGCCAGCGCCGGATTTTCTTGACATACTCGGGATCGCCGTCGGTGCTCCTGTCGTCAAATATTACCGCCAGCACTTTGAGGCCGAGAGTGTCGATGTCCATTTGTATGGCAAACCGCTGTTCCCATAAATCGCCGGGGCGGCGTAAATTCTCATCGTTACCGTTTAGCATCTCCGCTCCGGTTATTTCTTCGGCTATGGCTATCGTGTAACGGGTAATCGTCTTAGGATAATCGTTGCGCAGCAACGCAATGAAACTGTCGTCTCTTCGCTCGAGCTTGACGATGCTCAAGCCCTTCGCGTAATTCTCGATCTTAATATCCTCGGCTCTAATCCGCGCCTTCCTTTGCTCCCAGTCCCTTAACAGTGCCTCCTGTTGGCTTCTCATCCTGGATGATTCTTGAAGGCGCGATGCTTGAAGCCGGGCGGCGGAAAGCGTCAAGATGCTAAGAACCAAGATCAAGAAAAAGGTATTCGTCCTCTTTAGCGACGTCATGAGAGTCTCCCTTCTAAAGAAATCTGACACGTCCAGGTTACCAATTCAGGTGGTAACGAGTTCCTCCACCAACGTAAGCGATGGTAGCCGATTCAATAGCTCGTTGGCTTTCGCAAGCAGCTTCGCGTCGCCTATCTGAGTTGCCAGTTCGACCGCTAGTGAGGCGTGCTTCCTAGCTTTCAACCAACTGTGTTTGCGTTCGAACAATTCGGCCAGATGAAGAACCGTTCCGATGAGTTGCGGCTTGTCGCCAATCTGCGTGAATCCCTCCGCCGAAGCTGTCAGCAACGGTAACGCTTCGTCATAGCGTTCTTCCAGAATGTACAGATACCCGAGCGAGTCTTGAAAGACTGCCTTATAGTGCGGGACGGGCCGCTTTCTGAGAGACCGCAATGCCGCGCGCAGCCTGTTCCCGGCTTCGTCATGGCAGCCCATATCCATAAGCAGATAGGCAACATTGTTAGCGAGCGCTGCCGCGCCAGCGAACTCACCCGACTCTTCCAACATTGCTATCGCTGCTTCTGAATCTATGATGGACCGATTTCGCCTGCCGGTTCGTTTGAACGTGAGCGCCCGCGCGCCATAGAAATGCCCCCAGAGATAAGTGTCGTCGGGAAACTCAGCGCCCACTCCAGCGGCAACATCAAAGTAGCCCAGCGCTTCGCCATGTTTATCCAAGAGAGTGGCATAAGAGGCGAAACTGATAAGCGACAGCGCCCGCTCATAGTTGTCGGGTTGATTGATGCTGGCCCGGTAAGCCGCTCGATGCGCTGCTTCGAGATCACCTCTGTGGAACAACGCCTTTGATAGAGCCCGCCGCCACATCCCCGCGAGCCTGTCATCGCCGGCTTTGACGTATTGCCGGACGGCCCGGCGCGCTATCGTTACAGCCGTAACACCATCACCTTGCCGCATAGCCTGATGATACAATCGCCAGAAGCCACGGGTCTCTGGTGAGGGGTTTTTTTTCTTCATAGGTGACCTCCTGGCATCGGCTTTCATCGAAAGCCGGATTACGAGACTAAAAGGAGAACCATAAACCAATGTCTAAAACGAGAACCTTGTTCTGTTCAGCGGTGCTGGCGTCGTCGCTGCTTGCCGTAAGCGCTCTGGCTGGGGAAACCCTACCTATTCCGCAGGCGCCGCCGCCCGCGCCTCAGTCAATAAAGATGGTTCGTGCGAAGCAGCAAACGAAAAACGCTGTTGTGGAAATCGGGCTCCTCGAACTGATCGCCACGCTGTTGTCAAATCTGGGAATGTCGCTTTCGTAAGGAGAAGCATAAACAATGTCTAAAACGAGAACCTTGTTCTGTTCAGCGGTGCTG
Organism: Blastocatellia bacterium; assembly: GCA_023265195.1. GTDB lineage: Bacteria > Acidobacteriota > Blastocatellia > UBA7656 > UBA7656 > QHVH01. The sequence goes on along the minus strand of JAHFUG010000116.1, from coordinate 2,987 downwards.
GCGTCGTCGCTGCTTGCCGGAAGCGTACTGGCCGGGGAGAGCCAACCTATTCCGCAGGCACCGCCGCCTCAGTCAGTAAAGATCGTTCGTGCGAAGCTGCAAAACAAGAACGCCGTTGTAGAGATCAGCCTCCTCGAACTGATCGCTACGCTGCTGTCAAACCTGGGAATGTCACTGTAGCAGTTTCTGTAACAGGGCATTTCCCATTAACCTGATCTACCGGGTCCCGCCAGTCACTTTTCCTCGGCGGTGACTGAGTGGGAGTGTGCTCAAACACGGCCATTCTATGCCATTCATCTCACAAGTCAAGCAATTCGACGCCACACACGCCACACAGCGCTACTATGAACCAAGCGATAGGCGAAGCGGTTCAATCCGTTGTTTGAGTCGAGCGTGTTTTTGGTCCTTTCCCCTTGGGCTTGGAACCAGTCGCCGTCTTTTTAGGCAAGCCGCGCTTGAGTTTCGCCAAGTAGACTTTGCTGAAGTCGTGCACACTTTCCGCGAGCGGCTCCGCCACCACGCCAATCTCAAGTATCTCGATCAATGTCTCCTTGAGCGGTTTGTTCCGAGCCTTCGCTCTCGTCCTGATCTTGTCCGCCGTTTCGTCGGGGACACAGGTGTGAAGAAAGGAACCCACGAGACCTCCGTCGCCTTCTTCTGCGTCTTGGGTCTTCGATTGGCGATCCAGTCCCGTCAGAAGCCAATCGAGGGTGACATTGCCGATCTTGGCTATCCTGATCAGGTTGTCGAGCGATGGGTTTTTGTTCTTCCAATCGGAGATCGACGAAGCCGAAAGGCCCATCTTGGCGGCGATCTCGCCGGTTTTGTCAGTTCCGAGCGCGATGGTTATTCGATCCCACAATCCTTCGTACTTAGGCGTGTCCGAATTTTCTTGACTTTTTCTCGGCATAACCTTATCATCCGTTTCGTTGTAAATGTGACATGGCGAGAATAACACGAGTCGTCTTGAAACAGAACAAGGGGAATTGGGGGACAAGGGTTTCAAGGCGATCGAGCCCCGAAGAAGGGTGTTCCTTTAGTACAAAACGCTGTTAGTGATTCCCGGCTTCTGCCCGCGGATAGTCGCGGCAGGCTGCGTGTGCCCGCTGCCGGATGTTCGGGCCAAGAGTCTCCGGCAGGTTGCGCGGACTGCCGATCCGTGGTCTCAGCGCATTCGCGGCGCCGGACTACGGATAAACCAAAGGCAGGAGACGGGTTCGGTCGCGAGCCGGCGAACGCGGTCATGGCTCTTCTTCCACTGAGAGCCTCTCTCACGCCGCGACGCTAAAGGGGTTCGCCGGTTCGCGGCCGTTTTCTTTTTGTTCTTCCGAGTAAACTGCGTCGTGGATAAACGTACAATTAAGCCTGGTGAAGAATTCGGCCGGCTTACTGTCATCAAGCGGCTCGGACTCAACACGCTTCATCATCTCGAATACAGCGCTCGATGCGATTGCGGAAAGCTCATCACTGTTTTAAGGGCGGAGTTGGTCGGCGGTGAAGTCTACAGTTGCGGTTGCCCAGCGAAGACTCAAGCGGAAGAGCAAGTCCCGCCGATTTCGTTCAATTATACCGTGGTTGAGTTCTTCGAACGCCGGTCGGGTGGAAAGATACAGGTAGTCGCCGTCGATGGACGCGTCCTGGATGAGCGGCCGATAACGCGTGAAGACGGCCGAGCGTACGCAATCGAAACGTATTGAAGAAAGCAACGATGCTTCAGCCAGGCGCGGGAAGCAGTGGCGTGCTGGATTGGTAAAGGAAGGTGGTATGACTTCTCTGGAAATCAAATTCAAGGTCTACGAAAAATGGGGATCGATCACAGCGGCTGCCAGGGAGCTTAATTGCAGCCGATCTCAACTTTCTTATTGCATCCTGCGAAGAAGGCTGTCGCCGAAGTTAAAGGAGAGACTAGCGGGAGCGCTTGGTATCACGGTCGAGGAGTTGTTCGCCGAACCCGCGAAGAAATGAAACGTCCCGCCTGACCGCCGCTGCTGGGAAGACCGCGGCAGCGGCTCCGAGCCCGCCACCTCTTACCGCTGGCGGTAATCCCCGTTGTCGTGGCATGGTATCGCTTTCCTGATTGGCGAATCTGAAACTTTGTCCCGGCATCGGAACTCGGAGCAAACGACTGATGAAGAAACGTAAGCACTCGAGAGCCGCCCTGATTATCTCTGCGCTGGTTGCCTCTCTTTTCAATCAAGTATCGCAGGCCCAGGCCCCTCAGCCTAATGGCGCGGGCGTGAAGCCCGGAGTCCTGCCTAAGGCATGGCTGCCAGCCGGGCCGAAATGCATAGAGCTTCCTGAATTTCAGATACAAGAATACAACGAAGATCTCTATATCATTCGACAGTCTGGCTGTTCTCACTACGAAAAGCCGTTCCTATACCTGCTGTTCGGCAATGACAAAGCGCTGCTGCTTGACACCGGGGCCGGCAAGAACGAAGTTGCTCGCGCCGTCAAAGGCGTTGTCGATAAGTGGCTCGCCCGACACAAACGCGAGTCCATTCAACTTGTAGTAGCCCACTCGCACGGTCATCGAGACCATACCGCGGGCGACAGTCAATTTGAGGCGTTGGCTGGGACCACGGTGGTAAAGCCGAACACGAAGGCCGTCCAGACATTCTTCGGAATCAATAACTGGCCCGATGAGATAGTTCAGTACAACTTGGGTGGACGAATTATCGACGTGGTCTCTATTCCCGGCCACGAAGAATCGGGGATAGCGGTTTATGACCGTCAAACAGGGATACTGTTCACCGGCGACACGTTGTACCCGGGCCGGCTCTATGTTCACGATGCGGCGGCGTTCGCCCGCGGCATTCAGCGGCTCGTTGACTTCACTCGCGGCAAGATCGTGAGTCATATTCTAGGCACGCACATCGAGAACGCCCGAACGCCATATCTTGATTATCCGGTTGGAACCGTGTACCAGCCTGATGAACATCAACTGGAGCTCAGCCGAGGTCACTTGCTCGAACTCAACGATGCGC
>JAHFUG010000491.1 GCA_023265195.1 Blastocatellia bacterium | reverse complement strand
AGAGGAATGTTATATGGAAGCTAATACTCTGTTTGAGGACGCTCGTGAGTTTGCCGCGCATCTTCGTACTTTGCATGAAGCTCGCCGTAACCGGAAGCTGCAAGCTCACTCACAAGTAGACAAACGACAGTCATTAACCCATCAGGAACGGCACGCCATTTTAATGAAGACCGCTAGACGATGCCATATTTGTGGAGGCGAAATAGGTGTAGACGAATCGTGGGATGCCGATCATGTCTTTGCTCATGCTCAGGGTGGTGCACACGCCGTAGATAACTACTTGCCTGCGCATTCCATCTGCAATAATTACCGATGGTTTTACGGAGCAGAAGAGTTTCAGTGGATACTTAAGCTTGGTGTTTGGTCGAGAACTCAGATTGAAAAGGAGAATGGTCTTGGACTTCAGTTAGGACAAAAATTCGTACAGCATGAAGCGCGACGGGATTCTCGGCGCAAAAGATGAAATTCTTGAATGCAAAAGAGCGGCAGCCTATCAACCAAGAGAAGATAGTTTACGTTCTCGAAAGTAGCTCACATTGAAAGCAAGATAAAGACGAGGGCTTGGTTCCTCGAAGCAAGCGCCTAACGTATTAAGACTTCGTGTGGCGCGGCGGTAGGGTCAACTCAGGCAAGAGCCACCTGAGCCGCCACACAAGTCTTGTTGAACTAATCTCAACTCTAACGGAGCCGCCGGCTCCGGTTATCGCGCGTATCCCTCTTTGCTTGTTGCCAAGATTGTCCAATGATCAAAGCAGCCGACCCGAACGGCCCAAACACATCAGCCACGGTCGCATCTCTTCGTTCAACGAATCAATGCCCATGACCTCGACGGGCTGGCGGCCTTGATGACCGATGACCATCGCTTCATCGATTCTCTCGGATCTGAGTTTTCGGGACGCGAGGCGATGAAAGAGGGCTGGCGGAGTTACTTCAAGTTTATCCCCGCTCCTACACTCACAATTCACTCAAGCGGTGAAAACGGAGCGGGGGTAAACCACCCTTCCCGACCTGAGAGTCTTTGAAATTGAACATGGGAGTTGAGTCATGTTTGTTGGAAGATAGCCCCTTTTTGTCAATCGCTAGCCCCTAATCCCCAACCTTATTTGTACGCCAGACCGCGGATGCATATTGATATGAAGAATTCCAGAACGTAAGCTCTTTCGATTATTTTCTGATTAAGCCCGTCGCTCCCAATAGCTTTTATCAGGGTTGAATTGGACGGTGGCGTTAGGGCCGTTGAATAAGCGAGATTAAGCGAGATCATTCACAGGCCGTTCAGCGTACATCGTCTGATCTAGGTCGTTCTTCAGGCGCAGACCCGCCGCGCCGCCTCGATCGCGGGCTCCGACGGGCTAGGTCCGCAACGGGACCGCGCCTCCCTTATTCCGGTCGTGGATTAGCTTCAATCCTTCGAGCGTCAGGTCTGGTTCCACGGATTGGATGTGGGAAGAGCCCTTTGCAATTAGCGGGGCCAAGCCCCCGGTTGCGACAATGTGAGTTCCTTCTCCAAGTTCCGCCTTCATTTTCTCCAGGACGCCGTCAACCAGACTGACGTTTCCGTAGTAGAGGCCGGACTGAATGCTGGCCGTAGTGTTTTTGCCGATGACGCGCTCTGGCCGGCGAATATCCACCCTATGCAAGCGGGCGGCCTGCTGAAAGAGCGCGTTCGCCGAGATCTGGATGCCGGGGCATATGACGCCTCCCAAGTACTCGCCGTCCCTCGAGACCGCGTCGAAGGTCGTACCAGTTCCAAAGTCAACAATGATGCAAGGCCCGCCGAACTTCTTGAACGCAGCAACCGCGTTCACGACGCGGTCCGATCCTACCTCGCTCGCGTCTTCATAAAGAACCGGCATACCGCAGTTATTAGCAGTCACGAAGAGCGGTTTGACGCCAAAATAAGCCTCGGCCATTTTGTACAGAGTGAAGTCTAGCGGAGGCACGACCGAAGAGATCGCGATCTCGGTCACCGCGGGAGAGTCCAGCCCCGCCAACTGCAAAAGCGTTCGGCATAAAATGCCGTACTCATCCACGGTCCGGTCGCGCTGGGACGTGAGCCGCCAGCTATGTCTTAGCGCGTCGCCTTCGTAGACGCCGAGCGTTGTGTTTGTGTTGCCGACATCGAGAACCAAAAGCATCATGTTACTCCCGGGCGCTCTCGCCCATCCTTCGCAAGCTAACCTCGCCCGCGGTGACCGATCGCCGCTGCCCATCTACGGTTTCTATCAGAAGGGCGCCAGTGCTCGTGAGCCCCCGAGTGATTCCGTCGAATACACAGGCTCCGGCCACCAGCCGCACGCTGGCCCCATCGGAATAGCTGGAGATCTCCATCCATCGTTTTAGAACCCTGTCTGGAATTTCGATCGCCGCTCGATACCAGTCCTCGAGGCGGACAAGGAGCGGGCCGAGCATCTCATCAGGATTAATCACCGCGCCGCTTTCAATCAGGACCGACGTCGCAATCGCGGCGATCTCCTCGGGGAAGCTCAACTGGAGGAGGTTAACCCCGATCCCCAGAACCGCGTATCGCAGTAACTCCCCTTCGCTGGCGGACTCCATTAGAATTCCGCATATTTTCTTATCGGCTACGGTCAGATCGTTTGGCCACTTGATGTCGCATTCGATCCCGTATTCTTCGGCGAGGACCTCTCGCACCGCCACTGCCGCGCCAAGGGTGATCACGGCGGCGTCCGCGGCCTTTATTGCGGGTCGTAGAATTATTGAAAGATACAGACCCTGGCCCGCGGGCGACGACCATGATTTACCCTGGCGGCCTCGCCCCGCGGTTTGCCGTCCAGCTACTACAATGGTCCCTTCAGCCGCTCCGCTAAGAGCCAACTCGCGCGCACGGTCATTCGTAGATGGCAATTCGTCGAATCGAAAAAAGGTTGACCCGAATGTTCTCATTTGAACTGGAAGCGGTCCAACGGAAAGGAATCAGCTTCGCAACGCAAGCTCGACGAAGCGGTTCGTCGCGTTCAAAGTCGCCTTCACCGTAACATCAATCTCGCTGCCGGCGATTTGGCAGCTTCCGAACAATTGAACCCGATTGCCCTTGTACTCCAGGTTCACAAGAACGGCGATCAACTCCTTGCCAAGGGCGTTTACGCGATCCAGGTCGGCGAGCCCGCACTTTAATCGTCCGTCCACCGCCTGCTCGATGGCCAGCAGCGTGGCGCTTGCGGCGGCTCTTAGCTCGCCGTCTTTTTCACCTTTTTCCTTTAGCGCCGCTTTTATTTCTCTGCCGCCAAACGTGAACGTTACTTCTACAAGTGAGACGCCGTCCGTGTCCGGCATTAGCAGCGAGCGGTCGAAACGGAGTCTTCGATAATTCCTGTTAATCACGAGGTCACCGGTTTGGTCTTTTTTGGGAACCGGCTAGTTGTGCTTGGCGGAAGTTTCATGGCCACAAAAACGCGCGGACGGCGCAGCAACGAGAAGACGGACCGCGGGCGGCCCTTTCACCCGCGTGTTTGTTGCATGCGGCCGCCTCTCGCGGTTCTCTCTCTTGTGATCTTTGCGCATCTTTGTGGCTCATGCCTTGTTTCGCCGAGCACAACTAGGTTCGACTCCGTCGGCCTTTCTTTGAACTCAATCTCTAAAGCGGAGCTATTTTCAAGCTTATGTCAACCGCGGGAGCCGAATGGGTGAGCGCGCCAACCGAGATTATGTCGACTCCACACTCGGCAACGCCACGGACACTGTCAAGGGTTACTCCGCCCGAAGCCTCGATGATCGTAGCAGGCGCCCTCTCGCGAATCAATAATACCGCATTGCGGATTTCAGCCGGCGGCATGTTGTCCAGCATTATTACATCGGCGGCCGCCTCGATGGCCTCGAGAATCTGTGACTCGCGAGTGACCTCTACCTCTATCTTCATCAGATGCGAGACCGACTCTCTAGCCATTTCAATCGCCCGCCGAACACTACCGGCTATGGCGATGTGGTTGTCTTTTATTACTACACCGTCGTCAAGACCATGTCTGTGATTGTGACCGCCGCCGACTGTTACCGCGTATTTCTCCAGAAGCCGCAAACCAGGCGCGGTCTTTCGAGTGTCCGCGATTCGCGTAGCGGCGCCATCAATCGCTTCAACGAATCGCCTGGTGAGAGTGGCGATGCCCGACAGATGCTGGAGGAGGTTCAAGGCCGTTCTCTCGCCGGTCAACAACACGGAAGCGGAACCATCCATGCGAGCGAACTCTACGCCGGAACCTATGGAATCGCCGTCATAGAAGTGCGACTCCACTTGAATGGACCCGTCCAAGGCCGAGAATACCGCCTCGGCTATCTCCAATCCGCAAAGCACGAGATCCTGCTTGGCGAGGAATCTTCCTCGGGCCCTCGCGCCGCCCCGCACAACGGCTTGCGTTGTGACGTCGCCGCGGCCCAAATCTTCTTTCAGGAATTCCGTAGCAAGCGAGAAGACCGCCCCGGGATCAAGCTCCATAGTATTAACCAAGCGTTCCTAGAGTTGTTCTCAACTTCTCTATATCGGTCAGCAGATCGGAGTGCCTGACGCGGGCCTGTTCAACGACGTCGCGCGGCGCCTTGTCGACAAAAGAAGCATTATTCAAGCGCGCAGCCAGTCCCACCGCTTCGCTTTCCTTGCGGCTCACTTCCTTGTTCAATCGCTCGCGCTCCTTCGCGAGGTCGATGAGTCCCTCGAGAGGAATTGCAATCTCGACGCCCGACGTTATGTCACGGGCGGCGTTGTTTAGTGTAGGCAGGGATTCCGTAATCCTCACGTCCCGGGCGCGCGCCAGCCGCTCGATATGTTCGAGAGTTCCCTGAATCAGCGAACGAGTTGCAGCGTCTTCAGAGGCCAGGTGCACCGATATGCGGCTGCTGTTTGGCACGTTGAAAGCCGACCTGATGTTCCTGATCCGAGTTATCACGCTTATGATCGTCCCCATATCCGCCCGAGCCGATTCGTCGTCGAAAACCGGCTGAGGCTCGGGGAAGGGAGCGAGCATGATTGATTCGCCGGAGTGGGGAAGTCTCTGCCAGATTTCTTCGGTGATGAACGGCGTCAACGGATGCAGCAGCCGCAAGCTCGTCTCCAAAACAAAAACGATTCGACAACGGGCCGACCGCACGTCCTCGGTTTCCTCCGAGGACGCCACCAACGCCTTGGATAGCTCGATATACCAATCGCAAAAATCATCCCAGAAGAAATGATAGAGAGTCTGCGCGACGTCGTTGAGACGATAGTCGCTCAGCGCGTCGTTTACTTGCCTTATCGTCGCGTTGAGTTCGGCGAGTATCCATCGGTCGGCTAGTGAGTCCGATGGAATCCACCGCGCTTCGACTCCGGGCGTTTTCTCGACGTTCATCAAAACAAAACGCGAGGCGTTCCATATTTTGTTAGCGAAGTTGCGGGCTTCTTCTACCTGCTTTTGTTTGCCTTCCTTCACGCTGGCGAAGCGAATGTCTTGACCCTTCGCCGTCCGCACGAGCA
>JAHFUG010000490.1 GCA_023265195.1 Blastocatellia bacterium | reverse complement strand
GCCGCGGCGGCAAACGCAAACCTTCGATCGGCCAGGCGATGTCGAACGTCAAGATGTACGTGCTGACCGAGAACTTCGAGCCCGCGGCTTTGTGCGCAGCGGGTGAATTGCACATTGGAGGCGTCGGTGTGGCCCGCGGATATCTGGGAGCTCCGGACCTTACCTCCGAAAGATTCGTTCCCGACCCCTTTTCCGCGGCTCCCGGAGCGCGGTTGTATCAAACGGGGGACGCGGGCCGATTCCTGGACGATGGGTTCATCGAGTTCCTGGGGCGCAAGGATCATCAGCTCAAGATCAGAGGCTTCCGGATAGAGCCGGGTGAGATAGAAGCAATTCTAGCGGCTCACCCAGCGATTGAAGCAGCCGTTGTGACGGGAGGAAAAGACGCTTCCGGCCAGAATCAACTCGTCGCCTACGTTGTATATCGGCCGGACTCTCAATTCTCTGATTACGAATTGAAAGACTATGTGAAGGGCCGGCTGCCGGAGTACATGACGCCTACGACGATTGTCGCCTTGGAATCATTCCCATTAACTCCCAGCGGCAAGTTGGATCGGCAGGCCCTTCCGGCGGCCGCGCAACTATCCGCCGCGACGCGAGCGCCGGGTCTCCCTCGCAATCAGACGGAAAAACTCCTGGTGGAAGCATGCCAGGAACTGCTGGGGCTTCAGCAGGTCGGCGTCGATGACAACTTCTTCGCGCTGGGCGGCCACTCACTTCTCGCTACGCAACTGATGTCAAGAGTGCGAGACGTCTTCGGCGTCGAGCTTCCGGTCAGGAGAATCTTTGAAGTTCCAGTGCTCGCCGACTTCGCCGCGGAAATTCAGGAGGCCAGGAGGCATTTGCTCCAATTCGAAATTCCTCCCATAACCCCGGCTCCCAGGTCGGCCCCTCTCCCGCTGTCTTTCTCTCAGCAGAGGCTTTGGTTCATCGAACAGTTAATGCCGGGAACCCCCTTTTATCACATACCCGCGGCCGTGCGATTGACAGGCAAGATGGACGCTCAGGCGTTGAAGAAATCGCTGGATGAAACCATTCGCCGCCATGAAGTACTGCGGACGGTATTCCCCGAAGTGAACGGCAGCCCCGTTCAAGTAATCCGGCCCTGCTACTCAATCGACTTGCCGGTCCTCGATCTGAGCCATCTATCCGGCCCCGCGCTTGAAGAGGAGATGAGCCGAGTCACGGAGAGCGAAGCGAGACGCCCATTCGACCTCGCCGCGGATTCGGCTCTGAGAGCCACGTTGATCAGACTGGCGGATCGAGAGCATGTGCTGCTTTTTAATATGCACCACATCGTATCGGACGGGTGGTCCGTTTCTTTGCTTGTGGGCGAACTGGCTGCTCACTACGCGGCCTTCAGCAGCGGATCCTCCCCCAGCCTTCCCGACTTGAAGATTCAGTACGCGGACTACGCCGTTTGGCAGCGGGACTGGCTGCGGGGCGGCGTACTCGAGTCACACCTGGCGTATTGGAAGAACCAGCTTGCCGGGGCTCCGGGCACGGTTGAACTACCGGTCGATCGTCCTCGTCCTCCATTCCCGACTCTTGGGGGCGCCGTCTACAGGTTCACGGTGTCTCAAGAAATGACGGGTAAACTCCAAGCGCTCGCGCGGAGCGAGGGAGCCACTTTGTTCATGACGCTGCTGTCTTCATTCAATGTTTTGCTGTACAGGTACTCGGGCCAGGAAGACGTCGCCATCGGCAGCCCCATAGCGAGCAGAACTCTCGGTGAAATCGAAAGCTTGATAGGCTTTTTTGTAAACACTCTGGTGATTCGCACCGACCTTTCCGGCGATCCAACGTATCTGGAATTGCTCGCCCGCGTCCGGGAAGTTTCGCTAAAAGCCACGGCCTATCAGGCGCTGCCATTCGAAAAGCTGGTCGAGGAACTGCACCCCCAGAGGGATCTAACTCGAAACCCGTTGTACCAGGTCGCGTTCGCGCTTCATAACCTGCCGCGGAACGAGATCGAATTGAGCGATCTAAAAATGCGGATCGATGGTATTGAGAGCGAGACGACTCACCTCGAGCTCATGTTGTCATTCGTTGAACGAGAGGGACGGCTGGAAGGAGTCGTGGAATACAGCACCGACCTCTTCGATTCGGATTCGATTGAGAGGCTGGCCGTCCACTATCGGGAGTTGCTGGCGGGAATAGTGTCCAATCCACGCGAGCGAATATCGGCGTTACCCTTGCTCTCCAGTTGTGAGAGATGGGAAATGCTCGATGAATGGAACCGGACCGAGGCTGAATACGATCGCGATAAGTGCATTCACCATCTCTTCGAGGAACAGGTAGACCGCGCGCCCGATGCAACGGCGCTGGCTCACGAAGAAGGCGCGCTGATGACCCATTCGGAGTTGGATAGGCGGGCGAATCAGCTTGCCAACTATCTGGCGGGTCTCGGAATTGGACCGGAAATGCTGGTTGGAGTGTGCCTGGAGAGGAGCTTTGAAATGGCCGTTGGGATACTTGGCATACTCAAAGCTGGAGCCGGTTTCTTGCCTCTGGATCCTTCATATCCTCTGGAACGGCTGGCCAACATGCTCGACGATTCTCAACCGGCGGCGGTCCTGACTCAGGAGAATCTCAAAGACGGGTTGCCGTTCTTTTGGGGACATGTGGTTTGTCTCGATTCGGATTGGGACGCGGTAGCCGCACGGAGCGAAGCGCGTCCGGAAACAGCCGTGACCGCCGACAACCTAGCCTATGTCATTTACACGTCGGGATCGACGGGAAAGCCAAAGGGCGTGATGGTGCGGCACGGTTCGGTTTGCAATCTCAGTAATGCACAGGCTGGCGTCTTCGCGATACAACGCGACGACAAGGTCTTGCAACTCGCTTCACTCTCATTCGACGCATCTGTTTTTGAAGTAGTCGAAGCTCTGACTCATGGCGCCACGTTATGTTTGGCTCGGCAGGATACGTTGCTGCCCGGGGAGGGCCTGATCCGATTGCTGAATGATCTATCGGTCACAATCGTGGCGATCGTCCCTTCGGCTCTGTCGGCGCTGCCGGCCGCGTCCGTTCCATCGCTGAGAATAGTTCTGGCGGCCGGCGAGGCTTGCTCTTCCCAACTGGTGGACAGATGGGTTCCGGGCCGCGAGTTCTTTAACTGCTATGGCCCAACCGAGGCAACCGTATGGTCATCATTCCAGAGGTGCAGCCCCGGGGCGAGGCTTTCCATCGGACGCCCGATCGACAATACCCGCCTGTATGTCCTCGATTCGCGGCTCGAGCCCTTGCCCATTGGGAGCCACGGCCAGTTGTTCATTGGAGGGGATGGGCTTGCGCGCGGATATCTGAATCGGCCCGAAATCACCGCCGAGAAGTTCATCCCCAACGCCTTCAGCTCCACGCCTGGAGCCAGGCTGTACGGCAGCGGCGATCTGGCGCGTTATCTCCCAAACGGCGAAGTGGACTTCCTCGGGAGAATAGATCATCAGGTCAAGATTAGAGGATTCCGAATCGAACCCGGCGAGATTGAACAGGCGCTGGCCGCGCATCCCGGCGTGAAAGACGTGGTAGTGCTGCCGCGCACCGGCCCTGATGGAGAAGCTCGCCTGGTGGCCTACCTCGTGGCCGAGGGCGGATTGCCCCCGGCGATTCCCGATCTGCGCAAACGTCTCAAAGAGAGCTTGCCTGAATTCATGACGCCTTCCGCCTTTGTTTTCATGGACGCGTTTCCGATCACCGCTAACGGAAAACTCGACCGGGCCGCGCTGCCTGATCCCGACGGATCCTGGCAAGATTTCGGCCGCCCGTACATCGATCCGAGGACCCCAACTGAAGAAGCCCTGGCCCGCATATGGAGAGACGTTCTGAGAATCGACCGCGTCGGAGTCCGCGATAATTTCTTCGACCTGGGAGGTCATTCTCTTCTAGCAACGAAACTGATCGCGAGCATTCGCGATTATTCTGGGGTCGAGGTTTCACTGCGAAGTTTCTTCGAGGCCCCCGACATCGAGACCGTCGCCTGTCTTATCGACGACAGTAAAGACGCCGAAGACCTGATCATCGACCAGTTCTTGCTGGAAGTAGAGAGTTATTCGAGCGACGAGGTGCAAGCGGCGCTCACCGCTGAATTGCAAGTCAACGCCGATGGAGGTCTGGAATGAGAGACTTTTCGAGCAGGATAGCGGCTCTCACTCCGGAACAAAGAAGGCTTCTGGAGTTGAAGCTGAAGAAGCAGGCCGTCGATATCGCCCGGCCGGTGATTGTCGCGCGCGACCGGGCGCTTGATCCGCCCGCGCTCTCTTTCGCTCAACAGCGGCTTTGGTTCTTCGACCAACTCCAGCCGGGGAATGGACTCAACAATTGCGCGGTGGCAGTGCGCCTGCGCGGCCTGCTGGATCGGTCCGCTCTCGAGCGCGCGCTTGGGGAGGTAGTCCGCCGGCATGAAGTTCTTCGAACCACATTCACGAGCCGGGAAGGAAAGGCGCTTCAGATCGTCCGTCCACCTGAGCCGGCCGGGATTGAGGTCACGGATCTGAGCGGCTCCGAACCAACCGAGAGAGATCGGAGAGTCGAGGAGCTTATCAAAGAAGAGGCGCGGCGTCCCTTCAACCTTGAAGTAGACTCCGTGTTGCGGTCAGCAATGATCCGGCTGGATCAATCGGAGCACATATTGCTCCTGACGATTCACCATATCGCCTGTGACGCGATGTCGATTGGAATCCTGATCGGCGAAGTTCAACATCTCTACGGGGCGTTTTCCCTCGGCCTTCCATCGCCTCTTGAAGAGCTGCCCATTCAATACGCGGACTTCGCCGTCTGGCAGAAGCAGTGGCTTGCCGGTGAAACTCTCGAGGCCGAGCTCTCTTACTGGAAGACTACTTTATCCAACGATCCGCCGGTGCTTAACCTGCCGTTGGATCGCCCACGCCCGCTGGAGCCAACTCATCACGGCGCAACCGAGACGTTCGTGTTGGCCGAAGACGTTGACCGAGAGATCAGGTCGATCGCCGGCGCCGAAGGAGCCACGCTATTCATGGTCCTGCTGGCGGCGTTCAATTCGTTACTCTATTACTACTCGGGTCAGAAGGACATTCTCGTCGGGTCCCCGATCGCCGGCCGCAATCGGCGCGAGATCGACGGCCTCATCGGGTTCTTTGTGAACACTCTCGTAATCAGAACTAATCTTTTAGGCGATCCTTCATTCAACGAACTACTCCTGAGGGTCAAGGACGCGGCGCTGGGAGCCTACGACCACCAGAACCTTCCGTTTGAGAAGCTGGTTGAGGAGATTCAAACGCGGCGTGATCCGCGAATAAACCCGCTCTTCCAGGTGATGTTCTCCTTTCAGAAGGCGCAGGAAGAAGGCATGACGCTGCCAGGTCTTCAACTCGACGTCGTCTCAGCCGGGAATGGACTTTCACAATTCGACCTGACCTTGATGATGAGTGAGAAGAACGGCCGGCTCACCGGCGTGCTGGAGTACAGCACGGAAATATTCGAGC
>JAHFUG010000489.1 GCA_023265195.1 Blastocatellia bacterium | reverse complement strand
AGGTGTCGTGTATTCCGCGATCCTGTAGTGGCGAGCAATACGGTTGTTATTGGGATCCGTCCATATGCGCTTGTGAATGTAGTCCAATACTGATCGACACGCTGGGAAACGGATTCGCTCTGTCTGGCGTGGACGGCCGCAAACACGGATGACGCGTTCCTGGTGTTGGACCGGAACGGCAACGGACGAATAGACGATGGCGCGGAGTTGTTCGGTAGCTTCACTCCACAGCCGCCCTCGGAACAGCCCAACGGTTTCATTGCTCTCGCTGAGTACGACAAACCCGAGAATGGCGGCAATGCGGATGGAGTGATTGACCGTCACGATGCCGTGTTCGCTTCGCTCCGACTGTGGCAGGATAAGAATCACAACGGCAAATCGGAGGCTGGTGAGCTATACACCCTCCCGGTGCTCGGCGTGGAATCCCTGGATATAAGATATCGAGAGATGAGGCAGCGCGATAGCTATGGGAATTGGTTCCGATATCGCGCAAAGGTGGATGACGCGCAGCACTCGCACGTGGGGCGCTGGGCATATGACGTTTATTTGCTCACTGCGCGGTAGGATGGGTTTGGAGGACCACCGCGGAAGAGGCCCCTGATTTATATCCTGGATTTCACATCCCTGCTTTGAAGAGCCCAGTTGTTAGCGTGCTCTCTTTGTTACAAGTATCGCCAGCCAAATTTGGTTGTGTTCGGTCTTGAAGTCACCGCGAAAGGCGAGTGGGTTGAACCGCGCCGTGTAGCCCGTTTCTACGGGCGTTTCGTTTGTTCTTCATTTTCCCTGAAGCGAGCTACGGGCTGGGTTCGATAGACTGAATGCAGGGCGCTCGATTAACTTGCAGGAAAACTCGATTACAGTTACTTCACATCACGAGTTGAAGGGTAGGCTCCCAATTGGGATTAGCGGGCTAACGAATGGAGCCATATCTGCGCAGGATTTCAATGGTCTTTTCGATAGGAAGCGCTTCCACGGTTCGTCCGCGGCCGGTCACGGTGGCCGCCTTGAACAACGAGTTGTACACGGCTTCCTCCGTCGCTTCGATCGCCGCGAGAAACAATGGCGACATAGCGTCGTTTGAGACGAGCTTCGTTTCACGCAAGCCGCGCGACCCCGGTTGTAGCTGCTTGATTCGAACCTCGGGGGCCGTCGAGAACGCGATTGCATAATCTCCGCTTCCGTTCGAAGCGGCCGAGCCGGTGCGCCCCAAGCCCATCATCGCGCGGGCCGCCAGGCGCTTGAGGTTGCGCGAATCAAGCGGCGCGTCGGTCGCTATTACGACGATAACGGAACCGTCCGCATTATCTCCGCCAACCTCCAGGTTTGACGGCCGGGATTCCGTTGATTCGCCGGCGGCCTCGTTGGATTCTCCGGAGCGGACAACGGCTGTTCTTTTCTCTCTTCCGGTTTCGCGCGATCGCTCCAGTTCTTCTTTTAGAAAATACCTGCCAAGCTCTCGGCCAACCGGCGCTCCGTTGATCGAGAGAACGCCGCCATAGTTGGTTTGGACAAGCACGCCAACCGTGTAGCCTCCCAATGAACCGGGCAGTCTCCGCGAAGAACTGCCAATGCCTCCCTTGAATCCAAAAGCGACGGTGCCGGTTCCCGCTCCAACCGCGCCCTCTTCCACTTTGCCTCCGCGCGCATTCTTGATGGCCGAGATCACGTCTTCTCCTCTAATGTGGCGCCCGCGAATGTCGTTCAAGAATCCGTCATTCGTTTCCGCTACAAGCGGATTGACTGATTGCACCTGTTCGTTCCCCGGCTGGGATAAGACATAGTCAATCACGGCGTCCGCCGCGCGAGGGACGCTCAGAGTTGACGTTAGAATGATCGGTGTTTCGATCTCTCCCAGCTCGTTCACCTGCGTAGATCCCGCCAGTTTCCCGTAGGCATTGCCAATGAAAACCGCGCCGGGCGTCTTTTCCTGAAATAGATTCCCGGCATGCGGGAGAATCGCGGTCACTCCGGTTCGAATGTCTTCGCCGCGAATGATAGTTGAGTGGCCTATTGAAACGCCGGCTACATCGGTAATGGCGTTCAAGGGTCCGGTTGGCAAGACGCCGACGACGATTCCGACGTCGCGAGCTCGTGGTCTCTCCTTAATCTGAACCGCATATCCGCCCGTTTGACCCCTCAAGACCCCTAGCGCAAGGATCGAAAGACAAAGAAAGAAACTCCGGCCTCGCTTCAGTACCGTGGTCGCCGCCATCGCTAGCCATCCTTTTCCGCTTTTTGCCCGCGAGATTACTGGTGATTTTTTCAGCCTAATCATTTATCATCTTATCGCCTTCATTTCAACGCTGCCCTGCCCCTCTTTGGATCAAGCAAAAGGCATTCAGAACGCTTCTGTTTTTCATCGCCTCGCCCCTTCGCGTACTCCCGGCAAAACCAACGCTAAACGATCCCAGGAGGCTCGATGCTCCAGTCCAGTTTCGATGATAGGTTTGCAGCCGCGCTGCTGACCGAAGGACTAATAACCGAAGACCAGTTGTTGAAGGCGCGTCAACTCACGCAGTCCATGAACGGACAGAGGAGCCTCAATGACGTGCTGCTCGAAATGCACTGGATCAGCGGCGCCAGGCTCGAGGAGTTCATGAAGCGCCAGCGCACGAAGCTGCGAACGGGCGAGATTCTCGTCGCGCGGAGGCTGGTCACGCAGCAACAAGTGGCTACGGCGCTCGACGCTCAACGAAAAAACGGATCGAAGCCGAAACGGATCGGCGAGATTCTCGTCGGCATGGGAATCATCGAGGAACGCCACGTTCTTGAAGCGCTGGCGGAGAAGTTCAGCTTGCCCCTGATCGACCCCGACATCAGCCAGATCGATCAGGAACTCGCGCGGCGAACCTCGCTCAAGTATCTCCGGCATCAGATCGCGCTTCCGACTCACATCGAAAACGGACACATGCACCTCATAGTAGCCGATCCCACGAAGTCGGGCTTTGTCGAAGAGATCTCGCGTTTGTTTAAGTGCCGAGTGAAGCTCGGTCTCGCAACTGCGCAGGTGATACTACAGACGCTCGAGCTGATGGACGGATTGCTTCAAGGGAAGGACGCCGGGCTCGCCGATTACCAAAAGGTCAAGTATCACACGCTCGAGACGGCGCTGCCTCTGACGGGCGAAGACCGCGTCGTGCAGATGGTTGACGCGCTGATCAAATCAGCGATCGAAGAAGGGGCCTCCGACGTCCATCTCGAGCCGCTCGCGAGCAAACTCAGAATCAGATTTCGAATCGACGGCGTGCTGATTCACAAGATGGATTTTCCGCGCGAGTACACGCCGCGAATCGTATCTCGAATAAAGATTCTCGCGGAGGCGGACGTCGCTGAGCGCCGCCGTCATCAGGACGGCCGCATCTTCATCAAGACCGAGACCAACGACATCGACATACGCGCCTCGTTCTACGCTACGGTCTTCGGCGAGAACGTGGTGCTTCGCATTTTGAACAAGGCGTCGTTGATCAGTCTCCAGGAACTGGGCTTCGCGCCGAACATTCTGAGAATGTACAGCGAAGACGTCCTCGATTCGCCTTCGGGCATCACGCTGATAACGGGGCCGACGGGATCGGGCAAGACAACGACCCTGTACAGTTCTATCGATCACTGCAACGACCCTACGGTCAAGATCATCACTTGCGAAGACCCGGTTGAGTACGTGATCGACGGAATCTCTCAGTGCTCGATCAACGAGAAGATCGGGCTCACGTTCAACGAGACGCTTCGCTCGATAGTGCGGCAGGATCCCGACATCATAGTCATCGGCGAGATTCGCGATAAGTTTTCCGCCGACGTAGCGGTTCAATCGGCTCTCACCGGGCATAAGGTATTCGCCACGTTTCACACCGAAGACTCGGTTGGCGCTCTCGTCCGGATGATCAACATGGACATCGAGACGTCTTTGATCGCCTCGACGATCGGCGCGGTGCTGGCTCAACGGCTCGTGCGAAAAGTGTGCGCGCATTGCCGCACGCAATACTCGCCGGAAGATCGAGTCTTGCGCCGTTTCGATCTGAGCCGGGATCAGATAAAGAGTTTTACGCTGTGGCGCGGGCAGGGCTGCTCGTCGTGCAATTTCACGGGCTACCGCGGACGGATCGGGCTCTACGAGCTGCTGGTCCCGAACGTCGACGTCCGTGACGCGATACTTCAGAAGCTGACCATGCAAGAGATTCGGCAGATCAGCCTTGATTCGTGCAATCTCTGCTCGATGCAGGAAGACGGCATGGTCAAAGCGTTGCGCGGCCTGACTACTCTTGAAGAGGTGCTCGAAAACGCGCCGCGCGTCTTCCATAGAAGGTCGCTCGACAGTCTGATGAAGATCGTTGGGTAAAGACGATGTCGCCGCGTTCTCATTAACACCTCGATTCATCGAGGTGGCCCTCCGTAGGAGGGCCTGGAGTTTGGCCATTTGGGGCTGCGCTTTTTTTGCGGAAAGAAATTGGCTAGTTTCGCCAAAAGTGAAAAAATCACAGGCCGGGAAGAGGGATTTTATCCCCGCTCTTCTTCTTGCTCCAATTTTGAATGAACCTTGAACGATGAGAATCGCTCCGTGTTAGAATCTCCGCACGGAGTTGAAACATGAGCAGACAAATCGAGCCGGTTCTTACCGTCGCGGACCTGGATGTTATGCCCGATGACGGCAACCGCTATGAGGTTATCGAGGGGGAGCTTTACCCGTCGCGAGCGCCGAGTGTTACGCATCAGATTGTACTCACGAAGATCATCAAATCGATTGCGTCTTGTCTTGATCAACATCCTATAGGCATTCTTGTGCCGGGGCCTGGAGTCATATTCGGTGAACTCAGCGGCGTGATGCCTGACCTTGTATTCATTAGAAAGGACCGCTTTGATGAGGTCATCTCCGGCGAACGCATCGTCGCCGCCCCCGATCTCGTTATCGAGATCATCTCGCCGGGCCCGGAGAACCCAACGGCGGGACCGCATAACCAAAAGGCATCTCTACGGCAAATACTCGGTGAAGGAGTATTGGGTTGTTGATCCAATCGCTAGGACCGTGGAAGTCTACGCTCTCGAGGGCCAGACGCTCAGGCTCGTCAACACATTCGCCGAAGAGGATCAGATCGTGTCGGCTGTGCTGCCAGCCTACCGTGCAAGCACCGCGAGCTTCTTCCCGAACTGAGCTGATTAGGGAAACATGTCCGGTCATCATCCAGTCCCCGAATTTCTCGCCGTTGTTTTCATCAACGTCAACGCAAGCGCACCCAGCCACAATTAGCGTCACAAGCCCGCAATCGACTGTTACTTCTCCGTGCGCCAAGTGGTAAACTACCCCGGCGCTGGTTGAAGCATCACCGCGCTTAACACAATTCTTACTGGGGGAATCAATGAAGGCGGTTGGAATCAACAGTCACGGGGGGCCGGAAGTTCTGGAGTTAATCGATCATCCAGTCCCGGCAATTGAATCGAACGAAGTCTTAGTAAGAGTCAAAGCCTGCGCGCTGAAC
>JAHFUG010000488.1 GCA_023265195.1 Blastocatellia bacterium | reverse complement strand
CCGCTAATCTGATGCTATGAGCAGCAAGAATTCCACGATAAGCAAAGCCGGCCACCGGCGACAGGTTGTAATTCCCAAACAACTCTGCGAGGACCTGGGATTTCGTGAAGGCGATTTCGTTGAGGTAACGCGGACGAAAGGGGGAGTGCTTATCAGGCCGAAGAAGCGTATTGAGGGTGATGATGTACTAACCTTAGAGGACGCCAAGAGCCTGCGCCGGGGATTGCGTCAGATGAAAGAGGGGCAAACCAGAGCATGGAAAACAATAAAGGATGAGTTGGACCGTTGAACTCACCGCGGAAGCGGAAAAGCAATTGAAACGTCTGCCCCGCAATATCCAGAAACAGAGCCTGATTTCACTAATCCATAAAACCTCCTGGAACACGTAAGCGCGATCATCTTATCTTTAACATAAGCTCGATTCAACGGAATGCGCCCTGACTTTGGTACAACCCGTTGGGTCACCAGCCAAGGGCCCAACGCCCAACCGGCTGAACTGGGCGCGGGAAGATACAGGTAAGAGTTCTGGTAGCCGGTTTCGCGCGTTGCTCCATCACCAATCCTCGTAAAAAGGGACAAGTAAAAGCCCGCGGCGCATCAGAACCCGAATCTGTACCCTACGATCCACTTAACGATCCAGTGCTCGCTTGATCCCGTCAGGCCGCGTCCGACTCCGAAGTTCAGCTCCCAATTTGGGGTTGTGTTGAAATCGACCGTGCCGAAGATGATATGGTGCTGATCGTCCAACGGGTGGAAATGCGCGACCGGTCCGGTCTCAGCGTAGTACTCGATTCCCGGCTCTACTTTCTTTGTCACCGCGTAAGACGCCTTGAACCCGGGCTCGAACACAAAGCCCTCGTGCGAATCTTCGCCTTTGAATGATTTCGAAAAATCGGGATTGAACGAGAGATACCACTTGCCGAATTCCTTTTCGATTATCGGCCTCAATTCGAGCGTGATCGTATTAGCGTCGAATTGATGCTTGTTGAACCCTACCTCGGTGCTCAAGCTGAACTTGAAAGGGAGACGCCACTTCTCGGGGAGGCGAAACCGAGGGCGAACCCGGGCTCCCGCAAGCTTGAATCCGTGCTCCGGCGCCCAGGCGGTGACGATATAGCCGGCGAGCTCGAAGTGTTCGGTGATTCCGTGAGTGATCTCAGTCGTAAAATGGAACTGATGATGAACCGGATACTTTCCGTTCTCGCTTGTCTTGGTTCCACTGGGAAAGAAATTCATGTGGAATTCGAACATCGTATGGCGCGGCGCCACCGTCTCGTACGGGTAGACCTGAATCTCGAACAGATCCTGCGCGCCGGCGTGCGACGGGACAAACAGAAACGCAAGCAAGAGCAGCGGCAGGTAGAGGAATAGCCTGCCTTTGAACAACACTCGGTGTGTCATCAATCACCTCGTCATTTTGGATTGGATTTTCGAGAACTGAGATAGTAGTGCCAAAACAATCGGGCGGCAACCGCTCGCCAGGGCCGCCATTTCTCGCTCAGGTTCTCCAGCCGCTCGTTGCCGGGAAGAGATCGAAGTCTCTTCACCTTTTGCACGGCCGAGGCCAGCGCCAGATCGCCTCTAGGCCAGACGTCGGGCCGATTGAGCGCCATTAGAAGATAAATGTCCGCCGTCCAGCGGCCGACGCCTTTGATCTTGATCAACTCTTCCCGAGCCTGATCGTCATCCATGAACGCCACTAAATCCAAGTCCAGGCCGCCGTCGAGGATCGCTTGAGAGAGTATCCTGCCGTAAGCGGTTTTCTGCCGGCTGAAACCGGCCATCTTCAGTGTCGCGTCGTCCAACTCCAGAAACCTCCAGGGCGTTAAAGGCGAGGCGATTGCCGAGACCTTCTGAAATGCCGACCTGGCCGAAGCAAGTGAGACCTGTTGCTCTAAGATAATGTGCAACAGGGTAGGGAAGCCCGGCGTCCGCTCCCACATAGGCGGCTTGCCGTATGCCTCTACGATGCGAGCCAGATCATCATCCCGTTTTGAAAGCACGCGGACGCCTAGCGAAAGAGTTCGTTCGGTGAGCACGCGTGGCGTCGATTCAGGCAGAGCCTTACCTTTCTCCCGGTCCTTGGAGCTAGTCGTCATACCGGATAAACCGCTGATTTGCGCTGACTACGTAACGCTGATCCGCGCGGATCGGCGTTACGTAGTCAGCGCAAATCAGCGGCTTTGCCGTATGGCGCCTTGCGCCGAGCGCCACTACTTGGTTTCTCGAAAATTCAAGAATCTCGGCGCTATCCTCCGTGATGCCCGGCGCTGGCGCTCTCAGTTTTTCTTCATTCCGTAAACCAAAATCTTGAAGCTGCCCGCGACCATTCTGGGCCGCTGCCGAGGCTGCCCGGGCGTGTCGGCCGCCGCTTCATACTTGGCCGCGGCTAGATAAATCTTGTGACTCTTTGGATCGAGCGCCATCGTTCGCGCGCCGCGCTCGGTTGCGAGCGTCTGCACCGGCGTAAGCTTATCGGGCGTTTCTTCCTTTGCTATGGTTACATTGCCCTCGCCGTTCGAGCAGAAGGCAAACCTCGTGTCCGGATCGTACCATGTAGCGTCAACGCCCTGGCCTATAGGCGTCGTTCCCACCACCTTCCCGTTCGAGCTGTCCATCATGACCATTAGCTTGTTGTGGCAACCAATGAAGAGCCTATGATGTTTGAGGTCGATGGCCATACCGCTCGCTTCTTCCCCAGGTTTAATCGGCCACGAACTCACGACGGCGTGGGCTTTGGTGTCGATCACGGCGACCTCGCTCTTGTCTTCGATATTGCAATAGACACGGCCGGCTTCGGGGTCGGCGGTAGCGAATTCCGGCTTCCCTGAAAGCGGGATCGTTGCTACCACCTTGCCGGTTGCCGCGTCGAAAACCGTAGCCGACTTGCCGCGGCCGTTGAATGCGTAGACTTCCTTCCGGCCAGGCTCATAAATGATGGCGTCGGGGTTCTGGCCGGTCTCGACTTTGGAGAGAGTCTTGAGAGTCTTCAAGTCAACGATGCTCGACGAGTTTTGCTGTCCGTTGCTCGAGAACCCCCGGCCGAGTTTCGGCGCCAAAGCAAAACCATGCACTCCCGGAGTGTCGGTTATTTCACCGGCGACTTTGTCGGAATCAATGTCGATCACGATGACTTTGGTCCCGTGGGTGACGTAAAGCCGGCGCGCGGATTCATCGACTGAGAGGTAGTCCCAGCCTCCTTCGCCGCCAACGGGGATCTCGGTGATGAAGCTGTATGGTCCGTCCGCTCCGAGCAGCGGACGGCTGGCGATTCCGGAAAGCCCGCTGAGAGCAATTACACCCAGACAGAAGCAGACTCGCGTCATTGTTTTCATTATGTTTCCTCCTGTTGGACTAAGGCCGAAAGGGTTGGTTGATTCCACTGAAGACCGCTGACTATACCCCTGCATAAGGCGGCTCGCAAGCAGAACGTGTTTTCGGTTGAAACCTGAAAATCAACGGCGGGCCAGGACTCAGCGCCCGCCCCTGTTGATGTCGAGCAGACTTTCAGCCGGCGTGGCGGACTCTTGATGCAAGCCCGAATTGGGTTGCATCATTGCAGGTTTGGCCATTAGTACTTGGCAAAAGCGGTAGCCACCTTGGAGTGCTGCGACTTGTCGCCGCTTTTGTACTTCGGCTCGTGCTCCCACAAAATAGGCTACCAAAGCGGCGACAAGTCGCCGCGCTCCAAGGTGGCTACCGCTCCTCCTCTTACCTATTATTGATGCGGACAGACTGAAGCCCGCGGTACTTCGGGCTTCAGTCTTTACTTCGCATCGGGAGGAACCGCCGCCGCGTTGTCGTTCAAATAGCGGTCGAACCAGTACAGTTGCCAGTTCAAACTCTCAACGAGATGCCGGGGCTCTCCAGAGCGGGTGAGGTTGTGATTCTCACGCGGAAATATCACCAGCTCAGCCGTGGCGCCGAAATGCTTCAACGCCCGAAACCATTGCTCGCCTTGCTCGAGCGGCACGCGGTAGTCGTTGTCGGAATGCAGTATCAAGATCGGCGTCTTGACGTTCCTGGCATGCTTCAGAGGAGAACGATCCCAGTACGCGTCGAACTTCTCGAACAACTCGCCGCCGAAATCGCGCGTGTGCCCGTAAGCTCCGTCGCGCGTCCCTTCATCGCTGATGAAGTTGACCACTCCCCGAAGCGTGACCGCGGCCTTGAACATATCGGTATGTCCGACGATCCAGTTCGTCATGTACCCGCCATAGCTTCCTCCGGTCACCCCAAGCCGGCCGCGATCGATCCAGTCGTACTTCTTTAAGATCGCTTCGACCCCGCTCATTACGTCGATATAGTCTTTGCCGCCCCATTCGCCTACGATGCCGCGTTCGAATTTCTCGCCGTAGCCGGTCGATCCGCGAGGATTGGTGAAGAAGACGGCCCATCCTCGCGCCGCATAAACTTGAAACTCGTGGAACCAGTCGACGCCGTATTGTCCGGCCGGGCCGCCGTGAACGCTGAGAATCATCGGGTACTTGCGGTCTTGCCGCCAGCCCAAGGGGCGAACGAAAAAGCCGTCGATGTCCCAGCCGTCGATGCTCTTGTAGGTCATGCGCTCGACGTTCTGGAAGGCGAGGCCCCGCCACAACGTTTGATTCAGAGCGGTCAACCTCCGCTCGTTTCCACCGTCCAGGCCGGCAATGTAGACGTCATCCATGTGTTTGAAGTCGTTAGCGGCGAAAACCATCCTGCGCGTCTTTTCGCAGATGTCCAGGCCGCGAATTCCGCGCGGGCCCGACGTCACTTGCCCCACCATTTTTGTAGCCAGATCGACGCGAAAGATCTGGCTTTCGCCTTTCACTCCCGATTCGAAGTAAAGCGCGCGGCCTTCGTCCGCCCAGTCGAGTTGCGAGGGGATCAAATCGAGGTCTTTGGCCGCAAGCGTTGACGCGGCGCCGCCGGTTGCCGGCGCGAGCCATATCTTCGGATGATTCTCCTCGCGCACACGTCCGATAAAGGCGATCGTCTTCCCGTCGGGAGACCAGCGCGGACTGCTGTCGCCCTCGTCGTGATCGGATATCCTGGTGAGAGTCCCGCCTTCGGACGGCATGACCCAAACGTCGGTGTTGCGGCTCTCGTCAAATGCCTTGCCGGTGCGATCCGAAACAAAAGCTATCTTCGTTCCGTCCGGGGACCACCGCGGGTCGGTGTCGTTCCAGTCCTGCCCGGAAGTGATCTGGCGAGCCGCCCCGGTTCTTACATCCACAACCCAAATGTGGCTTCGCCGATCATCGAACCAACCCGTGTCGTTGAACTTGTACGAGATATGCGAGTAGTGCCGGACGTCGCTGCGGTCCTTGCTCTCGGTGTGGTTGTCGCTGGGTCCGGTTCTGCTCGAACATACGAATCGAGTCCCGTCCGGCGACCATTCAAAACCGCTGACGCCGTTCTTCATGCTCGTCACGCGCCGGGCCTCTCCACCGCTCATCGACAATAGGTAGATTTGATTTCGGGCCGGCTCG
>JAHFUG010000487.1 GCA_023265195.1 Blastocatellia bacterium | reverse complement strand
ACGCCTACGGGCGTAGATTTGCTATAAGCGGCGTCACCGCTACTGCAAGCTGAGCAAAACTAGAATCTCGCCGGCGCCTTTATCGAGAGGCTCCAGCGCCTTACCGATCAAGGTTCCAGGCCGATGGATTGGCGTGCCAGCCAGGTCTATAGGCTGTGACCTCATCGCGACTCCTTCCTTGCCGCTCGTGACCAGCAGATCGCCCACGCGTATGGGAGAGATGGTCGCGTCTACCTTTACTCTCACGCGGCCGGTCGTAGCGACCATAACCTTGCCATCGCCGCCTTCTCCCAGAATCACTCCAGGCTTGCCGGACACCACTCCAGCCACACGGGTGTCATATGCCTGAGAAGAGGAAACGACATGGTTGGACCGCTCAGGGTCGAGCACAACCACAGTACCCGGCGGCATGGAAATGACGGCGGGAACCCATTCAGCCACGTCCTGATACTTGGCGATAATGACGCCGCCGCTGATGGTTCCGGTTGCGGTAATATTACCGGCGTTAGTGATGTTGCCCGACCCGGTCAGTGTGACATCACCAACGACGTGGAGTTTGGCCGATGGAGACGTTGTGCCAATCCCGATGTTGCCGGTATCCCGCACATAGAATCGGTACAAACCGGCCGCGGAGTCGTAGACGCCGAATTGATTGTCAACTGTCTTGCGCAAAGCCCACTTTGCGCCACCCCTGTCAAACAGCGACAACTCCGAGAGATTTGCCGTAGTGGCTCCGCCCGAGTCTATAGCCAGCGTGTTCACGACGTCGCCCGTCTTGGTATGCAGCAACGTGAGAGGATTGTTGTTGCCAATGCCGACGTTGCCATTGTTCTTGAACGTTATGGTCTCGGTTAGCACCGTGGTGTTGGCGTCATTGACCCATCTGCCAAGGATATTGCCCCCGCCATTGAAAAAGTAAAACTGCCGCGCATCCGTGGCTCCAAACGTGTCAAATAAGTAGAGCACGGGAAATGTCTTTCTAACGCTGAGGTCTCCCGCGACGGAGATCCCACCCGCGGATTCGCTCATCACCGAATCGCCCAAAGCGGCCGCTCCCGTCCATTTTGGAACCTTGTTCGCCGTACCAGATCCAGTCACCTGGCCAAAAGCATTGGCGGGCCCGGAAGACAAAACTCCGGCGCCGAGCAAGCAGGCGGCCAACATTAGGCGTCTGGAATTGACTGAGTAGTCTCTTGCATTGATCATCGTTAGTGGCTCCTTTCCAATCGTTGCTTGATTTCTTTCATCTGTCCCCGTTCCGGTCTCAGTCGACCCGAGCGGCGGCGTTAATTCGCTCCACGCCGTAGCGCCGCAACTTCATTTAACCCGTTGGCGAAGCTCGTTTATGTGACTGGCCTTCACCTGAGTTTGAAACTGGACGAGCGGTGAATCGGCGTATGCTTGCGTGGAAAAACCCAACGCCGCGAGCGCCTGATCCAGGTTTGTTCTCAATTCAGTGATATGAGCCGCTTTGACCGCCACACCCTGCAGCGATGCATCGGTCCAAACCGCTGCTCCTAGATTTGCCGTAGCCCGCACCGCATTGACGGCCGCGCGCAACTCATACACGTGATCCGCCTTGATGGCCGTTCCGGCTTGAAGCGGATCATCCGTGAATGAAATCGTTGTCGCCAGATCCGCCGCGCTGTAGGGAGAAGGGCAGTTGCCGGAGACGTCAACCGCCCGCACCTGGTACAAGTACGCCGTTCCAGCGGTGACGGTCATGTCATGAAAGCTATTGGTCAACGGGTTTGGGAGCAATGGAGCGTAGCCCGAATTGGTGCGTCTTTGAACCTCGTAGTGGTCCGCCCCGGGTGTGGGATTCCAAGTGAGGTCGACCCGGAGAGGGGAAAATCCGGCGGTCGCGGCCAGACCCGTCGGCGTCTCCAGCGGCGTACAGCCGGAAGAAACTGGTTCCTCGGTTGCCAGGAGTCTGCCCCCGGCGTAGACGTATTCCTTCGACGGAGAATTGGGATTCAGCGCGGCTGAAGGAGCCTCCTGATCCGGTGATAAACCTCTTCCGGTTTGCGCCCCCTGCCGCGATGAACCGCGCTGCGCAAGTATTCCCCCGGTTGCAAGCAAGCTCAGCAACAGTCCGGCCACTACGAGCGGCCTCCATCTCCGTCGGTAAGAGCGAGCCTTCTCTCTTTGTTTATCAGGCCTGCCGCCCTTACCGCCCTTGGCGCGCTTATCTCTGTCGCGCCGCTTCAAGTTTGACATTTGCCCTCCTGTTTCCGGCAACAAACACCGACCACCGAACCGTTTGCCTCATCACATCCGCCAGCCTAAAGGCGCTTGCCAACGCAGAGTCCGGCGTCGCTTTGACGTACAGCGTCGAGGCGATGGCTCCCCATCGCTGCCCTTTAGCAACTCTTCGTCCTAACTTTCTTCTGTTCCCAGGTTTTTTTGCGGACCAAACCGCAGTGCGTTAGTCTACTGTGCTCTTTAGTCTACTGTGCACTCTCAGTCTGCGATACCAACTGACTCTTCAACGCAGCGCCGCAGAATAAGACATCGCCTTCTTTGAGTCAAGAACTTTTTCGCCTTGCCGCCACTAAATCACTTGGGCGCACCCCTACTACAACTTCTCGATCCGACGTTCCTAATATGTGGTAATGCGCACCTCCAGGGCCGGGTAATTTTCCTGCCGTCCCCACATCCTTTTACCACTTACCCTTCAACATCTGTTGTTCCAGCAAATGTTGGTGCGGCCCCTTTTGTGTTCCCCAATCGGTGATGAAGCCCGTTGAAGGAACTGCGACGGTATGTACGGGCTAATGGTAGAAAACCGGAGAGCGTCAATGGAGATCGTGCGAATGGAGTTCAAACGGTTTCTGCTGAACTTCATTCAGATTCCGTGTCAGGTGTTGAACAGCGGCCATCGATTGATATGCCGGATTCTGAGTTATAACAAGTATCTGGAGACGTTCTTCAGAACAAATGAGTACATCAAGAGCGTCAGGTTCACGTGACGCACAGCGCATGTAGGTGGCAGCCCACACCGACTGCGCGAGCCAGTACAGATCAGGGCAAGGGGAAGAAAGAAAGCGATAAACAAACAAGCGAGGATTGGCGAACGATAAGAAAAGGGGAGCAGTGTCGGCAGATTGAACGACATTAGCGCCGAACATGGTCGGCAGCGAGAAAAAAGCGGAATAAAAAATACTGAAGGCGAGCGGCTACACCCCGAGCGTCATGCTCGCTTGTTTTAGGGCTAGCTGACGGATTGAATAGTGAACTTGGTGTCGTGGTTATGGCGCTTCAATAGAGCCTCGAACCCCGACTTGTCCACTGCTTTGGAATAAGCCTCCTCAGGCGCCACCAGCTTCTTATTCACGGGCTCGATCAACGCCTCGTTTAACGTAACGTTGCCGATGGCCTTTTGCGTCTGCATCACCGATGCAATCTGGAACGTCTTCGATTCGCGGATGAGATTGCTGACCGCCGGATTGACGATCAAGGTCTCGAGAGCGGCTAGCCGCCCGCCTCCAACCTTGCGCAGCAACGTCTGCGAGATCACTCCGCGCAGCGACTCCGACAGCATTATTCGAATTTGCATCTGCCGGTCGGGCGGAAACTGATCTATCACACGGTCCACGGTCGACGACGCGGTGGTCGTATGAAGAGTTCCGAAGACCAAATGGCCCGTCTCCGCCGTTTCGATGGCGATCGCCACGGTTTCCAGGTCTCGCATCTCGCCGACCAAAACGATGTCGGGGTCCTCGCGCAACGCCGCGCGCAGCGCGTCTCTGAACGAGTCGGTGTGGTTGTGAACTTCGCGTTGGTTGATCAAACACTTCTTGTTCTCGTGAACGAACTCGATTGGATCTTCGATGGTGATAATGTGATCGGTGCGGTTGCGGTTAATATAGTCGACCATCGCGCACAGAGTGGTGGATTTTCCCGATCCGGTCGGTCCCGTCACGAGCACCAGCCCTTTATTCAGTTGGCAGAGCCTCAGGACGTGCTCTGAAAGCTTCAGGTCCTCGGCCGTCATTATTTTGTTTGGTATGACTCGAAACACGCCGCCCATACCCTTGCGGTCGGCGAAGACGTTCGCGCGGAAACGCGCCAGACCCGGAATCTCGTAGGCGAAATCCGTATCGCGCCTGCGCTCGAATTCCTCCGCGTTCGTCCGAGGAATGATCGAGTTGAGGAGCCGCTTTGTATCTTCGGCGGTGAGCGAACCATGAGAAGGATCAAGCACCTTCATCACACCGTCCTTGCGAATCATCGGCGCCATGCTGACGCTCAAGTGAAGATCGGACGCTCCAACTTCGAACATCCTATGGAAAAGACTATCCATAGCCGCCGTTGAACCCGAGCGTTGCGGAGCCTGCGCCACGGCAGCCGCCCCCGTTTGTGGCGCAGTCGCTTGGCGAACGGCCGCCGGCGGTGGAGACGCCTGGCGCTGCTGAGGCTGAGCGGCGGGACCGCCCTGCCTGAGCTGACCCGGCTTGAACACGAATGACATAGTTCCGTTGGCCCTCGCCACCGTGACCTTGAAAGTACCGATCCCAGGGCTTTCATAATCAAAATCCGCGCCCGGATTCGTAGTGAGTGTCTGCCGGGCGCTTTCCGGAACTAGTGGCCCCATCCAGTTTCGAATGTCCGCGGGCGTAAGCGGCGCCGGTGAAAGATCGAAAGCGCCGGTTTCGGTGACCAGCCGTGCTTTCTTTCCAACTTCGAAACGCAGTTCCTTGCCGTTCTGCGCATTGAGAATGCCCAGGAGATTATCAACACTCTCGACCATGAGAATCGCTCCTATATGACTTTTCGTTGGGGGACTGAAACGGTGAAATGAAGGCAAAGGGATTATAAGCAGGAGCGCCCGCCAATACTAGAGTTTTGTTTCGTTCCGTTACTGATAATGCAAGATCGAAGAGCGCGGGTTCGGTGTCTCGGGAATTAAAACAAAAGTGTGATCGGCGGCATTGCCGCCTCCAGCACTGATGGCGCAATACGAGAGCGTTCTTCCCGGAAGACGCCGGAGGGATTTTCTTACCTGCAAAGAGTTTGGTCTACTACGAGGGCGGCTCCTGTCGGCGGCACACAACATGCGCCTGGCGCGCACGGTTGTAACGCTGAGTTGACCCTCTTGAACAATCCTCAAAAGCATGAAATTAAATTGACTTTGGGGTGGCGCGACGGGCGTGCGTGTGATACCCTACCGCCGTTGCGCGCGATAAGTACCCTGAGCCGCCAGCTACTCCGGCGGGATTGTTACAGCAGGGCGGTTTGAATGCGGCCTGGAATCGCAAGGCCGGCCGGTCTTCAGCGTATCCGAAGAAGCATCGCAAACAGGAGCGCTAGGACCAGCAGAGCCAGTCCGGGCTCGGTGTCCGGCGCCAGTGGTTGACCAGTTAATCCTTTGTTTGAGACTGAGGTGTTATTTTGATTTGCGGTCGCTTTCAGACTCCCCAAATCACCCGGTTCGCAAATGCATGCGTCACTGCTTCCACACTCGCAGTATCGGCCGGTGCC
>JAHFUG010000486.1 GCA_023265195.1 Blastocatellia bacterium | reverse complement strand
CGGCGGAAGTTCCGCGGCGGATTAACCGCTGATTTACGCTGACTACGTAACGCCGATCTGCGCTGATCAGCGGGCCGAAGGCAGCGTAGATCAGCGGTTGATCGGACGCCGGATTCGGCCGCGCCTTTGCAGACGCCTCTGGCCAATTATTTCCGCCGAGCACCACTAGTTGTCTTCGGCGGAAGTAAGCCAACCGCCACAAAGAGTCACAAAATGCACGCGAGAAGAAGAGAGAATTGCGGCAAAGGACCCAAGCAATGAGTGACCGCCAGCCAGTCGTGTTCCTTTCTATGTTTCTCATGTTTGTGGCTTCCGCGCCTCTTTGTGGCTGTTGATTAATTCCCGCCGAGCACCACTAGCCGATCGACGCCAAGCGGTACTTAGGTTGTTTCTTGACGACCTCGACCAGACGCGCGAACTCACGAGTGTTTTGCTGGGTAGTCAACAACAAGTCGACTTCTCGCTTTACCGATTCAAGCACCGCGTGATCTCGAACCAGATTGCCGATCTTGAACGCCGGGATGCCCGATTGACGCGTCCCCATCATCTCGCCTGGACCTCTAAGCTCCATGTCCTTCTCGGCGATCCTGAAACCGTCGTTGGTCTCTTCCATAATCGCGAGCCTCTCGCGGGCTTCGCTCGTTCGCTTGTCGCCCGCGAGCAGAATGCAGTAGGCCTGTTCGTCTCCACGGCCGACGCGGCCTCGCAACTGATGAAGCTGCGAGAGCCCGAATCGTTCGGCGTGCTCGATCACCATCACGCTTGCGTTAGGCACGTCGACTCCAACTTCGATTACCGTCGTCGCCACCATGATCTTCGCGGCGCCGGACCGAAACTCCTCCATCGCGCGATCCTTTTCATCCTGCTTCATCTTTCCGTGGACGAGAACGATTTCATGCTGAGGGAATATCTCCGTCCGCAGGCGCTCCGCCATCTGCGTCGCCGCGAGGAGATCGAGTTTCTCGGACTCCTCCACCAGCGGATACACGATGTAAACCTGCCGGCCTTGCTGGATGATTTGATCCAGGAAGCGATAGATGCGCGCGCGCGCGTCTTCTCCCCGCACTTTCGTTACGACCGGCTTTCTGCCGGGCGGCATTTCATCGATGATCGAGACGTCGAGGTCGCCATACACCGTCATCGCCAACGACCGCGGAATGGGCGTCGCGGTCATCACGAGAACGTCGGGATTGTAGCCGCGCTTCATAAGCTCGGCCCGCTGGAGAACGCCGAAGCGATGCTGCTCGTCTATGATCACGAATCCGAGTTTGTGAAAACGAACGCCCTCCTGTATGAGCGCGTGCGTCCCTATCATAAGATCGGCCTCGCCTGAAGCGGCCGCTTCGTAAAGTTCTCGCTTGCGGGCCGAGCCGAGCGAGCCGGTCAACAACTCGACCCTGTAAGGAGACTTGGCGAGGATATGCTTTATGGTTCGCGAGTGTTGTTCGGCCAGTATCTCGGTCGGCGCCATCAACGCCGTCTGATAGCCGTTCTCGATCGCGACGACCGCCGCCTGGACGGCGACTATCGTCTTGCCCGAACCGACGTCGCCCTGCAAGAGCCGGTTCATCGGCTTTGGGCCGGTCATATCGTTCACGATCTCTCGAAGCACGCGTTTCTGCGCGCCGGTAGGCTTGAACGGCAACACCCTTCGAACCGCGTTGCGGACGCGATCTCCGGTCTCGATCACGGTTCCCTTGGGCGACTCCTCTCGGCCCTGTTTTCGAAGGCCGACCGCCAGCACCAGCCAGAAGAACTCTTCGAAGATCAATCGCCGATGCGCGGGCGACTGCATCAGGTTGTAGAGCTCGATCGGCGCGTCTTCGGCGGGGAAATGGATCTGCCGGTAAGCTTCGCTCCTCGGGATCAGCGTGTTGCGCGCGATCAGATCGCCGGGCAACAGCTCCTTCATGCGAGACATGTCCAGCATCGAGAGCGTGTAATGCATGATCGACCGCAGTTGTTTCGTCCTGATGTCTCCAAGCTTGCGATAGACGGGCACGCGGCGGCCGGTGTGTATCGCATCCGCCGAACCGTCTTCATCAGCGAGCAGTTCGTAGTCTGGGTTCTCCACTTCGAAAGAGCCGCGACGGCCGCGCTTCCATTGGCCGTAGAGCAGCACTCGAGCGCCGCGAATAAGAGTCTTCTGAAGATAAGCTTGATTCCACCAAAACGCTCGTATCTGGCCGGTGCGATCCACGGCCGAGAACTCAAATATGCGAAGCTTCCCGCCTTTGACGGGATAGGTGCCGGCCACTCGGACCTCGACCTCCACCGTGGCGTACTCACCGTGCGTGAGCCCGCTTATGCGAGTCAGGTTCGAGCGGTCTTCGTATCGCATCGGCAGGTAATGAATGAGGTCGCCTACGGTCGCGTCCCGCGGAGCCGCGGCGCTGATATTAGCGGCCACGGCCGCCGCCAGTTTCTGCGCGGTCTTCATCGCTACGCGAGGAATCTCGTGCAGGTGTAACTCGACCAGAGGCGTTGACGGCTTGAGCAAGTATTGATCTCCTGTTCGGCCTTGAACGACGGTTGATTCTATTCGCTGGGCGGGAATGAAACCAGTCACGGCGAGCGATGGCTAGACGCCGGCGCTGGTCTAGTAAATCTGCTTGGTCCCCTACGCAAGGAAGTTCTCCCAGGCGCTTCGCATAGGCAGTGTAAACGGAAGCCGCCAGCCCTCTGGCGAGGGTGATGTTGTTTGAAGCGGACTAGCCATACAACCGCTATCTCTTGCAGCCGAGGGGTATCTTTCGCTTCATTATTTGAGCAACATGACCGTACGTCTCAGAGTGAAGCACCTGTAATGTTTCGTGATGGATGTCCCACTCGTTGCCCAGCTTGCTGCACCATATTCCTAGATTGAGCTGCTTGGCCATGTGGGTTGGAATCTCGCTATCATTCACGTATAACGCCACCTTCTCAAAGCCCGGCTCATAAGCATCGCTATCACAGGCTTCATATCCGAGCCTCACGAATGCGAGCGCGAACGACAACTTGCTTGGTTCACGGGGTATCCCTTCGGGCCAATAGTAGTCTCTTCCAGTGAAGCTCCGAGGATCAGTCGGCCACCATCGTTTTGTAATATCGTCCGCAGCCATTGCGATGCAGTTATATGCATCCGTGCATGGGCTGGTTACTTCGTAGTTATGCAAGGTGAGTTTAGGGAAGAAGGCTAAGAGACAGCCGTGAATTGTTTGTTTATCGGTCTGTGAAAGAGCGAAGGGCATCTACACGCTGTATCCCTGTTCTCTGGCCCAACACAGCCAAGACTCCGCCATCTTGCGGACTTGACCAGCCTCTTCGGGCTTGACTGGATCTTCTCTGGTAATCGACCTCAACGCCAGAAACCACTGGCCAGATTCCTCTTGAACCTCACGTAGCAGAAGAGGAACTATATCTCTTCCCATGCCAATGATCTGAAGATAAAGCGGATGCATAAACTTGGCCGTGGGTGACGACTGAAACATTGTCTCAGTGCGCCATCGTTCCGCCAGGTGACGAAAGGTCTCTTCCACTTGCTGGCTTGGTCTGATCGAAACAACGCTCTCTCCCGGTCGCCAAGAGAAAGAAGCACCTAAACCGAGATGCCAAAGCGCGGGAATTCGTTGAATGTCCACGAGCACAGACAGGGAGTCAAGAAGTGCTCTTCGATAAGCTTCAATATTAAATTCGGTACTCCCGGCAAGCTCGGAAATCTCATCTAAACTTGTGCGGTGCAAGTATTGAGCATCGCCAGCAAGAAATCCTTCCGATGGTCCAGCAACTCCGGCGGGCTGCGCGCTCATTTTTGGCTTTCCTCCTGAATCTTTAACAGTTCCTTTTGCTTCCTAAGAAACTCGCCGTAGAGACCGAGTAGCCTTTCAAATTGCGGAGCCGTCATGATCAATCGCGTAACACAGTGAACCTTAACTACCTCGAGTTTCTTATACTCTTCCTCGCTCCGAAAAAACGGCTGCTCGCCTTGGAAGAAGGACAGAACGACCATTCCATCTTGTACAAATTGGACCATTCCAGAATCTACGAACGCAAGCTCGGTCTCCTCCATGCCCTCATACTGGAGGGGAGGACCTGCGCTAGCCTTGTTGCTAGTGACATCCCCTGAGATGTCTGGAGACTTGATTTCTTCGCTAGACATTGTGCGCCCTCCTCGCTGGGCATTGTATCATGAGGGCGCTATCCTATCCGAGACTAGGCTTGGAAACAAGTTAGGACTCAATAATCCAATAATCAATTCAATCAACTCACCTGCTTGTGGAACCGCGCGGCTTCGCGGCTTCTCCGCGATCGCGCGGCGTTTCTGCCGGAACGGCTTGGCGGCTCTCTCGCGGGTGCAACCTGTTCACTCCGGTCCGCGGCGCCTACGGCCCGCGTCTGTTGCTCCTATAGTAGTAGGATCAACGAATCCTGAATCGTTTAGTGGGTCGAAGCTCTCAAAGAGACTTGGCGGCCTTGATCTTCTTGACTGATTTTCCAGACTTTGATGAATCCACCATAAGCATTGCATCTCGGAACGGATGGGCAAAGCCAAACTCCTGATTTGGACATTGGTCTTTTTTCTTCAACTCCATCGTTACCTCTTCATTTGAGTCAATGAGTCAACTATGGCGCGTAATACAAGACAGCCTTGCTCCAATAACCCGCGACCCCCGATACTTGAGGCCGTAACGCGAGCATTGCTTGTTGCAAGCACGATGAGTCTAAAAGAAATCATGGCGCCTTTGCTCACTGTCGAAAATGTCAAGAAAACATATCAAGGCGGCGCAAGCGGCGTCGCCGCTCTTCGCGGCGTCAGTCTTGAAGCCGAGGCCGGCGATTTCATAGCTCTGATGGGACCGTCCGGCTGTGGCAAGTCGACCTTGCTTCACATAATCGGAGGCATGGATCGCCCCACCTCCGGCGGCGTCACGCTCAACGGCAGACGCCTCGACTCGCTTAATGAGCAGGAACTCGCTCGCGTCAGGCGCCGTAGCATCGGCTTCGTGTTTCAGTTCTTCAAACTGCTTCCAACCCTGTCGGTTTTGGAGAACGTAGGGCTGCCGATCCTGCTGGACGGCGCGTCTGATCGCGACGCCGCTTCGCGCGCCGAAGAACTCCTGATCCGAGTCGGCCTTTCGGATCGGGCGCGGCATTTCCCGGCGGAACTGTCCGGAGGCGAGATGCAGCGGGCGGCCATTGCCCGCGCCGTAATAGCGCGGCCCTCTCTCTTGCTCGCCGATGAGCCGACCGGCAACCTTGACAGCGGCGCCGGCGCGGAAGTGATGAAGCTCCTTGTCGAGTTGAATCTGGAGCACAACGTGACCATCGTGCTCGCCACCCACTCCGAAGACGCCGCCCGCTCGGCTCGATGCGTCATTCGAATGCGGGACGGGCTGATCGAGAACAAGACCCACTCGCCCACCAATGCCGATCGCATACTTCAAACTCTTTAAGCGTTTTATCCTTCGCCCGCTGGTTCGAAACCCGGCTCGGTCGGCCATAACCCT
>JAHFUG010000485.1 GCA_023265195.1 Blastocatellia bacterium | reverse complement strand
TGGCGGCCATTGGCCTCGGAGTCGGCAAATGGGTGCACAAGGCGGGCGGCGCGTTAATGCTGCTGACGTTCGCCGCGGTCCTTTTGCTTCCTCTCTTGAATAGGGCTAACGGCTCGCTGAGCGAATATCATCCCTTGGCGACCGAAGCGCCTATGCTGTCGATTATGAGCTTCAACCTGCTGGGCAAAATGGGGTTCGGCGCGCTGGGCGGATTCGAGTACGTCGCCATTCACGCGGGTGAATGCCGCGATCCAGTGCGCGTCATCAGCCGTTCGGTTTGGCTTGCCGCGCCCGTGATTGCGGTGATGTTCATACTCGGCACGAGTTCCGTGCTTGCGCTGGTTCCGGGAAACCAGATCGACTTGATAGCTCCAATCCCACAAGTGCTGAGCGCCGGTTTTCGGCCCCTCGGTTTCGCGGCGGCGATCGCGCCGATCACCATAATAGCTTTGCTATGCATTCGAGTGGCTCAGTCGAGCGTGATGTTCGGCGGAAATACCCGGCTTCCGATGGTGGCCGGATGGGACAAGCTGCTGCCTGACTGGTTCACGAGATTGCATGCAACGCACAAGACGCCGGTGAATTCGATACTCTTCGTGGGAGCCGCCACACTCGCGCTGGGCGTCCTGGGGCTGATCGGCGTAGGAAAGCAAGAGGCCTTTCAGTTGCTGTGGAACGCGTCGGGGCTCTTCTACGCGCTCACTTATCTCGTGATGTTCGCCATACCCTTGATCGGGTTGAAAGGGATCGAACCCGCCCCGCCAACGTGGCTGAAGCTCGCGTCGCTTTGCGGCTTCTTGATGACGTTGCTCTACGTCGGAGTTTCGGTCGTGCCCCTGATTCAGGTTGAAAGCCGCGTTGTTTTTGCGGTCAAGATTTCCGGATTGATTGTGATCACGAACGTCATCGCGCTCGTCATATATTTTGTCGTGGGCAAGCGGAGCCGGATTCAACAGGCCGAGCCGGTAG
Organism: Blastocatellia bacterium; assembly: GCA_023265195.1. Taxonomy (GTDB): domain Bacteria; phylum Acidobacteriota; class Blastocatellia; order UBA7656; family UBA7656; genus QHVH01. The sequence continues at coordinate 4,548 of JAHFUG010000485.1, read as the reverse complement.
GTGAGAGCGCGGACTAGTGACGCTCGGTGCAAGGCGCGGGGAAAGCCGCTGATTTGCGCTGACTGCGTAGCGCTGGTCAGCGCGGATCAGCGACCCGAAGGCAGCGAAGATCAGCGGTTAATTCCGAAGCGCGGGTTTGCGAGTTCGCCTACGGTGCGAGTCCGCGCTACCTAAAAGCGAGTGGCGGCGTAAGGCCCCCTATTAATTGATCTCCAAAGGATCTGGTTGAAGACCTGCCGATGAACGCAATCGATAACACGATCGCCCATTATGAACTGCTCGAGCTCATTGGCGAGGGTGCGATGGGCGATGTGTATAAGGCCCGCGATTCCCGCCTTGACCGCATCGTCGCGCTCAAATTCGTCAAAGTGAAGACCACCGTCGATGGAGCCGGACAGAGGCTGATGGACGAAGCTCGCGCCGCCGCCGGTGTCAATCATCCCTACGTCGCTACCGTTTATGACCTGGGTCTGGAAGCCGGCGATCTCTACATCGCGATGGAGTACGTTGAAGGCCGGACGCTGAAGTCCAGGCTGCGGGAGGGCCCCCTGTCTATTGACGAAGTCCTGGCGTGCGGGATTCAAGTAGCGGAAGCGCTCGACTGTGCGCGCGAAAGCGGAGTCATTCACTGCGACGTAAAGCCAGCCAATGTCATGCTGACTCGCGTCGGGGTCAAGGTGCTTGATTTCGGACTCGCCAAGTTGACTTCGGCGGCTTCGCGTTATGAGGGGGTCGTTTGCCCAGAGAACAGCGCCCCGGACGATTTCGTCGATGGCCGGCCGGCGGCTGTACCGGGCAGATCCGAACGGGACTCAGACACCGCTGATGTGGCGGGCAGCCTCGCGTATATGTCGCCGGAACAACTTCGTGGCGAAGCGCTCGACTCGAGGACCGATGTCTTCTCGCTTGGCGTTGTGATTTACGAGATGACCGCCGGACGCAGGCCGTTTGAGGGCGAAAGCAGACGGCGGATTATCGAGTCCCTGCTTGATCGCGAGCCGTTGCCCTTGAGCGCTTTTCGCGATGACGCGCCGCTTGAACTCGAGCGGATAATCAGAAAAGCGATAAGAAAGAACCGCTCTGATCGACACGCGTCGGCCGGAGAGTTGCTGCATGATCTTCGAAACCTGCGGTCTCGCTTGAATCTTTCATTGTCCGAGCCGGCGCGCTCATTAGATATCGAGGCGGAGCCGAGAGCCGAGCCCGTCAACAATCGCGTCACGGGCTTGTGGCTCGCGCGGCGGTCACTACCGCTGGTCTTAGCGTCGGGCGTGATTGTTGCGATGATCGCCGTGGCCGACATTGTATTGCGGCAGCCCGCGGGCGCCGAAATCCTTATAGACGTTGCGTTGTTTATTGTGGCTGCGATTTGCATAGTGCTTTTTGCCAGTCAAAGGCGCGCGGCAATCGCCTCGGCCGGCTTGGCGCCTGCAAGTAGCTCCGCGTTCCGAGGGTTGGCTCCGTTTCAGGAAGCGGACCGAAATAGATTTTTCGGGCGGGAAACCGAGATCGCGGAGTTACTCGACCGTCTCCTGCACCATGACTTGCGGCTCGGGGTCTTATACGGAGACTCCGGCAGCGGAAAGACCTCCCTCGTCCGGGCCGGCGTCGCGCCGCGTCTTTGGGAGCGCGGATTCGTTGCTTTGTACTGCCGTTCTTACAAGGATCCAATAGCGGCGTTGTTCGATGAATGCCGCCGTCAGACACAGATACAGGTTCGCAGCGGCGAGTCCGCGGTTGAGTATCTCAAACGAGTTTCAGAGGAGACTCGCGCTGGTATTGTGGTCATATGGGACCAATTCGAAGAGTTCTTCGTGACCTTCAAAACTCGCGCCGAGCGCTCGCAATTCCTGGAGTTCATCGCTGCTTGCCAGAATGACGAGCGCCTCGCGTTGAAGATTCTCTTCTCGATCCGTTCCGATTTTCTTCATTTGATATGGTCGGAGTTCTCTCATTGCGTAAGCGAGCCGCTGGCAAGCTCGCGCATTTATCACCTGCGGAAGTTCGATGAGGATCAGGCCGCGGACATTATCGATCGCTGTGCTCGATGGGCGAACCTCCCATTGGCGCGGGATCTCAGCGGATTAGCGGCTCGCGACCTTGCGGCTGGCGGCGCGGTGCTGCCGTCTGAACTCCAGATTGTAGGCGAGCGGCTGCAAACCAAGCGAATTTATACGGTGCAGGCGTACAAGCGAGCCGGCGGCAAGGAGCAACTCGTCCATAGCTTTCTCGAAGACGTTATACTGGCCTGCGGCGACGGCGAAGGCGCAAAGCTTTTGTTGCGCAGCTTGATCTCGGACGAGAATACGCGATTGACCCTGCCGCTCTCTGAAATCTCCAAACGAATGCAGAAGAGCAAAGACTCCGTAAAGAGGCTGCTCAACCTATTCGTCGAGGCGCGCCTGGTGCGCGAGATTCAGGACGACGAGCCGTGGCGTTATGAGCTGATGCACGAGTATCTGATCGATAAGATCAACCAGATAACGGGCCGCGTAATGGACGCCACGCAGCGGGCGAATCGCCTCATGAGGCAATACGCATCCGGCTATTCGGTAGACAAGCGCACGCGGATTCCCCTCACAAGAGTGTTGTTCATCCGCCGCTACTCCGATGCCGATCGCGGAGAGCGCGAGCGAGAGCTGTTGATAAAAAGCCTGCGGCTGGGACTGTTGAAAGCGGCCGCCGCCGCGGTGCTGCTCCTGTTCGGCGGCGTGCTCGTGGCGGCCCCTCTATCCATCAGCGAGCAGTGGGAAACGGTTCGACTGAGCGACGGGCATTCGGCGGCGGTATTGCGAACGGTCTTCTCGCCCGACGGACGCCTGCTGATCTCTTGCGGCGAAGACTCGAAGATAATCGTCTGGGATTTTGCGAGGCGGCAACGGTTGGCTACTCTTTCAGATCACACCGGCTGGGTTAATTCGGTTGCGTTCTCGCCTGACGGAAAGTGGTTTGTCAGCGCGAGCGATGATCGAACAATAATCGTGTGGGACACGGCGCGATTGAACAGAGTCGTTGTGCTCTCCGGTGGGCTGGGGCTGGTCAAAGCGGCCGCGTTTTCGCGGGACGGAAAGTTTCTGGCGGCCGCTGATCTGACGGACGCCGATAGTCACACGATTGTGTGGCGCGTCGACGGATGGCAAAGGGTCCATGAAATGCCCGTCGGCTTCTCGTGGGGGAATCTGGTTTTTTCTCCGGATAATAGATACGTCATGATTTCAAACGGTCTGGTGACAATGGATCTCAGGACGGGAAAACAGGTCAAGGGTTTATTCGGTGATGAATGGGGAGGGAATAGCGCCTCGCTGTCGCCTGATGGCCGCGGCCTGGTGAGCGTCGATGGTCAGGGACTGGTGTCCTTCGTCGATTTCGCCGCTCGCAAGCTCTTGAGTACTGAACAAGCCCACCGATTCCACGGGCGAGCGGCCGCCTTTTCGCCTGATGGCCGATTAGCCGCTACCGCCGCCGAAGACATTGTCCTATGGGACGCCGCGACGCGGACTAAGATTGTTCGGCTGGAGCATACGGCTGAAGTATGGAGCTTGGCCTTTTCGCCTGATGGGCGGTGGCTCGTTTCGGGAAACGCTGATGGCGCGATCCTCGTTTGGGACGTCGCTGAGCGCGAGGCTCTCGCGAATTTTAACGCTCATCACGGGTCGGTGCGTTCGGTGGCTTTTTCACCTGACGGCAAGCGGCTGGCCACGGCGAGCGAGGACCGCTCGGTCATAATCTGGGATTTGGAGAGCGGAGAAAAAGAGGCGGTGCTGATCGGACACAACACGCGTGTCACATCGGTGGCTTTCTCTCCCGACGGGAAATTCGTAGCGTCTTCGGATCAGTGGAGTAAAACGATCTACTGGGACCTCGGCAAGCATGCGCCGTTGTGGAGTCACTCGTATAGGGATCCGCGTGGCGGCGGGCCGGAGAGTTCCTATTGCGTAGCGATTTCTCCGAATCAGCGGTGGCTGGCTTTCACCCGCGGCGTTTACGACACCACTGACGGACACATTGTTCTGGAATTCATGAGGGCCCCGGATAATTCTGATGACGATCAAATATACGGCGCGGCGTTCTCGCCCGATGGACGATGGCTTGCGTCCGTAGCGCCCGTTCAGCACGCCATTTCCATTTGGGATACACAGACATGGCTGAGGCGCTCGCGCGTCAAACTCGAAGGCGTATTTTTGAATTGCGTCAGATTCTCACCCGATGGCCAGGAGCTTGTGACAGGCGACGACCAGGCAAGCGTGCGTCTGTGGCGGGTCGATCCATTAAGCGAAATCGCGGTCATTGGACGTCACGCGGGCCGAGTCAAGTCGGTGGACTTTTCGGCGGACGGCGGTCAGGTAGTTTCCGGGAGCGAGGATCAGACGGTGGCGCTCTGGGATGTGAAGCGGCGCAAGCTCGTCGCGCGGATTGGGACTCATACATCGCCAGTCCTGTCGGTTGCGTTCTCGCCGGACGGAAACCGGATTGCTTCAGGCGACCACGATAGATCGGTGCGAATATACAGGCGGGAGAGAATGTTGTGGGGAAGAAGGCTAGACTAAG
>JAHFUG010000115.1 GCA_023265195.1 Blastocatellia bacterium | reverse complement strand
CACCTCGGCAAATCCGGCCGGCCGACCGCTAGCCGCTACAGACCAACTCCCTCGGGCCGTGGCCGCTCCACAGCCCGGAGGATGATCGACTGACTGAATTTTCACACAGCCTCTGCGTTGGTGGAATTTGGGAAGCAGGCGGCGGCTCTCGTTGGAGGGTTGAGCTTGAAAAGTCCACCCACCGCGGTAGGTGGGATTTGAGGAAAACGATGATTGCTTTCCCAGTGAAAGTTTTCGGCCAGAATACCCATATACCCCATGAAGAGAACACAGTCAGTCGATGAGCTATGAGCCATGCGCAGCAGACGCGTGAGTAAGCGGAGGCGTGCGTCCTGAGTTAGAAGATGGCTGGTCATCGTGTGGATTGGTTGATGAGTACAGATTGAGATCCCAAGCCAGTGAGCAGTGAGATCAGGAGTTCTTCGATGATCGCCAGATGGCTTGATGTCTTACATCTTCAAATTCTCGAAAGGAGATCTTTTCATGCAAACAAGTTTCACGATGCGGAAACTGCGTCCTAGAGGAGTCGCCAGATTACTGGTCTTGTCGATAGTGATCGGAGCGCTTACATGCATTCCGATGGGAACGCTGGCGTCGCCTGAGACGGTGTCAGGGGCCGGTATTAATGGCGGAGGTTCGTGCTTTCAAACCGCGCCAAGTCTCGGCACGATCGTTAGCAATGTCCTGGTGTGTTGGAATGCCTTTACGGGGGAGTTCGAGGTGTATTTCACCGCGAAGGGTGGCATTGCGGGAACGGGCGTCTGCGGGAACTCCGGCGTCACGCCTCCACCCTCCCCTTGGCCGGGAGCAACGTTGGTGTACCGTCCGCAAGGGTTGAATTGGGAAATTCACATCGTCCCGGAGACGAATCCTCTGCCTTCCAGTATCACGCTCACCTACACAGTCAGGGGCTATACGAAGACAACACCCCTCACTCCTTACGAATTCCTATACACGGTTGGCTTCGACCCGGCCCTTGTAATGGCCCAGCCTAGCCATTGCATGCAGTTGTTTCCATAGCGAGATCAGGAAACGCCGCGGCTACGCCTCATGCTGTGTCCGCCGATTAGAGGCGGACACAGCGACTTCGTCCGCCGTAGATACAGGCGGCCTCTTTATCGAGAACCTGGCCGACCGCTGCGCGATGTTTAGCGGCGCTGTGCGCTTCACAAGTTTGGGCTTCACAAGAAGGAGACGCGAATGGCGACAAAGAATAATATCCGGCAAGAGCGTCGTGGCTTAAGTCGTGGCATACATTCGTGGCGAACACGCCACGTCGTAGCAGCTATCGCTCTGGCGCTGACCCTAGCCGCGGCGGGCGTCGTCGTAGCCCAGCGAGCCTCCTTCTTTGGGATCGGCGCGCCGTCAAAGTCAATCGTAGCCAACGCGGCTCGCAGTGCGGCGCAAACCCAGGCGCCCGTATTGGCAAAGGAGTACATCTATGCCGGCGGCAGGCTTGTGGCTACCGAAGAACCGCTGGGTGCTCCGATCTGCAGCTATTCGCTCCCGTCCACATCAAGCCCCGCTTTGCTTTCAAGCGGACAAACAGGAGTGACGTTCTCTATCTCCGCTTCGACCGGGTGCGCGTGGACCGCGGCCACCGGCGACGGGTGGATAACGATAACCGGCGGAGCGTCCGGCAGCGGGAATGGAACCGTCACCTACTCGGTGAGCGGCAACCCGTTCGCTTCCTCGCGAGCGGGGTCGATAACGGTGACGGGAACAGCTACCGGAGTAACACTCACCTATACGGTCAATCAGGCCGGGTCGATATGCAGCTATTCTCTCCCTTCGATGTCCAGTTCGCTATTGCCGGCAGGCGGACAAGCCGGAGTTGTGTTCTCGGTCTCCGCCTCAGCGGGATGCTCGTGGACCGCTGCGTCTAACGCCGCGTGGATCACGATCACGGCCGGAGCCTCCGGCAGTGGGAATGGAACAGTGACCTATTCGGTGGGTAACAATCCCTCACCGTCTCCTGCGCGAACGGGCGCGATAACGGTGACGGGAACGGCGACCGGCCAGACGCTGACGTATACCGTCAATCAGGATTCGGCTTGCGGCAGCGTAACCCTGACTCCGCCTAATCAGACACTCTCGTCGCCGGCCCAATCGGCTTCGGTGGCGGTCGGGATTGCAACCGGGTGCGCGTGGTCGGCGCAGAGCAACGCACCCTGGATCATGATCGACTCTCCAACGGGGGCGACGACGGGAGGCGGCAGCGTCAGCTACCACGTGACTCAGAACATAACGGGCGTGCAGCGAGCCGGGACGATGACTATCGCCGGGCGGACATTCACCGTGACTCAGGATGTTCCTCCACTTTGCGGCAGCTTCTCGATTTCGCCTGCCGCCAAATCAGTTGGCGCCCCCGGCGGAACCTTCAACGTTACGGTGACCGCGCCAACCGGTTGTGCGTGGACGGCGGCAAGTAACAACGCCTGGATCACGATAACCTCCGGTGCGAGCGGAAGCGGCGGCGGGAGCGTGACCTATTCAGTAGCCCCCAACACTGGCGCCGTACGGGCAGCCGTCTTGACCATCGCAGGCCAGACGCACACCGTTATTCAAGCCGACGGGTCCGGTGGCGATCCGTCGCTGGTAGGTTACTGGCGATTCGACGAAGGAGTCGGGACTACCGCGGCGGATTCGTCCGGAAAATCGAACACCGGAACCCTTCAAAGCGGTCCGGCGTGGACGACGGGCCAGGTAGGAAACGGCTTGAGCTTTGACGGGGTCGATGATCAGGTCAACGTTGCGAGCTCGAGCACAAAGAACGTCACAAACAACTTCACCATTTCCTTTTGGGCGTCGCCTCAGGCGTCTCACGAAATCGACCCGGAGAACACGACGGGAATAGGCGGAACGTCCGGTCAGAGATACGCCATCGGGCCCGAGCACGGCGGTATCTATGCTCCCTCCGGTCACGCAGGAGCGGGAGTGTCGGTTGGAACCAACGGCGTCAGCGTCTATGAGCATGCGGGCGGCTACATGCCGGCGACGCTGGTTCATCAAGCCTCGATTACCGGGTGGACTCACGTCACCGTCGTCTATCAGAACCGGCAACCCAGCCTTTACATCAACGGGACGCTGGTGAGGACCGGTCTCACGAGTCCGCAGAGTTTCGTCCACATAAACCCGGTGTTCATAGGCGGCATGGCTTACGGCCATTTCCAGGGCGGCATGGATGAGCTTCGCATCTATAACCGCGTTCTTACGCAAGCCGAGATATCGCTGCTTGCCTCGCCACCGGCGCTTGCCCATCAAGGATTCCTGGACGCGGCCGGCTGCGGCATTATTACCGGCTGGGCCTGGGACGCAAACCAGCCAAGCGCCCCTACGACGGTCAACATCTACGACGGGGCGACCCTGATTGGCTCGGCTCAAGCGAATCTCTTCCGAGAGGATTTGGTGAACGCGGGAATAGGCAATGGGTATCACGGCTACAGCTTCTCGACGCCACAGAGTTTAAAGGACGGACAGCTTCACACTATAAGAGTGAAGTTCGCCGGAACGAGTACGGAGCTGAATAGCTCTCCGCGAACGATCAATTGTTCGGGAATCGCGCCAACGTATCAGGGCTTCCACGACGGAGCGGGATGTAACACAATCTGCGGCTGGGCATGGGACGCTAACGATCCAAACAACCCGATCAACGTCGACATCTATGATGGTGCGGCGTTGATCGCTACCGTGCCCGCCGTCCAGTTCCGGCCTGATCTGCTGGCTGCTGGGATTGGCAACGGATACCACGGCTTTAGCTTGATTGTTCCCGCAAGTCTAAAGGACAGCCAGCCTCATTCCATAACGGTGAAGTTCCCGGCGACTGGCGCCAATCTGGGAAACACGCCGCGAACGATCAATTGCACTGGGGCGCCGCCGATTCTCCAGGGTGTGCATGAGGTTGCGAATTGCAGCGCCATTTCAGGCTGGGCGTGGGATCAGAACGATCCTAACATGCCGATCAATATCGCGATCTTCTCCGATGGACAACTGATAGCGACGGTGACGTCGTTAGTGTTTCGGCCCGACCTCGCGTCCCAAGGTATTGGGAACGGTTACCACGGCTTCAGCTTCAACACTCCCGCCAGCCTGAAGAACGGGCAACCGCACTCGATCAGCGTGAGATTCTCGGGAACAACGATTAACCTGACCAGCACGCCAAAGACAATCAACTGTTCCTCACTCGCCGCGATCAGTACCGGCCGCGGCCTCAATGCGACGGCCGGTCGAGCCGCCGGGAATGTCCGTCGTGGCGGCTCATCGGTCGCTAGTGAAGCCAGCGCAATCCTGGCCATGCTGACCACCGGTGGAGACGTGGATACCTCTGGTGTCAATCGAAGCGGGTCGGCGAGTGGTCTCGAGTTAACCGGTGCGGCGGACAGTGCGGCGGACAGTGCGGCGGACAGTGCAAGCGCTATGACAAGCACGAGCGAGAGCACAACCATCGAGAGGGCCGCGAGCCTGGTCAGTCACAACACCAGCGGAGACCTCTCCTTGCCGGTGCTGCCTCTGTTCCTGTCACTGGTCAGTCTGTTCGTGATCCAGGGGCGCAGGCGACTGAAGGGTTTGATGGGCGAACCTCTGAAGGACGCCGCAAAGGATCAAGGTTGGAAAACGACTGGTTGAAAGCTGGTTGGACATGGGGTGACGGTTCTTCGATTCGAGGGAGTGTTGTGGCCGATGTAGGTCACTTGGCAAGGAGTCCGAGTTGATTAACACATTGAGATGAGTGAGGTGGAGATAGACCGGAGCAACCGCCGAACAACCTGTTCAAAAAACCGTGAGCAGGAACGGAACCTCAGAGCGGTTAATGACTCTCGACTCAAGGAAGGAAGCGCTAGAGCTTCTGCCGCTGCTCAATCGGTGGTAGTGCGGACAGTTTGGTATTTGGTAGCACAGCAAGAAGGACATTGATTTTGTTTGGGAGAATCGTTGATTGAATATCGATCGCGGCAGCGACTTGTTCTTCACGAGAGGAGAGACAACGATGGTGTGTTCAAATGTTGCAACTAAGCGTCGCTTGCGGACGAGAGCTAAGGTCGGTTCTCGGTGTGTAGCCATTCTGGTAATGCTCGTGTTTGGCTTCCCCTTTTCGCTTGCGCAGGCGGAAGCGATAGGCAAACGATATCGGAAGGCGATGGGGTCTTCTCTCAAAGCTCTCAGCAACGCCCTCAAGCTGTCCAAGACGAAAGGACTGGGTTTTCAAGCTACGTCATCTGAGAGCCCAACTCAACGAGCCGCGCGGACAGTACATATCCGCCTCTGCCCCAAAAAACTGGCACTACATGTCGCAGAGTCTTACACGCTCGTACCCGTGCCTCTGGATGCTGACCGAAAGACAATCCACAGTGCGGAATTGACTTGGTCAAGCAGCAACACAGCGGTAGCAAGTGTCGCCTCATACGGCGAAGTCGAGGCGAAGAGTCCGGGGAGTGCGGTCATCACAGTGCAGATCGGGACGAAGCGTGCCAACGTTTCAGTGGATGTGGAATCAGGAGTCCGCCCTAGGATATCCGACTCGGAGTGGGCTACACGACACTCCCACGACTGCGACGATCCCGAAGCGCTTGCGAGCGAAAGGACGGCTGCACCGTCTTTAGAACTGAAAGCCACAAACGCTAGTGAGTCCCGAGGATTTGGCAGCTTAGATGGAAATGCCTCACTCCTTCGATTGACCGAAGATCGCTCAATTACGTCACCCACCTGGGCGACCGCAGGACGGGCAGAAAGTAGGGCAATCGCCTCGGCACTCGTCCTTCCTCTACGGCCCACTGTCGCGTCTTTGGTAACCCCCCGGCCAACCGCGCCAGTGCCGCAGGGTGGTGAATCTACAGAGGTCTTCCTGCAAGCGACCTTCGTGGAGAACGTCGTTGGTAGTCCGCGGTTCAGCCCAGTGGAAACGACTGATGGTGCGACGAAGCTGAAAAACAATCTCGGGAGTTCCAACTACGGGTTCGGAGCGGCGGTGATTAGCCTCGGAGGACGCGGTGTCGGCGTCAACCTGTCGCTTACGTACAATGCGCAACTCTGGAATAAGGACGAGAGCGGACCCACCCCAAGCATGAAATTCAACTATAACAAGGGAATGCTCGCGGAGGGGTGGAGTATCGGATATGGCAGAATCATCCTCAATTACGACAACACCGCGAACGGGGATCGTTCAAGCGTCGGCCTGGCAAACCCACCAGGTAATTGCCTCCTGATTCAGGGCGACGGCACGCGAGTTCACCTGCTTCAAACATGGGACAATGCGGGCGGAGTTTGGAACCACGTTTCAACTGATGGTAGCCACACAACTTTCAACGTAAGAAACTTCAAGTTGAGATACAATGACGGGACGTTGGTTAGCTACTTCATAAAGAACAACAAGATACTACCAAACGGAATCAAGACGCGGAACGGCGACGTGATCGCACTGGAATACAGGGATTACGACGCGGTGAACTTTCCGAATCGATTCTCGCTTGATCGCGTAACCGATACGCTGGGAAGAATCATTCAGTTCTATTACTACGGCGATGCCGCTTATCCGGCGGATCCAGCCAATGGTAAGCCCCTCGCTGCGCTGACGGCTATCAAGACTCCAGACCTGCTGAACGGGCAGCCTCGCGAAGTGATCAGGATCGAGTATCAGACGATAACGCTCCAGTATGATTTCAACAGCAATTTCACAATAGATGGTCCGGCAAACAACTCGTCGATCACAGTCGTGAGGCGTATTTACTATCCAGCGACGGGCAAAGGATATCTCTTCCTCGACTACAGCACTTACGGAATGTGCCGCTACATCTCGGTGCGAAAGGATATGACGGGTGCAGGCGGTGCGATCACAGACGGAACTGAGATCGGCTACAGCAAGTACAATTTTCCCAGCGCGGGCGATGGCGGGCTTAATCGAGCGCCCGAGTACACCAATCGCAAAGAGTGGTGGCAAGGTCACCCGAGCGGCTCGTCTCCCACCGAGTACACATATTCGAGGTCGCACGGTTCTGACACAGAGACTGACACAGTTACTGAAATGATGCCGGTCACTGGCGCGCTCGTGGACACAGTGACAACGAGCGTGACCGGCCAGGTCAGCACCGTAGAGCGCCGGGTTGGCTCGACCGTACTCGGTAGCACGCTCGTTCTGTACGATCTCTTCGATCCGAGCCTTCTCGAAGGCGTTGTGGTCACCAATGAGGTCGGCGAGTTGGCAATAACCGCCTTCGCTTACAATGTCACTGATAAAGCGCTCGGACGCCCGTCGAAGATGTCCGAGTCGGATTTCGGTGGCACAAGTATCAGGTCGACCGAGTACACGTATTCGAATGCCGCTGATCATCTTAGTGTTAATCTCTCTCGCCTCGTTACAAATGTCGCTGTCTTTAATGATCAAACGAACGAGATAATGCAGAAAACTGTGTTCACTTACGATGACTACGGGGCAAAAGGAGGCATGCATACGTATTCATCAACCCCAACTACTCACGACTCAAGCTTCGATACGGGATACACAAAGCGCGGAAATGTGACCGGAGTTCAAACCTTCTCGAGCATATCGCCTGCCGTATCAACAACAAGATTTTCTAAGTTCGACATCTTTGGCAACGTCGTCGAAGCGGACGTTTCGTGCTGCCAGGTTAAGACCCTCGCCTTTTCCCTGAACACGACCTGGTACTCGCAGCCGGACACGGTAACAAATGGCAGGATCGGTGTAACACCATTCTTGACGACCGCCTATTCATATGACTTCAACACTGGACTGGTTACGCAGATGACAGACCCGGACAGCGGCATCGCAAATTATCAATATGACACCGCGTGGCGATTGCTCACGGTAACCACACCAACCGGGGCGCAGAGTACCACCACGCCTGACCGTACCAACGGGAATGATCAACTCTCGTACTCCGAGAACGTCACGTATCCTGAAGGCCAATCCACCAAGACGATAACAACGCGAAACTGGCTAGACGGAGCCGGACGGGTCTTGCGGAATGGAACCGGCGCGGGCTCGTCTCCCGTCAACTACGACACGGTGGCTACGGAATACGATGCGCTTGGCCGCGTCACCAGAGTCTCGAATCCCTATGTGGGAAACACGGACGGTATTGGGAACCCCACCACCTGGACGGCCAACGAATATGACGATCTATCGAGGGTGAGGAAAGTAACGCTGCCAGATCAGCAAACTATTCAGACCGACTACAACGGCTCGGAAACCACTGTGACCGACCAAGTCGGCCGGAAGAAGCGTAGTGTGGTCGACGGTCTCGGGCGGCTTATCAGCGTGACGGAGCAAGAACCGACTACGGGAAACCTGTCTGTCACCACGAGCTACACCTACAATTCAGTCGATAATCTTCTGCAGGTCAATCAAGGCGGACAGATTCGCAGCTTCTTCTACGACGCGCTATCCAGAGTCAAGAGCGAGACGACGCCCGAAGGCGGGACAGTCACCTTTACATACAGCGACTTTGACGCACCGCTGAAGCGATCCCATCAAGCGCGAGGTATCGAGACGCACTACATGTATGACTCACTCCATCGGCTTACCAAGGTCTGGTATACCGGATCGGGCGGCGACGATCTGGGGAGTGTCAGACCGGCTTTGCCTTCCGCAGTGGCGGCGACCTCGGATGTGGACATTACCTATAGAACGTCAGCGCCGGGAAACGGCCAGCCCTTGAGCATCATCGATGGTCAGATCGCGAGCTTCTCAAGCTCTGAGAGCTATGTATACGAGAACCTAACGGGCCGGTTGCAATCGAGAACGCGGGTCATTGACGGAAACAGCTATCAAACGCAATATCAGTACAACGGCATAAGTCAGGCGACGCTGATGATCTACCCGTCAGGCAAGCGCGTGCGGATGAACTACGACTCTCGGGGAAGGATGTCTGGCAAGGATAAGGTGGATTTAACGGGGACGGCATTGACCAATTATGTTTCGAGTGTAGGGTATAACATTGCGGGTCAGGTGACCGGAATGACACTGGGAAACGGAGTCGTGGAGAGCTACAGTTACAGCAGTGATCGTTTGCAGTTGACGAAGCAGACCGCTACCAAGAGCGGGAACATGCTAATGGACTTGAACTATAGCTACTTTGCGGCGGCTGGAGATTCGGGCGCTGGAACAACGGCAGGCAATAGCGGTCAGTTGATGGCGATTGGAAACAATCCCAGCAACCAGCCCAGCACAATCAACCAGCAGAATCGGACTCAGTCGTTCATCTACGACAACGTGTCTCGTCTGAAGACGGCGAGTGGGTGGAGTGCCTGGTCGCAAAGTTACGGATACGACGGCAAGAACAATCTGACGTCGATAACGGGAACGCAGTCGAAGGCTATGTCAGTAGACTCGGCGACCAATCGGATAGTAAACGTGAATGGTGGGCCTTCGTATAGTTACGACGCCGCTGGGAATGTCACAAACGATGGCGTCCATAGCTATCAATACGACGCTGCTGGCAGGCTTGCTAGGGTAGACGCAAGCTCCGCGAATGAGGCGGTCTATTCTTACGACTTTCAGAATTGGAGAGTGAAGAGGGTCTTTGCCGGTAACACCACAAACTACATTTGGGAGGGCGGCCGGGTGATCGCCGAGTACGGCACGGCCACGCCTCAGGGTTCCGGCGGACTCAAGTACTACCACCAGGACCGGCTCTCGACACGGATGATCACGGACGCGAACGGAACCGTAGTTGGAACGAGTGACAATCTTCCGTTTGGGGAGAGCTTCGCGACGACCGGGGAGGTTGAGAAGCACCGCTTCACGACGTACGACCGTGACGCCGAGACTGATACCGACTACGCGGTGAACCGGCAGTATGGGCAGAAAGTTGGGCGATTCATGCAAGCCGACCCTGTCGGCGGTTCTCAGGCTGATCCGCAGACTATGAACAGGTATTCGTATACGAGAAATGATCCGATCAACTTCTCTGACCCCCAAGGCCTCCGTCTTATTTTCGGCTACCATTCCTTTCTTGTCACGGAGTACGGTACGTTCTATCTCGGTTTCACCGCCCTCGGCGGAGGTGACCCGGGCCCAATTGATGTCGATTCGGATGTTGTTCAACAAGCCCTCAAAGACGCACGTCAACTCTTAGACAAAAAACGGTGCCGAGAGTTTATCGAGAAACTCGCCTACGATGCATTCCTACGCTCTGCTAAGGCGAGTCCTCAATCACAAGGTGAAGCTCAGGCGGTTCGTGATCTAACTTCTGCCGATACGCTTACCAACAACTTGAAGAATGCGAATTGGATTCTTAAAGGCGACGAGCCTAATACAAACAGGGCCGAAACAATCTATGGGAGCGGGAAGAGTTCGATAACCCTCTACAAAGACTTCTTTCAGCAGGCCACTCGTAACGCTTTAATAGTGAATGACCAGCCGCGAATTCAATGGGACAACCGCACCGGTACGCAGAAAGCTCAGACTCTGATTCACGAGGGGTTGCATGCGCTTTTTGCAGGCGCCTCTGACGCTCTGCTTGGAGAAGCTATTTCAGGCAAGGACATCCAAGGCTCTGCTGATGAGCGGCGCAAGAAGGGATCAGAAATTATCACCAAAGCCGTCGAGAAGGCCTGCGATGGGAAGTGAGAGTGCTATACTTATATGGAGAGAGCCATGTTACTGTTGTTTTGCAAGCGTTTTATTTTGATTCTGGGGATGCTGTCAATTCTCCTCCTCACCGGGCACGCCGTTTCAGACGAATTAGCAAATGTTATTGACCTGGTGGGAATACCGCCACCGTATTCTTTCAACAGATACTGTGTGCTTGCTTTAGGACACATGTGGGTGGTCGGCGGACGAGGGCAGGTGACTCACAATTGTGCTGATGGCACAAGGATCGAGCAGCGACTTACAGGCGCGGACTTGATGGGAGTCCATTTCGTGAGTTCGAACGTCGGTTGGGTCGTAGGAGCGGAGGGCAATATTTGGCACACGGCGGATGCCGGTGCTAATTGGACCAAACAGAGAAGCGGTGTACGAGATACCCTGGAAGCAGTCGCGTGTTCTGACGAGCGACGGTGCTGGGTAGTAGGTCATGGCGGAGTAATACTGCGCACCAGTGACGGTGGCGAACGATGGGAAACACTCAAGACAGGTCTTTCTGAAGACCTTTATTTTGTTGATTTTCTGAATACACAGGATGGATGGGCCGTAGGCGAGAATGGAGTTGTTGCGCACACGGCAAATGGCGGTCAGACTTGGGAGGCACAACGAATTGAGATGGTACTGTTCCCCAAGGGCAAGTTCGCGACATCCGCAGATTTGGTGGCCGTGAAGTTCACGAGCGAACAGTTCGGTTGTGTTGCGGGAACAGCTGGTATCGCCTGCACTACGGATGGCGGGAAGTCGTGGCTATCCAAACTCAAGAACCGAGTATTCATAGGTATTGTTTCCCACGGGAACCAGGAAGCCTGGGCGGTGGGTAGAGACGGACCCAACTACTGCACGAAAGATGGAGGCCTCAACTGGAGTATTTGGCGTCGCTAGTTCCCGAACAAACAGCATGAACAGAAACACGCGCTTGCTCCGTCAGCTAGGAACCATATTGCTTCTTGGGGCTGGCATATTGTACCACGCAACACACGAACAGATGGACACTCACGCTAGAAATGTAGATGGTATGCCAGAGAGCGGTCGTCAACCACATTTGATGCAGACACGTACAACCAAGTAACGGCTCCTAATCTGCGGCGAGCATTGAATGACTCAGAGGTGCGGGTTGGCTTCGCTGCCACTACAACCCTCTCGCGCTTGGAGTTGGTTTACGATAATGCCTCTACCACAGGCAATGTGACGCAGCAAATGAGTTGGGACTCAACCAAGGGTGCCATCACCAGACCATTGACTTCGTCAGGAGGGGTCAGGTCATGCATCAGGAGGGGTCAGGCTTGAGTTTCTTGACATGTTCCTCTTCGCGGCGATAGCATCTGCTCCCTCATGCCTCGAAAGCCGCGTATCGAAATCGGTGGAGGCCTCAATCACGTCATCACTCGCGGGAATAATCGCCGCGAGGTTCTACGCTCTCAGAACAACGACCTCAGTTCATCAGCATGGTCCAACATAAAAACTTAAAGCTGCCCCTCTATCTCTACGACGACTGTCTGATGACGAAATGTATTTGTCTGCGCAATCGGGGCTCGTGGATGCCGAGCCGATCGTTAGGAGGCATCTGCCGGGACCCTTGGGCCGCCGCCGCTCTTTCTTCCAACCCGCTTTCGGCCTGATTTGCGGCATCGTTGAAGTTCCTCCGGATTCGGCTCACACGACATCTTTTATGCCCCTGTCTCTCACCTCCACGATCTGTTGCTCGCTCAACATTGGAGTCAGAGGACCGGGTGAAGCGGTTGCAGATAGGGCAGTGGGCTTCCAGAATCCAATTCATCACATAGTAATTCAGGCCGCTCGCAAGGCATATCGCAATATGAGCGTACCAACTCTTCGGTCGAAGGTCTGCTTCCATCTCTTTTGAACCATGCATATTTACTCATTCCTAATACAGAACCGACACGGAAATCAGGACGATTTGATATGACTCGACAATGATGATGATCCTCCTGTAGCGTAACGCCGTCGGCGAGGCAAAGCTCGTGGCCTGGAAATGGCTTGGTGGTGCTCGGCGGAAGTTTCTTCGCTTGCAACAGGCCATTGTCAGGGTGGGAGAAGTTCAGAGTTCAGCCTTTAGGCTGCGGCGCGTTGAAGCGTGAACTCAAAACCGCACGCTGAGGCGTGAACTCTTAACGACACGGCTCTGAGGTCATTTCATCGAGACGCCATTAGCCGTAGCGAGCGGCCTCATCCGGTTGAGGACGTCGTATGGTTCGAAGCTTGACTCGTGTGTGAACTTCTTGACGGCCTAGCTTCCGTAGCCTAGCCTGTCCTGTCGAGGTGCTTAACGGTTTTGGGGAGACGGAGCGGAAAGCTCCTTGTACAGGTAGAAAGCAAGGTAGGTATGACGAGGCATAGATATCGGGACGGATATTCAGGCTCCTCTCATTAACACCTTGCTTTAGTCGTTTTGCCGATCGTTACGAGAATTCTGTTCGCGTTTTCCCTCGAGCACCACCGATTGATCCGGCATTCCGCACTCCGAACTCCGCACTCGGGATATCAAG
The DNA here is from genome assembly GCA_023265195.1 of Blastocatellia bacterium. Classification (GTDB taxonomy): domain Bacteria; phylum Acidobacteriota; class Blastocatellia; order UBA7656; family UBA7656; genus QHVH01. The sequence continues at coordinate 4,634 of JAHFUG010000115.1, read as the reverse complement.
GGCGGAGCCCTTGGCTAGCTGGTGAGAACGGCCAACCGGAGCGTCCGCAACCGTTTCAACGGTTTACTTCGGGATCGACAAAACTGTTGAAACAGTTTTGAAGCAGCCAGACATCGCCGGCCACCTCGATGAATCAGAGGTTTTATTGAGAACGCGACACTCTGTCCGTCAAAAAGACGATTGGCGTCGATAACAGGAGGAGTTATGTCCCACAAGTCCAACCGCTGTTCAACCAACCTGACGAGAAGCGGATCTCAGCTTTGGATCTCTCTCGTTGCATGCGCCGTCGTTTTCTCTGGTTCGATCTCCAAGACCAGCGCTCATTTGATCCGATCGTCCGGCTTGGCTGACCTGGAGCAGAACAGAGTCGAGCAAAGTGAAACCCAAGCCCCGCGCCTTGAGATGGGAAAGCCCATTGAGCGGGAGCTTGCGGGAGGAGGCGCTCATAGCTTTCTTGTCATACTCGAGGCGGGCCAATTCTTGCGCCTTGTGGTGGACCAACGAGGCATAGACGTTGTGGTGACGGTGTTCGGCCCCGATGGAAAGCACCTGGTCGAAATGGACAGCCCGAACGGCACGAAAGGACCGGAGCCGGTTTCGATCGCGACTGAAGTGACGGGAAGCTACCGGGTGGAGGTTCGTTCGTTGGAGAAGGATGCCGCAGCGGGGCGCTACGAAGTGAAGATAGAGGAGCTTCGGGCCGCCACGATACAAGACGGCGCAAGGGTTGCGGCTGAGAGATCTTCTGCTGAGGCTGATTTATTGGCGGCTGAAGGTGGGGCAGCATCGCTTCGGCAGGCGCTAGAGAAGTATGAACGGGCGCTGGAGCTGATGCGCGCAGCAGATTATCGCAGTGGAGAACCCGGCGTATTGAGGGGTGTGGGTGCGGTTTATCGTTTGCTCAAAGAGCCGCGAAAGGCATTGGAGCACTATACGGAAGCTCTTGCTTTAACGCGGGCTATAGGAGACCACGCCGGAGAAGCTGTAACGCTTAACTTTATGGGTTTGGTTCATGAATCGCTTGGCGAACCGCAAAAGGCGCTGGAGTACTATGAGAAGGCTCTACCGTTGATGCGCTTTGTGGGCGATCGCAGCGGAGAAGCGGCGGCGCTGAATAACATAGGTTCTGTCTATTACTCGCTTGGCGAGCAGCGAAAGGCGTTAGACTACCACAGCGAGGCTCTCCGGCTGACGCGAGCGCTTGGTGATCACAGTGCGGAAGTCGCCACGCTGAACCTCTTGGGTACGGTTCATAGTTCACTTGGAGAGAAGCAAAAGGCGCTGGACGATTACAACGAGGCTCTTAGGCTGACGCGAACGCTGGGTGATCGCGGTGCGGAAGCGATCATGCTGAACTTCCTGGGCACGGTTCATAGTTCACTTGGAGAGAAGCAAAAAGCGCTTGACGATTACAACCAGGCTCTCACGCTGATGCGCGCTACACGCAATCGCGAGGGCGAGGCTAAGACTCTTAGCAATATAGGACTCGTTTATCATTCGCTAGGCCGGAGCCAAGAGGCGCTGAAGCATTACAACCAAGCTCTGTTGTTGGGGCGAGCGGTAGGTGATCGCCGGAGTGAGGCGATGACGCTTAACAACATTGGCGGACTCTATGATTCGCTTGGCGAGGCGCAAAAGGCGCTGGAGTACTACAACCAAGCTCTGCCTCTGAGGCGTGCGGTAGGTGATCGCGGGGGGGAAGCCTTCACGCTGAATAATATCGGTTGGATTTCCGATTCGCTCGGCGAGAAGCAAAAGGCGCTGGAGTACTACAGCGAGGCCCTCAGGCTAATGCGGCAAGCTGGCGATCGCGGGGGTGAAGGCACGACTCTGAACAACATCGGCGGACTCTATTATTCGCTTGGCGAGAAGCAAAAGACGCTGGAGTACTACAATCAAGCTCTCCCGCTGATTCTTGCAGCAGGTGATCGCACGCACGAAGCCACTACGCTGAACAACATAGGGGTGGTTTATGTGTGGCTTGGCGAGAAGCAAAAGGCGCTGGATTACTTCGACCGGGCGCTGCTGTTGGCGCGTGCAGTAGGTGATAGCAGGAGCGAATCTCTTACGCTGAACAACGTAGCGTTTGTTTACGATTCGCTTGGCCGGCAGCAAAAGGCGTTGGAGTCCTTAAACCAGGCTCTGCCTCTGGCGCGCGCATCGGGTGACCGTAAGGTAGAAGCGGACACTCTGAGCATCCTGGGATTGGTTTATGGTTCGCTTGGCGAGAACGAAACGGCGCTGGAGTGGTACAACCAAGCTTTGGCATTGCGTGCGACGGGGCACCGCGCTAGCGAGTCGACCACGCTCTACAGGATTGCGAAACTGGAATGGCGTCGAGGCAATCTGCCGGCTGCCCGCGCCGCGATTGAGGGGGCGGTCGCTATTATAGAGTCATTGCGAACCAAACTCGCGAGTATGGAACTCCGCGCTACTTACTTCGCTACCAAGCAACAAGTCTACGCTTTGTACATCGGTCTCCTTATGCACTTGGATGAGATCGAACGTGGACAAGGCAACGACGCATTGGCGCTCAACGTCAGCGAAAGGGCGCGAGCGCGCAGTTTGCTTGAATTGCTTGGTGAATCGCACGCCGAGATCCGGCGCGGTGTCGCACCAAGCCTGCTAGAGCGCGAGCAGTCGCTGCGGCAGTTGCTCGACGCCAAGTCAGAACGCCAGACTCGATTGCTTAGCGGCAAGCACACCGAACAGGAGCGGGCCGAAATAGAGAAGGAGATCGATCGGCTAACAGAAGAGCACCAACGGGTGCGGTCCGTGATCCGGACAACCAGTCCTCGCTACGCAGCATTGACCCAGCCTCAACCGCTCGGCCTCAAAGAGATTCAACAACAGGTGCTGGACTCCGATACTATGCTTCTCGAGTACGCCCTCGGCGAGGACCACAGCTATCTTTGGGCGGTGACAAGCGACTCCATGATGAGCTTTGAGCTTCCCGCGCAGGCGGCGATAGAAGCGAAGGCCGGGATCCTTCATGCCTTGCTGTCAGAGCGCAACCATCATGGCACGACCAGTCAGCGGGAGGGGCGGCTCGCGAAATCAGACGCCAAATACAGAGAGACCGCTGCAGCTTTGAGCCGGATGATTCTTGGACCGGCCGCCGCGCAACTTGGCAAGAAGCGGTTGTTGGTCGTAGCCGACGGGGCGCTTAGTTACGTCCCGTTCGCGGCTCTGCCTTTGCCCGAGTTGAAGCCTCCGGCCGCCCCTCTTCATTCAACATCGCTGGGACCTCAAGCGAACGACAAACGGCAAGGAACAGGCCGCCAGTTTCGGCCTTTGATTGAAGACCACGAGATCGTCAGCCTGCCGTCCGCCTCAGCGCTTGCGGTGCTGAGGCGCGAAATCGCTGGACGCGCGCCGGCGCCTAAGGCTGTTGCGGTAATGGCCGATCCCGTATTCGACGGCAGTGATGGCCGCGTGCGCCGGCCGGGAAGAGAGACCGGGCCGGGCGGCGGGCATAACCCCGAAGAGCGCCAGGGCGAGCGGCAAATTTCATCCGAAGCTCTCAATCAGATGGCGCTCGAACGATCCGCCAGGGAAGTCGATCTCGCCGGCGATGGGGTCTTTCCGAGGCTGCCGTTCAGCAGGCGGGAAGCTGAAGGCATTTGCGCGGTCGCCGGGCGGGAAGAAGCAATGAAGGCGTTGGACTTCGACGCAAGCAAAGCGACGGCCCTCAGCCCGCGGATGAAGGAGTACCGGATTATTCACTTTGCAACGCACGGACTGCTCAACAGCGAGCACCCGGACTTGAGCGGGCTGGTGTTTTCTTTGGTAGACGAGCAGGGCAAGAGCCAGAACGGGTTCTTGAGACTGTTCGACATTTACAACCTCGACCTAAATGCGGATCTGGTCGTGTTGAGTGCGTGCCAGACGGCTATGGGTAAGCAGGTGAAGGGAGAAGGAGTGATGGCGCTGACTCGCGGATTCATGTACGCGGGCGCGGCAAGCGTGCTGGCAAGCTTGTGGAAGGTGGACGACGAAGGAACCGCCGAGCTGATGAAGAAGTTCTACGAAGGGATGTTGAAGGACAGGTTGAGGCCGGCGGCGGCGCTCAGGGCGGCGCAACTGTGGATGCGGAATCAGAAACGCTGGGAATCGCCCTACTACTGGGCAGGCTTTTCGCTCCAGGGCGAGTTCCGGTAGAACCGAACACGCGGGTGAGAGCCGCAGTATGCAAGGTGGCGACCAGCTACGGCCAGCAAGAAGATCGGGCGCTTTTTCAAGGGCGTTAGAAAAGCGATCCTCGGCGAGTGGTGCTCGGCGGAAGTTTCGTAGCGGATTAACCGCTGATTTACGCTGACTGCGTGACGCCGATCTGCGCTGATCAGCGGGGCGAAGGCAGCGTAAATCAGCGGTTGATCGGGACGCCGGATTCGGCCGCGCCTTTGCAGACGCCACTGTCCAAGTATTTCCGCCGATCACAACTAGGAAGCCTAGGCCGCCAAGAAGTTCACAAATGAGTCAAGTTTTTTCGGGCCGGAACTAGGCGGTATGACGTCGATCGCTACCTGCTAGCTCGGAATTCGTGCGATGCTACAACGGGTCGGCGTGACTACTTCGATCCGGTTTGTTAGATAGCAGGCGGCGGCGTGTCAAACAGTATAGAACAAAGGCTC
>JAHFUG010000484.1 GCA_023265195.1 Blastocatellia bacterium | reverse complement strand
TCTCCAATTGGGGCGTGACGATTCGGTTTACTTGATCCTCACTCTCTTTCTCGACGGCGCCGGCGGCGGCGCCGGTGAAACAGTTAGACGATCAATATGAATGGAGACCGACGTATCTATCCAGGGGTCGACGCCCACCACGACGAGATACACTTTGTTAACGTGGGTGCTGAACTGATGCCGGAATCCGCTGTCGCCATCTATCTTGATCTGTCTCTGACCTTCCTTCTTGATCCACTCTCGCTTTTGGAGCGCGGACTTGTCGAACTTGATTTCCTTGCCCTTGAACAGCGTGGAGGGCGGCGCCTCGTGATACAGCGCCAGCATTAATCCGCCCCCGGCGCCGCTTCCGTCCCGGTTCGTGAAATCGATCTGAAGGCCCTCTATGGTCACCGCAACATTCCTGGTGGAATCGGGGAACTCGTATGAGCAAACACAAAACTCTTTCATCCAGTTGACGGCGTCAGAGGACCAGTTCCAAGGCCCTTCCGAGCCTTGGCCGCGCCAGCCGTGCTTTCCGAGATACTTTCTTCCCTTGGCGTCTTCGTAAGGGACCTCCCTCATCGAGCAGATTGGCTGTTTCTTTTCACCCTTTTGGGCGTGCACTGAAGAGATTGGCCGAGAGGCTCCGACGACCTCGGCCGAGTGATTCGATAGAGCAGCCGTCGAGGGACCTACGACGGCGGCGATGACAAGCGCTACGGCCATAGCTCTCGGAGCCGTTGACCGCGGGCCACGGGATCGCGGTCTATTATTCCGGATTTGAAGCATTCAGGTTTCCTTTGGCTTAGGAGAAGTAAAAAAATAACATCCTGTTTTGAGTTATGCGGCAGCACGAGATTAGGGCCGCCGGTGAAGTGAGGACTTCACCGCAGAGGCGCGCAGAGATCGCTGAGAGAGCCGCAGAGACTAAGCCACGTCTGCGTCCCTCTCCGCGGTCACTGCCGCTCTGCGGTGAACTCCCTCGAAAAAGGGAACTTATTGTTTTACGCCCCATTGGAAGACTGTCCCGCTTAACCTTCAGCGCCGCCCGCCCCCTTGTTCTTCTGAAACATGCCTATCAATTTCAACAGAGCGAGAGCTCCGCCGGTCACGGCGGATATCATCGAAACGCTAGTATCATACAATTCCTTCTGAGTTAGAAAGAGAAATGCAACCACGCCCAGCAGAAGCACGAACATCGGAACCTTTAGTCTCTGCCAGTGGCTCTCTGCTTCCCCCCGGTAAGAGGAGACGCCTTCGGCCGCGGACGCTTTCAACACGAACCTGCGGAAGCTCTCATCCATCAGCCGGAGCGACGGGTCGCGCACTATGAAGCCGCGTTGAATCAGCCCGCGCAGTTCGGGGTCAAGCCGCGTCACCAGGCCGTCTTGCGCGACTCGGCACAGCGTCAGTCTCTGTTCGCGCGAGCAGGCCGACCATACCGCCCGATAGTATGCTTCAGCCTGATCGCCTACTTCCGCGATCAACTCCTCCCCTTCCGCATTGTCGAAATCTATTCTGTTCTTGATGCTCTGAAGATAGCTCCACGGGCGGCTGGCTCCGACCTTGCCGATGAGATCGCCGCAAGAAGCGGGATCAGCCCGGTCGAAGGTGTCCACCCGAACGAATGACGCAAGCGTCGCGGACCATCGTTCGACGCCGGCTTCGTAACTGGAGAGGCTCCCATTAGCTGACGAGGCGTTGGCGAAAGCGCGAGGCTTCTCATTGCCGGCGGCCTGATCTCCGTTCTTTGCAGCCTTCGCCGCTTCCTTCGCCGCCGGCGGCAGACCAAAGCCCATCGGATCAACCGAAGATACGATCACAACCCGCCGCTCTTTGTTGAACACGAGGCGGCTCACCAGTCCAAGCTTGCGCTCGTTCCACTCGGCGTCGTCGCGTTTGAATTCAAATCGGTCGATGACAACCGGGAGATTCTTTGGAAACGCGTCGAGACTAGACTCCTTTTCCCACTGTTCGTCAGTGGCTATGCTGCTCAGATCGATGCGGAAAAACTTGTCGGCTGGGAAGCGATTTCCGCCGTCGAATAACGGCGGACTGACGACTAAATAGTTCTCTTCTACAGGGGCGCCCAGGGGAATACGGCTAGCTCGAGGAGTCTCCATATCCAGCAGCAACAACCGGCGCGCCGCGAATCGGACCGCGAAGTAAGTTCCAATCAGCAGCCCCAAACCGAGGAGCAACACGCTCCACAAAAGAGGATCGGTCAGGTTCATAAATCCCGGCTGAGGCGTTGCGAGCGTCCATGACGGGAGCGCTTTGCCGTCAGGTTGAGCGCCCGCGGCGGATGGGTTTATTCCCGCGCCTGAGTTGACCGGCTCCGCTTGTCCACTGGCGTCTACTTCCGCCGCCATCGAGTGCTGCGTGAAGGTCAGCGTGTTTGCGTCTTCAGACGACTCCCATCGCTTGTCCGCCGATGTTCGCCGCACCAAATCCAGGCTATCGACGCAGGTTTCATTGTAAAAGGCGTTGAAGTGGGTCAGGAACCATCCCAGCGGACCGCCGATCGGTTGGCTGTTTTGGGCCGGCCGGTCAATTCGCTTAGTGTCGAAAAAGAAAAACGCGTAGACGTCCAAATCAGACTCCAGTCGTTTTTTGACTAGCTGATCCGCTTTCAACCCAGCGTCCACCCGCGGGTCTACGCTCGCGTACTGGTTGCGCACCTGGTCTTCCCTGCGCTCTAGTCCCCGCGCCAACGACATCTGGCCGTACCTGATGAAGACCCGCACTTGCTCATCGCGCATCGCCTTGAAAAACGCCATCGCCGGCGCGATGCAAGCGGCCGCCAACAATGAAGACAGAGCCAGACAGTACCAACTCCGCCAGTCCAGCCGCTCTTTCTTTACCTGTTTGGCGCTCGGCTCTCCCGGGCTCTCCGCGCCGCCTTCTTGAACTGGAGCAGTTTCATTCGCTGTTGAGCGGGCGCGCTCCTTCTTCGTCATGGAGCGAACCGAAAACGCCAGCGCCAAGGCGGGAAACAGCAACCCCCATAGAATCAATACGCCGCGGCCCGACGCCATAATCAGAATCAAGAAGACCGCGAACAGCACGGCGTTCACGATGGCGATCCGCTTATACCGGTCGCCGTTTTCAGGGTTCGGCCAAATATTCGCCAAACGGAGCCTGGACCTTGGAAGAAAGAAGAACGACAAGGCCGCGAACAACAAGAGGGCGGCGGCGAGCAACAGCGTGTAGGCGCCGAAGAGAATGGCCACCAGGGTCATCATCTCCAGGTTGATGGTTCTGAGAATCTGCTTATCCCTGAAAACCACCAGCGACCACGGCAGGCCTGGAATGGGCTGGACGAACGCGCGATGCGCGCGGCCTAGATACTGCAGATCCATCCAGTCGCCCTGGTGAGATTGCACGGCCGCGCGAAGCCTCCGGTCGTTATTGCATTCTTCAAAGAAATTCTCTTCGAGGTTCTTGACGTCGTCGGTGTGGAACAAGACCAGACCAGACCGATCCAACACGCAGAAACCATAGCCGGCCGGCAGGACCGTTTGGTAAAGGGACAACAGTTTCGTGTCCAGCGCGGCGACGTAGTCCTTGTCGCGAGTCTTCTTGGATATTACCGCCACGTTCTCGCCGGAAGCCTTCGAGTTCAGCGCCTCCACATACACCGACTCCTTGCGCCGATCTTTCTCGCTGATATTCCAGGCGACCTCCCACAACCTGCCCTCTTTCGCGTTGTTGAAATACGGCCGATCGTCCACGCAAACAAAAGCCGGGTGATTGCGCCTGGTTGTGAACTTGATCTGCTGTTGGCCGGTCGAGTCCATCCACTGAACGCTGTTGAAATACGGATAGTCCGCGCTCTCGGGATCCAGCAGGCCATCGCCTCTCAAAATGTTGTCCTTGAAGTATCTCGCTCCCCGAGCCGTCTGGGCGCTTTCTCCTTTGCCGGCCCCGCATGAATTCAGCCCATTCGGGCAGACCTCTTCACTATCCAAATTCAAATTCAACAAGTTCTCGCCGAGCTTATCGCTGAGCGAGTCAATCTGGGCGGCCGCGCTGACGATTTCGCTTCGCAAATTGCCATCGACGGTACTGGCGAGATCGGCGAGTTGCCCATCGAGATCTTTCTCCATCTTCGTGTACGTGTAACCGTCCAGAAGAGTCAGCGTCAGAAGCGCGGCCCCGAAAAACGCCGAGCACACTGTTAGCAATACATCGGATCCGCGCAGCCGATCCTTGAGGCCGAGCAATCTCAGCTTAATCAGCGGCGCGCTCAAGACAGTGATGAGCACAATCAGGATGAGTAACAACAGCAACGTGTATGAAAACGAGTAGGTCTTGGCGTTCAGATGCTCGGATCGCACGAGCCCCCCGACGATAAGATTGAGACCTCGTCGAGCATTGGATCCGGTTTGGGGAGTGGTAAGCTGAATCGGCCGCAAGAACAACTTGTAATCGGCGTCGGCGATTTTTCGTTCAACCAGTTCCGACCCTCCACGCCCAGTTGCGCGGCGCCGTTCGGCCGGGCGCGGCTGCGCGGCGTCGGACGGTCTCGTTTCGGGGCCTTGCTCCGGTGAGGCCGGTTCTTTCTGCTTGTCCGCGCCTTGCCTGGACTCAGCCGCGGCCGCCGAAGCGCTAAGAAGATCGTCGATGTTAGCTACGGCGATCGCTTCAAGACCGTACTCGAAGATCACGGTCCCCGAGGTCGAATCCGCGACGAACACCTTGTCGAAGAGATCCTCGCCGGCGGCTTGCCGGTCGTGAATCACGAACCGGTCGACAACCGGGGTGAACAATTCTCTCGTCACGCTGGTGACCGAGAAGCTTGCCTGTCTGGAAGTTGATTCCCGCCCTCGTGTGTAATTCAACACGAACATGTTCGTCGATCCGTCTTGCCTGAAATCCACGGTGATCGCGTCGCCCGAAAAAACCGGAGCCTCCACCCTGGCGTCGGACCGAGGTCTTTGTGGGGGTTGCTCGTCCGCCCGGCGAAACACCAGCTTTGCTCCGTACGGATTGAGCTCCATGAAGTCTTTATCCGATAATTCTTGAAGTTTCTCGGCGTCTGCCTGGCAACCCTTCCTGGCTGTGTTTTCAACAACCTTCCGAATGTTGTCTATCCTCGAGATAATCTGACTGCCGACGCCTTCAAGCGCCCGATGAGACTTCTGAGTGAAGTATGTTCGCTGCGAGGACACGTAGACCACGTAATATAGACAGAACGGAACCACGAGGACCAACAGGGTGACCCCGAGGACAACGGCTCTGTTTAGCTTGGAGGTCTTCTTATCCATAGGTCCGTATCGTTCACGCTCAGAGCTCAAGTTTCAAGCTGCCGCAAGTTTAGAGTTCAAGTTGAGAGTTCAAGTTCAGAGTTCAGCCTTCAGGCTGCCGCCAGTTTAGAGTTCAAGTTGAGAGTTCAGCCTTCAGGCTACCGCCAGTTTGTTCATTTAGAGTTCACGCTTCAGCGAGCGGCAGCCTAAAGGCTGAACTCCGAACCCCCAACTCCGAACCCCCAACTCCGAACTCCGTCCCGCCCACTAAACATGACGGAAATGGAACTTGCCGCAATGCACCTCTTTCAAAATC
>JAHFUG010000483.1 GCA_023265195.1 Blastocatellia bacterium | reverse complement strand
ACTCCGAACCGAACCCCGAACTCCGAACCCCGCACTCCGAACTCCGAACCCCGAACTCCCAACTCCCAACTCCGAACCCCTAACCCCGCACTCCGAACCCCGCACTCCGAACCCCCAACCCCGAACTCCGAACTCCCAACCCCGAACTCGGCACTCAGTCCGATTCATTCGATCGCGCGCCTTTCATGAACCCATACGCCCATACCGAGGCGGCAGCCAGATACATCGGCCACAGGCAGAGCAGCACCGCGAGGGCCTTCCAGTCGTGCTTCGCGAGCCAATGAATCGCCCGTAACAATCGGACCGCCGGCGCGAGCGCAATAAGCAGAGGGTGGCGCAGTAGCAACTGGCCGCTCAGGCCGATCCGTCTTCTGACGATGGCTGAGCTTCGACCCAATGGTAGTTGATAGCGGATCACGTTGCTCCAGCCAGTGCGATTCAGATGGGTGACTTCGACGTCAGGGTCGAACAGGATGATCCCACCGGCGCCGGTTATCGTCGAATTGATTAGAATGTCCTCGGACGCGCGGAGCTCATCGTCGAAAAGACCGGCTTGCTCTAAGGCCGAGCGCTTATACATAACGTTCGCGGTTGGAACCATTCCCAGAAAGCGCTTGGGCGCGCTCGGCATGAACTCCTTGAATTCGAGCAAGTATCCGATCCATCCGCTTGGGCTAGCTGGAGTGCCGTTTGCCAGCGACCCACCAACCGCCGCGTAATCGCCTTCGCCGTGCCGCGCCATCATCCGTTCGATTACGTCGGGTTTAGCAACACAATCAGAGTCGACCATCAGGCAATACGGCGCTGCGGTGGATTTGATGGCGGCGTTTCTAGCAGCCCCCGGAAACGCGCGCTGATGAAGACGAATCAATCGCACGGAGGGGAAGTCCGTTTCGACTATACCAGAGGTTTGATCCGAGGAGCTGTCTACTACAATGACATCGTAAGAGACCGATGTGTTTTGATGCGTAAGCGCGGTGAGGCACTGTCTAATGGTCCGCTCCGAGTTATAGCAGGGAACGATGACGGAAACCGTGGGAGCTTCGTTGGAAGAGACGTCTTGAGGCATTGCGAGAGTCAACCTATACCCTGGTTCATCGCGTTGCGGCAAGATTGACACGGGGGTCGAGGTAAAATATGTTCACTGGCGATGACGGCTTACCCCGAGATCGCTTTCGTTGTGGTTAGCTACAACACACGGGAGCTATTGCTCGAGTGTCTTGCGTCCGCGGCCGAAAGCGCTTCTTCGGCGGAGTATGAGTTGGTTGTCGTAGACAACGCCTCGGAGGACGGCAGCGCCGAGGCTGTTCGGAAGGTCTTCCCCCAGGCGACCGTTATAACGAACCAGTCGAACAGAGGATTCGCGGCGGCCTGCAATCAAGGCATTCAGGCTACCAAGGCCGCTTTCGTTTTGCTTCTTAACAGCGACGCCCAGCTTACGCCGCCTGCCTTAAAGGCGCTTCGAGACTGCATGCAGGAGGAGCGCTGCGGAGCGGCGGGTTGCCGACTGGTGAATGGAAACGGCGCGGAACTGGTCAACACCATGAACTTTTTGACGCCGCTCAACCAGGCTCTCGAACTGCTCGGGACGCCAAAGCGGCTTGGTTGGAAGGCGCTGACAAGAACCCACTATCCGAGATTGACGGGCGCCGGTCCGGATTGCTCGGTGGATTGGATCGAGGGGTCCTGTCTTCTATTGAGGCGCAGGGCGCTTGAAGAAGCCGGATTGTTGGACGAGCGTTTCTTCATGTACTCCGAAGACGAGGATCTGTGCTTGCGGCTTCGTAGGATCGGGTGGTCGGTTTGTTTCACGGACGCCGGAACCGCTATTCATCACGGCGGGGCCTCGGCGGCAAAGAGCAAGGCGGAGATGCTAGTTCAATTCTATGTGAGCCAGATGAGGCTTCTGCTCAAGCATAGAAGCCGAGCCTCGGTTACGGTCTACTGGGTGGCGAACTGGGCGAGCCTGACGCTGAAGCGGGTATTCAACATGCTGACCGGCCGGAGGCAGCGCGTTGAAGAACTGTCGCTGCGGCTTGCCGCGATGAAGGAGGCTTGTAGAAGAGAGTGAAGGGAGTGGGCCGGTGTCTTGAACTTCTTCAGCGTCCTGATAGACTGCATCCTATCTTTTGGCCGAATCAGTTTCTTGGCGCTCATTGGCGCTTTCGACACGGCTGCTTCATTCGTCGATGACACCGGGCTGTTGGGCTCGAGGAGGAAGACGGCTACGATTTCGGAATGGATACGGCGTCTGATGAAACGGCGTCCGGACGTCGTACGGCGTATGACCCCGCCGCGCAAGCTTATCTACGTTGGGCGTGGAGATTTCCTGGCTGTTGGCGAGGAATTCGCCGGTTACCTGGTCGGGCTTTGCAATCTGCGGCCGGAAGAGAGCGTACTCGATGTTGGATGTGGAGTCGGCCGAATAGCGATTCCGCTGACGCAATATCTCGCGGGCGAGGGCTCGTACGACGGATTCGACATCGTCGGTCCCGGGATTGAATGGTGCCGGCAACGGATCACAACAAAGTATCCTCGTTTTATTTTCAAGCTCCTTGACGTGACCAACACGCTCTACAATCCGGCGGGCCGAGTCGATCCGCTGGAGGTCCGATTTCCTTATGAAGATGAGACATTTGATCTTGTGTTTGTGGTTTCCGTATTCACGCATATGTTGCCCCAAGGAGTGGAACATTATCTTTCCGAGATCTTCCGGGTCTTGAAGAGCGAAGGCAGATGCCTGATGACGGCGTTTCTGATCGACGACGTGGCTGAACAACATCTGGCCGAAGGCGTGTCGCCGCTCTATCCAAGATTCAATTGCGGATTGTATCGCGTCATCAGCAAGGATTCTCAGGAGATCACGGTGTTTCACGAGCAAGCGAATCTGCTAAGGCTCATCGAGGCCGGCGGGCTGCGTCTCGCTAGGAACATAGACTACGGTTCGTGGTGTGGAAGAAGGAATTACCTGAGCTACCAGGACGTAGTGGTGGCGGAAAAACGGTGAGCAGGTTTTCAGGTTAGCAGTCAGCAGTCAGCGGTCAGCGGTCAGCGGTCAGCGGTCAGCGGTCAGCGGTCAGCGGTCAGCGGTCAGAAATATGCCCATTATCTTGGTGCGCTGGAGGAAGTTGCTGATCGATGATCATAGCCGACTGACTGCTGGCTACCGACCACTGCCGGACAAGTGACTAATGACAAGTGACAAAGGACTGACCGCTGATTGCTGACCGCTGACCGCTGACCGCTGACCGCTGACCGCTGACCGCTGCCTATTCTCGATCCACGAGCTTCATCGCGTCGTCGGCGTAACGTGGACCAGCGGCTACATTGGGAGGCGCGATTTCATCGATACGCGCAAGGTCTTCCGCCGTCATCTCGATCTCCAGCGAAGCCAGGTTCTCTTCGAGGTACTTCCTTCGCTTTGTTCCCGGGATAGGAATTATATCGTCACCCCGTGAGAGCACCCACGCAAGCGCCAATTGAGCCGCGGTGCAACCTTTCTCTTTCGACATTTCCTCGATCCGGCTGACGAGGGCGAGATTCCTCACGAGGTTTTCGCCTTGAAACCTGGGATTGCCTCGGCGGGCGTCCTTGACCGGCAGAGTCTCATCGTCCTTGATCGAGCCGGTAAGAAAGCCTCTGCCGAGTGGACTGAAAGGCACAAAGGTCACTCCCATCTCGCGGCAGGCGGCCAGCACCTCCGGCTCAGGATCTCGCGTCCAGAGCGAATACTCTGATTGCAGCGCGGCGATGGGGTGAACCGCGTGAGCCCGCCGCAACGTCTTCGGTGAAACTTCGGACAACCCTAACATCAGGACTTTGCCCGCGGTGATCAGATCAGCCATGGCTCCGATGGTCTCTTCGATTGCAACCTCAGGATCAACGCGGTGGATGTAGTATAAGTCGATCACGTCGACGCCGAGGCGTTTGAGGCTCGCGTCACAAGCCTGGCGGGCGTACTCGGGGCGGCCATTGATCATCAATTTGTCCACGCCAAGGACAAAGCCGAATTTGGTCGCGATGATAACCTCGCCTCGCCGCTTGCCAATCGCTTCGCCCACCAGCTTTTCATTGTCGCCCTGTCCGTAGACGTCCGCCGTGTCGATGAAGTTAACGCCCAGATCGAGAGCCCGCTGAATCGTCGCAACCGATTCCACGTCGTCTCTCTCTCCGTACGATTGAGACATGCCCATCGCGCCCAATCCCAGAGCGGAAAGCGATGGCCCGTTCGCCCCAAGCTGTCTGTGTTTCATTTGATCTCCTTTGGAAGTGTGAAGCCGCCAATCCCTATTTGAGGAATCGCGCCGAGCAGGTTAATGTACAAGATGCCGTTTGGGTTTCAAAGCCTCTCCGAGTGTTAATGCGATCGCGGATGCTTCCAGTAAAAGGCTCTCGACAACAATCAAACGAATCTGCTTGCGGCGTTACGCAGGACGGGGCCGCAACTGAGAATCTTGGTCCAGGCGCTCGCGCGGCGCTGATCATTGCTCATCCGGGCCACGAGCTTCGCGTTCACGGCTGGCTCGAATTCGCTCATCCGCGGGTATTCGTGCTCAGCGACGGTTCCGGCAGATCCGGGGTCTCGAGGCTGGCGGCGACTAGAAGAGTCCTCGACGCCGCCGGGGCGGAGGCTGGCTCCATCTTCGGATGGCTTTCCGATCGAGAGTTCTACGACACGCTCCTGGCCGGTGATGTTGAGAGGTTCGTGAGACTGGCGGAAACACTTTCGGACGCTCTGGTGCGAGAACAAGTTGACTACGTCGCCGGAGACAACGTCGAAGGATACAATCCAGCGCATGACCTATGCAGGCGTGTCATCGACACGGCGGCCGCGCTTGCCGCCGCGCAAGGCCGAGCGGTGGCCAACTTCGAGTTTCCAGTCGTGGGAGCGGCTGTCGCGCCGCATCAGCGCACAATGAACTTTCATCTGAGCGACGAAGCATTGTCGCGTAAGATCGCCGCGGCTCGTTCGTATATCGAGCTTTGGAGCGAGGTCGATGCGGCTTTGAAGGTGACGGAGGAATCGGAGCTTCGAGTTGAGAAGTTGAATCCGGTAGACAAGCCGTTCGAGCGCGCCGAGCCCTCCGACGATCCGCCGTTCTACGAAACGTACGGCGAGGGGCAAGTGAATGCCGGCTATTATGAGAAAGTGCTTCGCTACCGCGAACACGTGGCGCCGGTGATGGACGCGCTGAAGAAACGGATTTCATAACAGTTCCCGAATCCCCCACAAGCAGTGTGGGGATAGTTCAAGCTCTACCTACACAAAGGCCCCTGCTGCCTTCCCGAATCCCACCCACGGAAGTGGGTGGATAGTTCAAGCTCTACCTACACAAAGGCCCCTGCTGCCTTCCCGAATCCCACCCACGGAAGTGGGTGGATAGTTCAAGCACAACAACCTACAAACGGAGAGCCCCAGCCCCTTCCCGAATCCCACCCACGGCAGTGGGTGGATGGTTCAAGCACAACCTACAAACGGAGAGCCCCAGCCTCTTCCCCAAATCCCACCCACGGCAGTGGGTGGATAGTTCAAGCACAACCTACAAACGGAGAGCC
>JAHFUG010000114.1:3861-17753 GCA_023265195.1 Blastocatellia bacterium | reverse complement strand
TAGCTATTACTATCAGTTTCCTTTCTTCATCAACGTGTCTCGAACCCTGTCCCTATACCTAATGCTCTCTTCCAACACGGCCCGGTACTCTCGGATGTCGACATCGCGCTCGCAGCAGAGCAGCATAAGATCGCCGTCATCGCGAAAGTTATCATCCCACTTCATAACTTCATCGTCGGTCCAGTCCGCTGAATACTCGCGCATCTTCTCATCGGGAATGCGGTCGAAGTATGCCCGGAGATTAACGCCGGTTTCATCAAGAGGAGCCGCCGAAGGCTCCTGCTCGAAATTCCAAATTGGTTGTTCCATCATAGCAACCTATCCTCGATTGAAATCTCCGCCGAAAGCGTCCTATGCACCGGGCAGCGGCGAGCGATCTCCATAAGTCTCGTTCGCTGCTCCTCGGTCAAAGGCCCGCTCAAAGTTATGAAACGATCTATCCGCGTCACGTAACCCTCTTTGGATTCACAGTCGGCGCAGTCATCGGCGTGTATGCGGGACTGGCTGAGTCTCACTTCGACTCTCTCGAGAGGGAATCCCTTCCGTTTCGCGTACATCTGCAACGTCATCGACGTACAGGCGCCGAGGCCGGCCAGCACAAGATCATAAGGTCCCGGCCCCGAGTCCGCGCCGCCGCCCGCCGCGGGCTCATCGGCTATCAACATGTGATTGCCGGCCTGAATGATTTGCTTCAGGTGTCCGCTCGATGTGACGACGACTTCCGGCATCGCTCCACCCCCTTTCAATTGCTTGTCCGAAAAGACCCGGCAGCAACTTCTGCGTCCCTCTGTGAAGCAAATCCGTAATTCTCTGTTCCGTTAGCAAGATTCTCTTTTGCGGCCTTCGCGGTTATCTTTGCGCCTTTGCGAGAAGCCCTTTTCGGTTGCGGTCCCAAGAGCCGCGAATTCCCTTCACCGTCGCTTCACCTATTCGTTCTTCTTCGGCTGGTAGTACTTTCGTCCGCGGAGATTCTCCGGCAAGCAATCCATCTCGTCCGCCCTTCCCGTTTCGTAGTTGTGCGCATACTGATAGCCGCGGCCGTAGCCCAGTCCCTTCATTAAACCGGTCGGCGCATTTCGCAGATGCAACGGCACGGATTCGCGTTCAGTCTCGACCGCGTCTTTGCAAGCAGCTTGATAAGTCTCCAACACTGAGTTCGACTTTGCGGCTCGGGCAAGATATAGCGCCGCCTCGGTCAACGTCAGCTTGGCCTCGGGCATGCCAATGAAGTGGACGGTCTGCATAGCCGACGTTGCAACCACCAACGCCAAGGGATCGGCCAGTCCTACGTCTTCGGAAGCAAGTATCACCAGTCTCCGGGCGACGAACAGCGGGTCCTCTCCCCCTTCAAGCATTCGCGCGAGCCAGTAGACCGAAGCATCCGGGTCGGAATTACGGACCGACTTGATGAAAGCCGAAATCAGGTTGTAATGCTCTTCGCCGGCTTTGTCATAGCGGATATTCGCCCGCTGCATGGCCTCTCGCAAAACCGCTTCCGTCAGTGTTCGCTCTCCGCTCTCATCCCGCTCGACAAGGGATTCGGCAAGCTCCAGCGTATTCAGCGCCGTCCTCGCATCGCCGGACGAATAGACCGCAAGCGCCCGCGTCAAATCAGGCGCGGCGATGAAGCCAATCCCGCCGAAGCCCATTTCGGTGTCCTTCATCGCGTGTTTCAAAATTTCTTCTATGTTTTCGGTCGTGAGTTGGTCGAGCACGAACACCTTGCAGCGAGACAACAGCGCCGAGTTGACTTCAAAGGACGGATTCTCGGTTGTTGCTCCAATCAGCGTGATGGTTCCGCTTTCGACAAAAGGCAGAAACGCGTCCTGCTGAGCCTTGTTGAAGCGGTGAATTTCATCGATGAAGACTACGGTGCGGCGGCCGGTCGCCTGCCGGTAATACTCGGCGGCGTTCATCACCTCTTTGACTTCCTTGATCCCCGACGTGACCGCGCTGAACTGAACAAATTGAGCGTTGGTTTTTTCGGCGATGATTCTAGCGAGCGTTGTCTTCCCCGTGCCCGGCGGCCCCCAAAGAATCATCGACTGGAGCCTGTCATCTTCGATCATCCGCCGCAATGCTCGCCCGGGTCCGACAAGCTTCTCCTGGCCAATGAAGTCATCGAGCGAATGAGGCCTCATCCTCTCGGCAAGCGGCCTCGACCGCATCTCGGCCAGCGATCGAGCCTCGTCCTGGCCGCCCTTCTCGAAGAGGTTTGCATTCGGGTTGAAATTCGTTCGGGTGAGCTTTGGCATTCAGTGGAGTTCCTTCGGCATTCAGCCGTCGTTCATAGTAAGGTCTGCAACCTCACGATGCAAGAATCGGCGGCCCCGGGCTAGTTGTCGTTGGCGAGAGCAGTGAACTTTCGCGTGCTCGCCTGGAATTTTGGGTTAACCCACTTCTACAACACCGCAAATCGCTTTTCAGCCAGAGTAGCGTACGTGATGAACAACAACTAATGGGATGAAAAGGAATAACTTCCCGTCTTGACCTCCTGCCGCCGAATGAATGTACGGGCGGCGCTCCGTGGCCGCCCCTCCTTCCAACGTATTATTCTTGCGAGGAACCGATCCCTGAGGAGGGGCTGCCACGAAGTGCCGCCGGTACATTCATTCGGCGCCAGACGGTCAATACGGGAAGTTTTTTTACGCCTCCTAAGATCGCTTCTTCTTCAAGCGCCTTGAGAGCGGGGGGCTTAACGGTTTTGGGGAGGCGGCGGGAAAGATGCTTGGACAGGTAAAAAGCAAGGCAGGCATGACGAGGCATGGATTTGGGACGGATCTTTGGGCTCCTCTAATTTTCACCCGGCTTTAGCAGGGTCTGCAGTTCGGCCATTTCTTCCGCCCCTCCGTTAGGAGGGTCATGTTTATAGCAATGATCGGCCGCAACGTCCGCCCTCCGTTAGGAGGGCCATGAAGTTTGGCCATTTCTTCCGCCCCTCCGTAGGAGGGTCTGGGGTTTGGCCATTTTTCTTCCGCCCTCCGTACGAGGGCCATGTTTATAGCACGTGTTGTGGGATGTTCCGCCCTCCGTAGGAGGGCCATGTGTGCTTTGAAATTGAGGCAGCCATTATTGTTCGCTTGAAACACCAGATGGACATGGCCCTCCTAACGGAGGGCGAATGCTACTGCCGATTCCTGCTATAAACATTGCCCTCCTACGGAGGGCGGAGCGTCCAACCAAACGTACTATAAACATTGCCCTCCTACGGAGGGGCGGAAGAAATAGCCAAACTGCAAGACCTTGCTAACGCCGGGTGAGAATGAGAGGAGCCAAAGATCCTCCCCGATATCCATGCCTCGTCATGCCTACATTGCTTTTACCTTTACAAGCATCTCTCCGCTCTGTCTCCATAAAACCGTTAAGCACCCTTGAAAGCGGCGTCTCTCGCTTATCCGAATACTTTGAGATAATCTCGAAGTGTTCGTTGAAACCATAAGGCGTGTCAGTGTAAATCAGGTTTAATCCGGTCTCGTAGTTTCAGGCCGCCTTGTGAGAGATAGCTACCATCAAGCCCGTGAATGATGGTACAGCCAGTACCCTGCCGTGATAATCTGCTTCAGAAACAAAATAACGCCATTCGTAAGGATGGCTTCTTAGGACACCGATTCAACGATCGATGGAAACCACTACTTGCATGACGTTACTCGACCACAGTCCACGTTTTAGTTCTGAAGATGCCGTTAGGTTTGCACACAGCCTGTACGGCCTCCGCGCGGCTGCTACGCGGCTTCCCAGCGAACGTGACCTTAATTTTCTGCTGGAGACCGATTGCGGCGATATGTTTGTCTTCAAGATAGCCAACGGCCTGGAAGATCGTGAGCTGCTGGCGGCTCAACAGCGAGCGATGAGCCATATCGCGCAGCGGTATTCACATTGCCCGCGCGTGGTCTCGACGCCGGACGGCGCAACGATCGTAGAAGTCCAATCGCAGGCCGGCGGCCGTCACATGGCGTGGATGATCACCCACCTCCCTGGCGCGCCGCTGGCCCTCGTCAAGCGGCATTCACCCGAGTTGATGCGCGATCTTGGCCGGCGCATCGGACAAATCGATCTCGCTTTGGAGGACTTCGCCGATGCAGCCGTACATCGCGACTTTTACTGGGACTTGGCGAATGGGCCGCGAATCATGCGCGAATACCAATCTCTGGTCGCGGACGATGCAATGCATGCGCTGATCGCCAGACTGATGATTGAATTCGAAAGTCACACACGGCCGCTGCTGCCCGGGCTTCGGCGCAGCGTAATCCATAACGACGCGAACGACTACAACGTGCTCGTTGGCGGCGGCGATGATGCATATTCACGCGATCAAACGGTTACCGGCATAGTCGATTTTGGCGATATGGTGTACAGCTTCACGGTCAACGATTTGGCGATCGCGATCGCCTACGCCATCCTCGACAAGCCGGATCCGCTGACTGTGGCCGCCGAGATAGTAAGGGGATACCACGCCGAATACCCGCTCAACGAAGACGAGATCGCCGCTCTGTTTGGATTGATCCGCATGCGCTTGAGCATGAGCGTCTGCATCGCCGCGCGCCAGCAACGTCAGCGGCCGGAAGACGGCTACCTTGCCGTCAGTCAGCAGCCGATTAGCAACACGTTGCCGGCGCTGGCGCGGATTCCATCGCGTCTTGCAACCGCGGTGTTTCGTCACGCCTGTGGACTCAGGCCATACGCCTCGAGTGAATCCGTGGTGAAGTGGCTTCAGAAGAACTCGCGGTCGTTTGCTCCGGTGCTCGATGTTGATCTGAGAGATGAACCTTGCCTGGTCTTCGATCTAAGCATCGGCAGCCCGCTCATCAGCGGCGATGAACGCGAGAACGCTGAACCTGGATTGACCGAACGTCTTTTCGGCTTGATGAAAGCGGCCAACGTGCGCGTGGGCGTCGGGCGTTATGATGAAGCGCGGCTGCTGTACACAACGCCCGGCTTTAATGTGCAGGGGCCGTTCGATGAGCGTCGAACGATTCACCTTGGCGTCGATCTGTTCGCCGAGGCGGGCTGCCCTGTGTACGCGCCGCTGGCCGGGGTGATTCATTCTTTCGCTAACAACGCCGTCCCGCTCGACTATGGCCCTAACATCATTCTCGAACACCGCACGGATGACGGTGAGATTTTCTTCACGCTCTACGGTCACTTGAGTATCGAGTCTCTCGAAGGACTCTACGATGGCAAACCAGTTGCGCGGCGCGAGCGCTTCGCAAGGATTGGCTCCCCGCCTACCAACGGCAACTGGACTCCGCACCTTCACTTTCAACTGATCGCCGACTTGCTCGAGGTGGACTGCGACTACCCAGGGGTGTGCCGCCCGAGTCAGAGAGAGGTGTGGCTGAGTCTTTCGCCCGACCCGAATGTCATTCTGGGCATTCCTTCGGATCGGTTCCCAGTGCGCGAGCCACGCGAGGCCGAAACGCTCAGGGCGCGGCGCCGGCGCATCGGCGGAAATCTGAGCCTGGCTTACAACGAGCCGGTGAAGATCGTACGCGGGTGGATGCAGTACCTGTTTGATGAAACCGGCCGCCGTTATCTGGACGCCTACAACAACGTCCCTCACGTCGGCCATTGTCATCCCCGAGTCGTCAGCGCGGGGCTCGAACAGATGGGCGTGTTGAATACAAACACTCGGTATCCGCACGACTCGATCAACCGCTATGCGGAGAAGCTGTGCTCGACTCTGCCAAAATCTCTCGAGGTGTGTTTCTTCGTGAACTCGGCGAGCGAAGCGAACGAGTTGGCGATCCGGCTGGCTCGCGCTTATACGAAACAGCGGGACATGATCGTGCTCGAGGCAGCCTATCACGGCCACACGAACACGTTGATCGACATCAGTCCGTACAAGCACGGCGGCCCCGGCGGCGGCGGCGCGCCTCATTGGGTGCATGTAGCGCCGATACCCGATACCTATCGCGGAGCCTACAAACGCAACGACCCGCTGGCCGGTGAAGAGTACGCGCGGCGCGCTCAATCACTCATAGAACAAGCACAAGCAGAAGGCGGAGGCATCGCCGCCTTCATCGCGGAGACCTGTCCAAGCGTCGGTGGCCAGATCTTCATGCCCGCCGGGTATCTCGCCGCGGTGTATCGTTATGTCCGCAAGGCAGGCGGCGTGTGCATAGCGGACGAAGTGCAGACGGGTTACGGGCGCATCGGGACGCACTTCTGGGCGTTTGAAGAGCAGAGCGTGACGCCTGACATCGTTGTGATCGGCAAGCCCATCGGCAACGGTCACCCAATCGGAGCGGTGATTACTAGACGGGAGATCGCGGCGGCGTTCGATAACGGCATGGAGTTCTTCAGCACGTTTGGCGGCAACACGGTTTCATGCGCGATCGGGCTAGCCGTGTTGGACGTGGTGCTTGAAGAAAAGTTGCAAGAGCATGCGCTCCGCGTGGGAAACGTCTTATTGGAAGGGCTACGACCGTTTGTTGATCGCTATCCGATCGTGGGGGATGTACGAGGGTCCGGTTTGTTTCTCGGCGTCGAGATGGTGCGAGATCGCGAGACGCTGGAGCCGGCCCCGGAAGAAGCGAGCTTCATCTCAAATCGAATGCGCCAATCCGGCTTGTTGGTTGGGACTGACGGACCATTTCACAACGTCATCAAGATCAGGCCGCCGATGCCGTTCGATGATAAGAACGCGGCGGTCCTGATCGAAACAATGGATCGAGTCCTGGCGGACGATTTCGACGCGCGGTAGCGGAACAAGCAGCAGCGCGAACCAGAAGGCGTATGAAGAAATCACTTCGTTGTTGCGGGCCTCGGTCGAATCGCCGCCTGCATCGTCCAAAGTTCAAGCGGCCTCCGAAAACCCAAAAGCTGATCGCGCTTTTTCGCGGACTGCGCGGGTGAATCGGTTGCCCGAAGGGCTGCTTTTTTGCGGCGCAGTCCGCGAAAAAGCCTAGACCGCTTACAGTCGCCTGTTGAAATTATTGATCAGTCTAAAAAGATCAGGCACTATCGGCTTGGAGAGAAACTCATGATTTTTCATGTCACATTAGAAAAAGCTGAAGATGGCTGGATTGTAGCGGAATGCCCGGCTCTTCCAGGCTGTGTTTCCCAGGGAAAAGACGAAAAGGAAGCAATAGAAAATATTAATGAAGCTATTAACGCTTGGCTATGGGCTGAAGATCGGAAAGCTCTATCCGCGCTACCAAAGCAACGAGGCCAGACTCCTATTGTCGTGGCGGTTTAACAGGATGGGAAGCTAGGTAATATATAATATACAAGACGAGATAATTGAGCGGGTGAAAAACGCAGAGGTAAGGAACGACAAAAGGGAAGGTTACGCGTTTGCACCCTCAAAACGAATAGGCGATCAAAAACGCGGTGACTTGATTCTCAGAAAATCTCTAACCATTCGAAACCTGTCGCCCCAGTTCTCCGAAATGCCAAACGAATGAAGTCGTCTTTCGAAGGGTGTCATATCGCCCGACTCGATTCGCTTCAACAAGTAGCGATATAGCAATCTTCCGTGGATCGATCTCAAGCGTTCGACGCTTAGCCGTACTTGCAAGGGAAATCCAACACTCACGTCATAGCGGTCGAAGACTTGGCCGCACAGCCTCATTCCGATCGTCATCGCGTTGCCAAGTCTATGCGCCGAAGCGGCGGCAACGACGACGTTCCAGTCAAGGGCGGGACCTGGTTTCTCTAAGAGACGCCTGATGTCCTCCAGCCAGATCGCGCGAGGAGCGTCAAGATGCCGAACAAGGTGAATCAGCAGAAAGATCAAATATTGTTCAGCGGCGGGAATAAATAAGCCGCGGCCTTCGAATTCGACGTTCACTGGTTTCCGCCACAACTCCTGATAGAACCCCCCGAATCGGTCCGCGGTCGAGATGCTGAAGTGCGCTTCGAGCGTCGATCCGTTTCGAGGGCAATTGAACACTTCCACCGAGGCGTCCCTGTAATCTCCAGTGCAATGAGCGTAGCCGCTCGAAACCAATAGCTCGACTGTCGCTCTGTATTTCTCGCGCGGAATCGCAATGTCGATGTCTTCGAATCCTCGTAGCGCGTAGTCGCCATAGAGCCATTGGCCCAGCGGAACGCCTTTCAAGCAGAGGAATGGAATCTCGTGTTTCTCGAGCAGGTCGACTGCTTCGAGGAAGTCTTGCTTGATTAGTTCGATCGAAGCGATCTGGCGATGCAGAGCGCTCTTCAGCACGCCGGGCTCTCGATCGGCCAACAACGCGAGCACTCCATTGTCGCGCAAAGCGGGTATTACGTCCTCCGTGACCGGGGCGTTTCCATAGAGGCAATCCAGCGCTCGATGTGTCGACTCGACCATCTTGACAGGGCCAGTAAGAATTGAGCTCTCGTTGTGGCCTCGAAGCAGTGGAATCAATGTACGGGCGGGTCTCCGTGCCCGCCCCTCGTTTCAACAGAACGGGTCTTCAGGGAACTAGCCTCGTAGCTCAATTAGGGGCGGCAACGGAGACCCGCGCGTACATTGATTCGTCAACGACACTCCCAAACCGGAGCGTCAATCGGCCATGATGCACGATAGCAAGAAACTTTCCGAAAAGTAATATGAGGCTGGAGCCGTGACTGGCCTGATATGAGATGACTAAGAGTAGAGGATGGTCACTGTAGCTCGCCGGAATTCAGCCAAGCCGGGCTAGGCGTTTCCTTTAGCCGGCGCACCATCTCCTCCATCTCGATGAGTGAAGTCGGCTTGGTGAGAAAGCCACAAGCGCCTCGCCTCTTGGCTTCGCGCTCGAGTTCCGAGGAAACGTGAGCGGTTAATACAATGACCGGAGTATCGGCGGCGTGCCGCTGAATGTGGTCGATCAACTCCAGCCCTTCCCTTCCCTCCAGGCCGGTGAAGCTTATGTCGGAGACCACCGCGAGGTAGCTGTTATCCGAGATCAGTAACTTGGCCAGTTCCGGGGTAAGAGCGCAGTCTACTTCGTACCCGGAATCAATGAAAAAATCTCGCAAGGCGTTGAGCAGCCGAGCCTCGTCATCCACAAAGAGGATTCTATCGGGCATGGGCGTCCTTCTTCCTATCGGAATTATGGAAGGCATTAGCCGCGGAGATGGAGAAGGAACTTAGAATGCTTTCAATGCCCTGACGAGATCCATGCGAAATATTCGCATCCCTGGATACTGTTGCCGGCCCGACATTAAGATGTTTAGCCTCTCCGAATCTTCCACTTCGTCCAAGCGCTCGTCCAGAATGAGGATCGAATAGCGGCCATTCGCAAGTAGCGACTTCGCGTCTTCGATCCTCGTGGCGCAATCTACTTCATAGCAGTAGAGGCTAAGATGACGCCTCATTGCTCTAAGCGGTAGTTCCTCCCGGCCGATAACCAAAACTCTAGAAGATGTTACAAAGCCCATCAGGAAATGAATAACAACCCTTGCTCTTATAATAACGGTGGGGCGAGCGTCCCCCCAGGTTTTCGTATCCCCTTGGATTCCCATAACCCAACGTGATCGTCATCTGACACTCGCCCCCCACACGGCTGTCTCTACTGCAAAGACGGCGCCACGATCAGTCAGCACGCCGTAGAGCATGCTATCCCCCGCGTTTAGCTAAGATAATCGTTTCTTCGGGAATCGGGCGGGTGCGCGTTTGTCTGGCGTTCGTACTGACAGTCTAGTTCCTGGAAACGACGATGCCGTACTTCTTGATCTTTTGATAGAGCGAGCTCTTCGGAATCGCGAGCCTCCGCGCCGCTTGATCGACGTGGCCGCGCTCTTCAGTGATCACTCGTTGAATCAGGCGCTGCTCGAATTCCAACAAAGTCATGTCCGAACTTTCAACCAATGGACCTGCGTCGGCGTTGATGTCGAAGTGGAGATCGGAAGGACCAAGGACGTCGCGGTCGCTCAGCAGCAGGGCGCGCTCGAGGACGTTCTTGAGTTCCCTGATATTGCCGGGCCACCTGTATGACTGAAGCGACTTGTACGCTTCCGGGGTCAAGCTTATCTGGCCTCGCCCGAGATCGGCCGCCAACGT
The DNA here is from genome assembly GCA_023265195.1 of Blastocatellia bacterium. Taxonomy (GTDB): domain Bacteria; phylum Acidobacteriota; class Blastocatellia; order UBA7656; family UBA7656; genus QHVH01. The sequence goes on along the minus strand of JAHFUG010000114.1, from coordinate 7,783 downwards.
CTGAAGCAGGTGATCGGCGAGAATAGGAATGTCCTCCGGGCGTTCGCAGAGAGAAGGCGCCAGCAATGGAATCGTGCTGATCCTGAAGTAGAGGTCGCTTCTGAATTTCTTCTCACGCACCAAGGCCGCCAGGTCTTGATGCGTCGCGGCAATGAGTCGAATGTCTACGGCAAGATCGCGAACGGCCCCCAGCCTGCGAAATCGCTTCTCCTCGAGCACCTTCAAGAGCTTCGGCTGCACTTGAATATCAACGTCGCCGATCTCGTCAAGAAATACCGTGCCCCGGTGCGCGACCTCGAGAAGGCCCTGCTTGCTGGCGACCGCGCTCGTGAAAGCTCCCTTCTCATGACCGAACAGCTCCGTATCCAAAAACTCCCGCGATAGACCCGCGCAATTCAGATCGACAAACGCTTCGTCCGAGCGCGGACCCTTGTTGTGAAGCCAACGGGCGAGCACGCCCTTGCCGGTTCCGGTCTCTCCTTGTATGAGCACGGCGCTGTCGGTTGCGAGCACCCGTGTCGCATGCTCGGCTAGCTGCCGAATCGCCGCGCTGGTCCCAAGAAACGGATCAGTCTCTTCGCGAGCCTGTTTGGTCATCCGCGCAAGCTGCTTTTGTCTATTGCGAGTGTTCTCGAATATCCGCTGCATGATCACCAGCAGGGCCGGGAGCTCCACCGGCTTTGTCAGGAAGTGCTCGGCCCCCTCCTTTATCGCGCGGACGGCCAGATCTATGGAGCCATGCGCGGTGAGAATGACGACGGGCGCGTCGGGAGCGGTCGCCTTGATTTGAGCCAGCATGTCCAGCGCGTTTCCATCTTCGAGCAGATAATCCGCGACGACCACGTCGGGATGAAACGACTGGAACTTGTCCAGCGCCTCGCGGACGGCGCCGGACTCCTCCACTTCGAAACCCTTGGTCTCCAGGTAATCACGAAGTCCGAAGCGAATGCCGGGCTCGTCGTCTACGATCAAGACTCTCTTCTTCGCCATCTCGACGCGCTCCTTTTTGTCTCTTCGCGCGGCCGGATCTAGCTGCGCGAAAAGCGGAAGCTTACTCTTACGACCGCGCCGCCTTCCGGCCGGTTCCTGGTCACGATCGTTCCGCCGTGTTCGTCTACTATCCGCTGTACGATGGACAATCCGAGGCCCGTGCCTCCGCGTCTGCGCGTGAAGAACGGCTCGAATATCCTCGGCAGGTCTTCGCTGTTGAAACCGGGACCGGAATCGCTGACCGAGCAGTCAATCCACCCGCCGCCGTTTTCCGTCGATACGCGGGCCTCCGCCAACACGATCCCACCCGCGGGCGAATGCTGAATCGCGTTCTCCAGCAAGTTCTGGAAGACCTGGATGACGCGGCGGCGATCTATCACCACTTCCGGGAGTGGATCGTCAACGTTCTGAAACACGCTCACACTCAACCTCGTGGCCAGAGGCTCGCACGCGCTCACGGCCTTCCGAATAACATCCGGGATCGAAGCCCTGGTGAACTCGAGCGTCTTGGGCCTGCCGTAGTCCAAGAGTTCGCGCATCAACTCGTTCAGCCGCTCGATCTCCGCTCTTAGAACGTCCGTGTATCTTTGATAATCGCGGTTGCCGCCGAAACGCGCTTCAAAAGCCTGAAGCGTCGCTGAGATGCTGAACAGCGGGTTGCGCACTTCGTGGGCCACGCCCGCGACAAGCTTCCCCATCACCGATAACGTATCGCTCTTGCGCAGGGATTCCTGCAGAGTGACCATCTCGGTGATGTCGCGGATAGTAATGATCACGCGCGCCTCGGCTTCCGAGAGTGAGAACTTCGAGGCCGTGATGTCCCATGATTTACCGGCCGCTGCATCAAGAATCTGAGTGGCGGCCGACACGCCCGTTCCCATCGCGGACTTCGCCAGTTGTGACGCCTGATTCCAGGGAGCCCCGGCGCCAAGCGAGCCGAAATCTACTCCCGGAGCCGCTTTGAAACCCAGATCTGACAGTTTCATAGCCGCTTCATTCAGCCTCACGATCTTCCAGCCGGCGTCGATGATGACCAATGGCGACTCGACGGAGTCGAACGTCCGCATCCACTCGAGCGCCGATCTCCGAATATCAGCTTGCAGCAGAACCTGTTGTTCTTCGGCGCGCTTGCGGTCAGTTATATCCAGCGCGATTCCGATCACCCCGATGAGATGGCCGTCCGAGTCAAGGAACGGCTCTACGTGCGACTGAAAAGTGTTCCCTCCCCACTCCATCTCATAAGCCACGGGCTCGCCCTGCAAAGCGCGCCGATGGGATAGAATTGGAAGTGACCCCGGATCCGAAGAGTTGAAGTAATCGGCCAATGTTTTCCCGTGCAACTGGGCTTGCTGAATGCCTAAGGTCTTGAGGCCCGCGCCCGTTCCCGAAGTAAATTTGAGATCGGTGTCCGTCGTCCACAACACCGCGGGAACCTGCTCGATCATCAAGCGCAGGCGCGCTTCACTTTCGCGCAACGCGTGCTCGGTGACCTTACGCTCGGTTATGTCGATCATCGTGCCTTCGAGCACGGGAGGCATCGTGTCGTTCGCCTGAACGAGGCTGACATTCTCGAGTATCCAGACCGGAGATCCGTCCTTCCGCTTAAGCTTATACTCGTAGTTGGTCAAGGCGCCTTTCTGGCGCAACTCGTCAAGGAATTCTCCGCGGCTTGCCGGGTCTTCGTAAAAATCCGAGATGCTCAGACACATGGCCTCTTCTCGTGACCCGCACCCAAGAATTCGGGCGAACGCTTCATTGCAATCGAGAATGTCGCCACCCAGGGTGGTGCGATAAACACCCGCGAGGTTCCTCTCGAAAAGCAAGCGATAAAGCCGCTCGGATTCCGTGAGACGGCTCTCTATCCGCCTGTGCTCGGTGAGATCGACGACGAACGCGACGGTTTGGCCCCTGCTCCCCGCTGGAGCCTCACCCTTCAATGAAGCGATGCCGATGAAGACGGGAACGCGAGTTCCATCTTTTCTTATGTACTCCTTCTCGAAGGGGGTGCAGACGCCCGACGCTCTTAGCTCCGCGATCGCCAACTCGTCCCGGCTTCTGAATGCCGGCGGCGTCATTGCGTCCCATCGAATATGTCCCTCGATCAGTTCGTCGCGCGAGTAGCCGGCCATTCTCAGAAAGGCGTTGTTCGCCTCCGAAATCTTCCCGGCGGAATCGGCGACAATCATCGGTATTATGTCCGAGTTCAGTAGCTGGCTGAACCTCTCCTCGCTTTCATTCAGCGCAACGCTGGCGCGCGCATAGCGGCCCCGCTCCCTGTGAAACAGACTGAACAGGGACGCTATTACAATTCCCATTACGCAGGGTATTACGATCAGGAGCTTGAAGTTGCGCCAGCCGGCGGCGAGCAAAGCCGATATTCCTTCCATCCTCGCCTGGACGGAGTGAATAGCTCCGCGGAGCTCTCTTAGCGTATGCCTTATCTCGGCGCGAAACTCGCCCTCCTGCTTCCTGGCCTGTTCGGCGCCAGGCGTTGCGGGGGGCGGGCTCAACTTCGCCTTTTCCATTTCCGCGAAGAGAGAATCCAATCGCCTGATCGAGGGTTCAATCTGTTGTACGGCGGGGTCGCCGTGGTCGAGGGCCTGTTCGAGCGTTTTCAGCTTAGGATAAGCAATCCGCCACGAATCCTGGCTCGTGGAGAGGGCGCCGCCTTGATACCCTCCAGCGGCCCAATCCTCCAGTTCGACTAGAGGAGCCTCCAGCGCATTCATCTGGCTGATGAGCCGCGTACCCCGGACGAGTTCATTGTACTGGCGGTTGATCGACAGTATCAGCGATGAGCTGACCACGAGAAGCGCAATGCCCAGCGCCACGCCTGCCCACCCGAGCCTTCTATAGGAGATGTCTCTCTTCATCATTCCCGCGGCAACCATCAAACCGCTCCGGGACCGGGCGGCTTGCTAAGGAAAGAAAA
>JAHFUG010000114.1:3104-3832 GCA_023265195.1 Blastocatellia bacterium | reverse complement strand
CTAGCGCTTTGTCAGACAGCCTCTGATCGCGCGCCATTAGAGGTAGTGGTCGGGGGGAGGCCCAATGCCACAAGTAGATGCGCAAATTCGACTGTAATCCTAATCGGAGTTTACATAAACCCTGAGAACCCGATTGTCAGAACTGCAAGGGGCCGATAAATATTCGAGCAGGTTGCGTGCTCGATTTTCATCCTGGGCGCGTCTTGTCTCAAGCCGAAGGCGGGATTAGGCAGGACGACGCCCCGCGCAATCAAAGCATAAGCGAATCTCCGATATTTTCAAGTCATAAATTGGGCGCCTCCGGCAACTCCGTGTTGAGGCAGCATTGTTTCCGCGGTGAAACCCCTGGCCATTTTGAACCCCGAAGGGGTTTCGCCGCTCAGCCCAGGGTTGCCGTACTCGGCTACCCCTAGGAAGCGGCCGCGCGCCCCGCCCAACCCCAAACGGAGTGTGGCTGCTCTCCCTGGGTGGGAGGGATACGCGACCGATCTCGTTCCCCCCGTCTGCCCATCGGGAGCCGCAAGCCCGTTAAGGTTGGTCGGCCTCCGTTAGGAGGGCCATGTTTATAGCAGGAATCGGACGTAGCATTCGCCCTCCGTTAGGAGGGCCATGTTTATAGCAGTGATCGGCCGCAACATCCGCCCTCCGTTAGGAGGGCCATGTTTATTCAAGGGCGCAGGCAAGGTGCGCGGAAAGCCGGCGTAGCATTCGCCCTCCGTTAGGAGGGC
>JAHFUG010000114.1:0-3094 GCA_023265195.1 Blastocatellia bacterium | reverse complement strand
ATGTTTATAGCAGTGATCGGCCGCAACATCCGCCCTCCGTTAGGAGGGCCATGTTTATTCAAGGGCGCAGGCAAGGTGCGCGGAAAGCCGGCGTAGCATTCGCCCTCCGTTAGGAGGGCCATGTTTATAGCAGGAATTGGACGTAGCATTCGACCTCCGTTAGGAGGGCCATGTTTATAGCAGGAATCGGACGTAGCATTCGACCTCCGTTAGGAGGGCCATGTTTATAGCAGGAATCGGACGTAGCATTCGACCTCCGTTAGGAGGGCCATGTTTATAGCAGGAATCGGACGTGCATTCGCCCTCCGTTAGGAGGGCCATGTCCATCTGTATTTCACACGAACCATGGGCCTGCATCTATTTCAGGGAACACATGGCCCTCCTACGGAGGGCGGAACGTCCCGCCACACGTGCTATAAACATGACCCTCCTACGGAGGGGCGGAAGAAATGGCCAAACGATAAACTGCTTCTTGCAAGAGAGCGGCATATCATAGAACAGCGGTTAAATATTAACGGTGCGTAGATATCTCATGGTCAAAACGAGAAACAGCACCCCCGCCGGCCAAAACGGAATCCACCTCTCCTTCAGGGCTGGCCCGCTGAGTTGCTTTTGTGCAAAATGCTCACTTGGCGGAAGAATCGATTCAAAACAAGATCGAGCTGTTAGGACTGACGAGTGAGGAGCTTCGCGGTTGGATGTCCAGCCTTGGAGAGATGCCTTATCGGTCGCGCCAGGTCTATCAATCCATTCACCGCCGCCGAGTCACGGACTTCGCCGGCATGACCGATCTGCCGAAGACCCTGAGAAATATCCTTGAAGACCACTCGGTCATAACGCGCACACAAATACAGAATGTTTTCGTCTCGTCTGACGGCACGCGCCGTTATCTCCTTGGCCTTTCCGACGAACGCGAGATTGAAACGGTGTTCATGCCGGAAGAACACCGCGACACGATATGCATATCAAGTCAGGTAGGATGCCCCCTTGCCTGCGACTTCTGCATGACCGGAGTGGTGGGGCTCAAACGAAACATGACGGCCGCGGAGATAGTCTCGCAGGTTGTCATCGTGCTGAACGAGGTTTACGGCGCAGGCAACCCAATTCCCCACCGCACTAATATCGTAATGATGGGTATGGGTGAGCCGCTTCTCAACTACGACAACGTAATCAAGTCAATTCAAATCATGACTGATCAAGACGGCCTGGTTATAGTCCCTCGGCACATTACTTTGTCTACGGCCGGTGTCGTGCCGGGCATCGACAGATTAGCCCATGAAGCAATTCGGCCGAGGCTTGCGATATCGCTGACGGCGGCGACTGATGAATTGCGCAACCGGCTCTTCCCAATCAATCGGAAATACGATTTAGCGTCGCTGATGGACGCTTGCCGGAGATTTCCGCTCGGCGAGCGCGAACGCCTTACTTTCGAATACGTGATGCTGGATGGCGTGAACGACGGCGATACGGACGCGAGGCTCCTGGTGCGGCTTCTATCGGGCCTCCGGGCCAAGGTCAACATCATCCCGCATAACGCCGCGCCCGAGTTGCCTTACCGTTCGTCGCCCATGAAGAGGATTCTCGAGTTTCAAAAGGTTCTGACCGACTCCAGGTTGCCCTCATTCATCAGGCGTCCGCGAGGACAGGACATCTCGGCTGCTTGCGGCCAGCTTGCCGCGCGGCGGACGGCAACGGCGTAGAATGGGAGACGTACCGCGGACTTCAGTCTGTATTCCCGATGTACCGCGGACTTCATTCTATATTGCTGTGGTCACCAGCTCCTTTAATGACTCGTTGTTTGGAGAAGACAGACTGAAGTCTGCCGTACATCGGAGGGCCGCTCGTACATTTGTTCCACAATTAATTAATCCATGAATCCGACCCCAACGCCTGAAGATGCGGCGCGAGCCAAGTATGAGATCGAGCTTTTTCTCCTGGCCGGTGAATTCGATCTCTATGAAGACGAGCGCAATATTGCTTCCTTGGACGCCTCTCACTGCCTGTGTGAAATTTCTTATGGGAAGCTCATACTGTCGTGCTGGGGAGAAGACTGGTCGAAGTCGTGGCGAGTGATCGACTCAGAGGCGCGACCCGATTCCCTCCGGCTTCACTGCTCCAAGCAATTCGGCGTAAAACACTGCGCGCTCGAGCTAAGGCGCGGAGAACAGGCCTATCGACTCGCGCAATCTCGCGCCGAGTTTGCTTCGTGGATTTCCGCGCTGATCGAATCGTCGTTGGGTTTCAACGTTCAGCAGAGCGTTACGGCGCGCGACGACCGGCGCCATCTTTCGGGCTCGCACACGCGGCTGCTGCTTAAGGATCGCATGAGTGGACGATTCGCCGCGGGCGTGGCGGTTTCGTCGTCGGAGACTCAATCAACGGTGGACGCGGCCCTCGCTTCGGCGATCATCTGGACATATTCCTTGAGGTCCTCGGGTAAGACGGTCGACCGCCTATTCCTGTTTATCCCATCCGGCCGGGCTACGACCATAGCCAATCGCTTGACCGCCGTCGACGTGGCTGGAGTGGCGATCAAGCTCCGCGAGGTGGATGAAGAGCAGTCGGAAATACGCGCTTCGGCTGCGTACGATCAGGGAGATCTCGCGGATAACTTCAAGAAAGCCTCGGCGCGCGCGGTCTGGCCCGGAGAGAAACGCCTCAACACCGAGGCGGCGGGCATTGTTGACTCCCTGCGGGCGCTCGCGCCTGAACACATACGGGCGCGAAATCGAGGCGGCGTAGTCACGCTCTCAATACGCGGGCTCGAGTTCGCAAACGTCAACCTCAAGACCCTGCGAATCGAATTCGGCGCCGGCGACGCAAGAGTCAAGTCGAGCAATCTCGACTACGACGCAATCCAGGAACTGGTCTCTTCTATCTTGTCCAATCGAACGGCCGAGGCCGCGGATCGCACCGCTGAATATTACAGGCTTCAATCGGAGCGATGGCTCGAGTCCATCTTGCGGGACGACATAAGCGTCATCGATCCGGCGCTCGACCCGCGGTTTGTGTATTCGCAAGTTCCAACCTATCGCGGCGAGCAGCGAACCTTCATCGACTTGCTGGCTATCAATCGAAGCGGCAGGCTGGTTGT
>JAHFUG010000482.1 GCA_023265195.1 Blastocatellia bacterium | reverse complement strand
CGAAGGATTTCTTCATCGATCTGGTCTTCTACAACTACATCCTCAAATGCTTCTTGCTGATCGACCTGAAAACCAGCGAGCTGACTCACGAGGACATCGGGAAGATGGATATGTATGTGCGCTTGTTCGAAGACACGGTGAAAGGCGTGGACGACAATCCCACCGTCGGTTTGATCCTCTGCACCGACAAGGACCATACGGTGGTCAAGTACTCGGTGCTGAACGAGAGCAGCCAACTCTTCGCTTCGAAGTACAGATTGTATCTGCCGAGCGAAGAGGACTTGAGGATAGAGATCGAACGTGAGCGGGCACTAGCTGTGCGTGAGCAGCGGGCAATGTATGAGGTGATGGGAAGATGACGCAGCTATCATCGAGAAGGGCAAGGTGCACCGACGTAGCATTGGAGCCGCGAATCGAAACAGAACTCGGTGAACTACCGGGTTCGTGGCAGGTCGCGCCACTGGGTGAATCTCTTTCCGCTGCACAATACAGAACCTCAGTCAAAGGTGGCGCGGCCGGCGGCTGTCCGATTCTCGGCATGACCAATCAGGTCAACGGCCGCGTCTCTTCGGCCAACCTACAGTATGCTGACGTTTCAGCGCGCGGCTTAGAAAACTTTCGGGTCCAGCGCGGTGACATTCTTTTCAACCGGACAAATAGCTTCAAGTTGGTGGGACGCACCGCTATCTTCGATCTTGACGGTGACTATGTGTTCGCCTCTTATTTGATTCGCCTCCGGACACGCGAAGAGATCCTCGATCCTTTCTCTCTCAATGCTTATCTGAATGCTCACGAGACGCAACGGCGCCTTAAAGGCATTGCCACGCGCGCGGTAAGCCAAAGCAACATTAGCGCTAGTCGTTTGCGTACTTTCGTCGTTCCGGTCCCGCCGATCGACGAGCAGCGAAAGATAGTGATGGCGTTGGAGGTCGTGCAGCAGGCGATCGAACAGCAAGATCGGCTCATCGCGTTGACTGCGGAACTGAAGAAGGCGCTCCTGCACAGATTCTTCACTCAAGGCCGGCGCGGCGAACCCCAAAAGCAAACCGAAATCGGACTTATACCGGAGAGTTGGGGATTGGCAATTCTGGAGAATGCTGCCATCGGTTTTGACTACGGAACGTCGGTCAAATGCGAGGATGGCAAGGCTGGCGTCCCTGTGCTGCGGATTCCGAACGTTGTGGGCGGCTCGATTGACTTGAGCGATCTAAAACACGGTCAGCCGAAGCGAAGCGAGCTAGACCAACTCCGCCTTCAAGATGGTGACTTGCTTTTCGTGCGAACCAACGGAGTGCTTGAAAACGCCGGACGTTGCGCGATCTATCGCAACGAATTGGATGAGTGCTATTTCGCGTCCTATCTCATCCGTGTCCGTGTTGATCCCTCGAAGGTTCTTCAGTCGTTCTTGAATGAGTATGCGAGAACCGAGCGCGGACGTGGTCGCCCGAGTGGACGTGCTCTCCGCACAGCCGACGGTAAGTTCAATATTAATTCGGGGCACCTTGAGGCGGGTGCTGCTCCCGTTACCGAGCCTTGATGAGCGAAGGGCAATCGTCTCCCAACTCAATCTCGTTGAGCGGAACCTGAAACTACATGAAGCCAAGCGCAACGGACTAACCGCTCTCTTCCGCACCCTGTTGCACCAGATAGTGACAGCCCAGATCCGGGTGGATCAATTGGATCTTTCGCGGCTGGAACTAAGGAGATGATAGACTATGGAAACTTCCCGACAGCGCACGATTGGACGCACCGAGGTCTTCGTCTCTGCGGCAAGTTCCGATCTGAAAAGCACGCGGGCTCTCGTGAAGCGCGCCGTGGATACGATTGGCTGCCATGGTGTTTACCAGGAGGAATTCCCGCCTGATTACCGGACGGTGGAAGCGATGCTCCGCAGCCTCATTGAGAAGTGCGATGCCGTCATCCATGTTGCCGGAATCTGCTACGGCTCAGAGCCAAGAGACAGGCCCACCGACAAGGCTCGCCGCAGTTACACGCAAATGGAGTATGACATCGCTCAGGAGTTGGGGCGCCCGCTCTATGTCTTCGTTTGCACTGAAACCTTCCCATACGACTCACATCACGAGGAATCCGACGACGTAGCTGCACTGCAGAAAGCTCACCGGGACGCCTGCTTGGAACGGCTGGAGATTCGTGAGAAAGTCGGCACGCCTTCTGAATTAGAAAAGCGAGTTTCGCAACTTCAAGACCACCTCAGACAGCTGGAGCGCCAGCTTCTCGACACCAGCAAAGCGGTGAAGGATGTAGGAGAAAAGATCGAGGCAAGTCAGGAGAAAAGAATTCGCGCCAAGCTCAAACTGGCCCAGACGCTTGTCCGTCAAGCAAAGCGATCCGAAGCCATCCGAGAACTGGAGGAGGCTCTGGTTCTTGCCCAAGCCGCAAAGCTGGATGAGGAAGAAGTAGAGGTGCTGCTGGCTCTTGGAATGTTCTCATCCTCCCGGCGCCGAGGGATTGGCAATCGCAGAGCTTATTTGGATCAAGCGGAGAAGAAGATTAAAGAAATCAAAAACGCTACGGTTCGGGTTCTCTATTTTCGGACAAAAGCGTCCGTCTATCACGATGAGCGAAACCGCGAGGGAGCCGAGGAAGCTCTTCGAGCTGCTCTTCAATGCTGTGAAAATGCAAAGGATGACGACGAGAAAAACCTCGAGACGCAAGCATGTGCCGTCCAGTCTGAATTGATCATTCTCCTCTGCGAACAAGATCGACACACCGAAGCCACTGAGTTGGTGACGGCGTGCGACGCCCACGCGCGGGACCACGCAAACGACGAAGACGGCGAACTCATGCAGGCAGCGATGAGCGCTGGAATATTCTGGGCCTTGAAATCAGGCAACGAGGAAGATGCCGTGAGGCGAATCCAAGAACTTGAGACCGTGGCAAAGACAGCACATCAAGCGACACAAATTGGTGGTCAGTTATCAAATATGGCCAACAACTCATCTCATATGGGTTTTCATCGAGTGGCATTGGCGGCGGCAGAGGGTGCAGTTCGCCTGGAGCAGAAATCAGATGACAACCAAGGATTCCTTGCTGCACTCTACACGGTTGCAGCTGTGACCTTTCACGCGGGCGACCACGCCAGCGCCAAGCGCAAGGCGGAGGCGCTGCTGGATGCGTGTAATGATCCGAAAGACGCGATAATCAAACAGGCGGCAAATCATCTTATTGCTGAAATCGCGCGTGGCGCGGGAGATTCTGAAACAGCGGTAACTCTCGCGTCTGAGGCATTGGCCTTGGCAACCGGTCCGCCGGAAGAAGTGGCCTTCACAAAACAAGCTGTTGCTCGTGCCCTCAGCGACAATGGACAAACCGAAGAAGCACTTGGTCACGCCATCGAAGCTTATGAACTGATGAGGAATGCGAAACTCCCTGCGATCGCGCTGGCGGACGTGCTGCTTCAGATTGTCAGCTATTCTTCGGTACTGGGAAGGTTGTCAGAGACGTCCGACGCTCTCAACGCGCTCTCTCTGCTGGAGAGTGATGGTCACAATCGTGCCGAGACCGATAACGATTTCGCTGAGACCAAGGAGAAGGCTCCCAAACTCGCGGAAATGAATGTGGCACTCCGGGAACAGATCATCAAGATCACAACCGGTGATTGGGAGGAGCCTGCTAGTCAGAGGCCAGAACCGCCATCGCTTGAACAAGCCAATGCACGGGTCATGAAGTCTCTTCTTAGCTTGTGGGACGGAATTCCGACTACCTACCCTGGTTCTGCGCCGATGTGCTATGACTTCTGGGGCCGTGGAAATTTTGCAAGGCTACTGCGAAACGCCCAAACAATCCCGAGTGCGTTCAATATCACGCTAGAGGTTCGCACGCTGGACGGCTTGAAACAAGCAGTCCGCCTATGGGCTCTCTATGCGGACATACTGATGCTAATTTGGAAAGGCCCCACTCAAGACGGCAGACTCTTGGATGTGCTGCCTGAAGTGCCTGAAGTATTTGGTGAACCCGGCGGATATGGCTACATTCTGGGATCTCCAGTGAAAGACGACAGCGGGCGCGATGCTTGGCTTGTTATGGCTCACGCGTCGCTTCTGCCAGTCGAGGTTATTTCCTTTCTGATGAAAGAGGCCCGCCCATTGTTGGCGGCCGGACGTTTGATAGTGGTGCCTGCGACTGGAATTGGCTGTGTGCACCCGGGCCACGGCCCACTTGAACAACTGGTCACAGAATCAGCCAACGCGATCGCTGGTTTGCGCACCTCCGATAAGTCAAATGAAATTCCAATCGGCATGATGCCGTATTCGCCTGATGCCCCATTTGAATTGCTGGCAGACATCATTGAGGCGCAGCAACCGGAACTCCGAAAACTGCGTCGCCTCTTGATCCGCCGCACTCGTGAACTTGCTCCGACTGAAGCGGGCATCATTGCAAACAAAGAGTTGGCCTTGGAAATTGACGATGCTTTGCGTGATTTGGCCGACGAGCAAAGCGCAACGGCCCGGAAGCGAGGAATGGCTTTGGCCCAAGAGCCTCTTAATGGTGGGTTCTGCCGGTTCCACCGCAACGGAAGCCGATTGATGCCAGGTCCCACAGCATCAGCTTCTCCATTTGCCCCGCTACTCACGCTGCAGAATTTTGGCTACAAGTGGGCAATTAGTTCCCCCGGCTCACAGCCACAAGGGCGCTACGAACCAGGCAAAGAATCGGTTGTCGGCACCTGGTTGGTGCTACCAACGGACAGATGGAGTATGCTGGCGGTGCGAAAAACATCTGATGAATGAGAAAGAGTCTGCTCCGGGATAAGCCCCGCAACGTCGCAACGGCAGGTGCCGAGCGCGGGCGAACTCAGACGGTCGCTGCTACCGGCAAGACGGAAAGCAACTAATGCCCGTATCCGGAGAACCTAAGACCGTCCAATCCCGCATCCTGGAGTACGCTCCGGAGATCGGCTGGACTTACGTGCCTCGCGACGATGGCCGAGCGGCGGTAAGGTTTCGCCTTGGACGGCGCGACGGCGGGGGACCGGGCGGTGAAACCCGGGATGCTCGCTCTGTCAAATCTTGACTCGCGGTGGCTGCAGGGCTAGGGTGAACGCATGAAGGAAATCATCATCAGAATCGATGACGAACTTTATCGCCAAGCAAAGGAGAGCGTAGACGACTTGGAATCGTCTCTCAACGAGCGAGTAACAAGTTACCTCAAGACTCTGAACGGCGATGACGAACGCATCGCCGCGGCTCGAACTCATATGAAAGAGTTATTCAACCAAACGAAGGGATTCGGCGTAGGCCGCAAGCCTTCACGGGAAGAGATGCATGAACGCGGAAGTGTTCGTTGACACTAATGTCTTTCTCTATTCCATTAGCGATCAGCTCGAAGAGCAAGCGAAGGCCGGCCGCGCTCGCGACTTATTGCTAACCACGAGTTGGGGCTGGTCGGTCCAGGTCGCGGGCGAGTTTTTCTACACAGCCACTTCGCCCAAACGCCAGTTTCGACTCTCGACCCATCAGGCCACCCAGTACGTCAAAACATGGCTCAACTTTCCGACCGCCTCGCTTACACCCGCGACTGTCTTGCGAGCATTAGAA
>JAHFUG010000481.1 GCA_023265195.1 Blastocatellia bacterium | reverse complement strand
TGTGCGCCATCAAGGGCCACGAATCACTAACGTGAGAATCGGTGTTCCACTTCGGGAGTCTCCCAGGATCTTCTACGATGCAAGAAGCAAACGGCAATCCAGAGATCAGGTTCGACATGTCTTGCCGGACGGCGTGATGCGAATCCGCCACTTCGGCTTCTTTGCCAACCGCTCCAAGAAGAAGAACCTCGCTCGCTGGCTCGAGTTGATGGGCGTTGAGCTTGATACCGGCGAACGCCCCGCCAAGTCGGCTCGCGATCTAATTCTTGAAGTGACCGGAGTCGCTACTTCGCTGTGTCCGGTCTGCAAGACAGGTCGGCCTGTAGTCGTCTCTCGCATGCTCCCGGAGCTTGCTGGCGCCGACAGACCGAAGGTCGGCGGCATTTGAGCACAGGAATGTTCTGATGGCCCCCTCCTCCTCGGACAATCGCCGATTGAAAGAAGTCTGTCTTCCTTTGATTATGGTAGCTCGCAATACCAATCCGCTTTACAATCCCCATAGAACGCGGTAAGTTGGCACGTTGGAGCGAGCGGTTCGGTTCAACAGGCTCATGAATGGTCAATGAATGGTCGTATCCAGGTGATTGAATGACTACTCTTTTCTTTGCCCACTCCTTCGCAACAGGCGACACTAGTGTCGTGCAGACGGTGCACCGGTTTCTTGAGTCGTTTGGGATCGATGTGCGCACCGGTGAGGAACCCGCCGCGTCGGCAATTAGTGACAAGGTTGTCAAACGCATCAAGGAAGCGGATTTGTTCGCCGCTCTGTTCACGCGGTTTTCGCCTACTGATGCAAAGCCGGGGAAGTATGAGCCGTCCCAATGGGTGATCGAAGAAACGTACTCTGCTAACGGCGCGAACAAGCCACTTCTACTGTTCCGAGAAAACGATGTCGAGTTCACCATTAGACTGAAGCCAGACTACGAGTTCGTACCGTTTGACCGGTCCGACCTCGCCCAAGCATTGGTGCGTGCGGTGCCGTATGTCTTGTCCGCAATCAAGAACGTTTCAGGCGAGGAGGTGGAGGGTACGCCCATTGATATCATTGATGAATATGAGGCCCGACGAATCATCGACAAAATGGAGCAAAGCAGCAATGTAACGGCTCTGGGCGACAAGGACGAACAAAACGTTGCTTTTCGCCACGCATTGACCCAATTCGTCGCCGTTGAGCTTGATGGTAACTACGCAGCCCTGCTCTTCCTGCTCACCTGCTTGAAGAAGCGTGGTTACTCGATTGAGCCCGTACCACTGCTTCTCTTTCAGAAATACCATCGAATGAATCGCGCGGCTGTGGAGCATACCTTGTTGGCATTGAAGGGCGGCATACGGATGTAGCCTAACGTATTAAGACTTGGCGCGGGGCGGCCGTAGGAACAACTCGCGCCTGCGCCACCTGAGCCGCCGCGCAAGTCTTGTTGAACTAAGCCGGAATGGGAAGAAAACAGTAGAATTCAGCTTGGAGTTTCAATAAAGGGCCGGGCTGCTGTCAGGTATCGGTCAGCCGCGCCATTAACAAACTGGCTCAATTTAATCGGGACTCGGTTGTCGGTTCGGATGCGGATAATCTGGTCATCCGTGGATTCTACGGCCGTGGCTGATGTGTTTGGGCCGTCCGGGTCGGCTGCTTTTTGATCATTGGACAACGGGGTTTCCACAACGCCGATGATCAAACCTGGCGCCTGCTGGTTGTCGCCGGCCAAAGGGGATACTTGTAACGGGCGATGTTGAATGTTGGTCACGTCGTTGTCCTTCAAATGGTCAAGGCGGCTATCGACCGAGAGGGCTGAGTCTGCGCACGAATAACAGTTCGCCCCCACACTGCGGGCAAAGCCGAGGTTCGGGTTCTTCTTTCTGGTCTTGTTGTTCTTGAGAGGGTTCAGCACTGGTTTTTGTCCGGCCGGAGCCGAGCAGTTCTCGCCTGATCAGAGATAGAATCTTTAGAACTTCGTCGATGCTCAGGACACTGGCAGCTTCTTCTCCCGCGGTGGTCTGATCAGATCGAACGATGTCCATTGCTTGCCCAGCGTTCGTTCGAAGAAGAACTTGATCCCGCACAGGGCGATGGTTGTTGTTGGCCGCGAGTACTTCTTGACATTCTTGATGCAGAGAAATAGTGTCGGAGTTCTTCTTCGGCGACGAGGTCGGGAGATTTGTGATAGACGCGGGGCCAGTTGACTACTGCGCGCACATAGGCTTCCTGAGTACGTTCAGAGAGCCCGCCCAGTTGAAGAGTCTCGATCATTCTCTTTTGCAAGTCGGTCATAGCTACACCTCCGGATTGGATTGAATGTCTGGCGAACTCAGTGTAGCGGATCAGGCTTCCAGGTTGAGAATGATCGAGCTATGACAGTCTTCAGACAAGCGCGCTAGCGACTGCGCGTAGCGCTTAGTTCAACTACAGCATGCAGCAGGCGGCGCTGAGCGCCGCCGCGTCAACTCTGACGTTCGGTTCGGTCTTTTGAGAATTAATTAAGCTCCAACAAATTCGACTGAGGCGCTACTTCGCGCGCCCCGGTGACGCCTTTGTTAGACGCTGGAAACGAATGCGTTGCATCCGTTATATTGGGTTTGCAGCCAAAACTGGGCAAATCGAGGAATGTATGAAAGCTAGAGTGACGGAAGAAGGAGTCGTTATCCCAAAGAAGTTCCTGAAAGATATTAAGGAGGTTGAGATACGACAAGAAGGTGACGTTGTCGTTGTATTCCCGAAAAGGAAAGAAGATGCCCTTTTCAAACTTGGAAGGAATCCTATTCTCTGTAATGCACCTGATGCGAGTGAGAATCTTGACGAATACATCTACTGAGAATGAAGAACCTATTCCTTGATGCCGGCTATATCATCGCTCTGGAGGCATCTGATGATCAGAACCACAAAGCGGCTTCGCGGTATTGGCGAAAGCTACTCAAATCACCTCCACCATTAGTGACAACCTCCTATGTGTTCGATGAAGTTGTAACTTTCTTCAATAGTCGCGGTCGGCATGAAAAGGCAGTCGAAGTCGGAAGTAATTTGATTCAGACCGACTCAATTGAGCTAATCCATATAGACGAAACATTGTTCTATGAAGGGTGGGAGTATTTTCAAAAACACAAGGACAAAGCCTATTCTCTGACCGATTGCATCTCATTTATCGTAATGAAGCAGAGGGGAATAAGAGGGGCGCTGACTTTTGACAAACATTTTGCCCAAGCAGGATTTGAAAAGTTGCCCTGAGCCCGCGTCTAACGTATTAATTAAGACTTCGTGTGGCGCGGCGGCAGGGTCAACTCAGGCAAGAGTCACCTGAGCCGCCACAGAAGTCTTGTTGAACTAAGCCGGATTGGGAAGAAAACAGTTAGAGTTCAGTTTGGAGTTTCAATAAAGGCCCGAGCCGTTGTCAGGTATCGGTCAGCCGCGCCATTAACAGACTGGCTGAATCTAATCGGGGATCGGTACTCGGTTCGCATGCGGATCATCTGGTCATCTGTCAATTCCACAGCCGTCGCTGATGTGTTCCGGGCCGTCCGAGTCGGCTGTTTTTGGTAGTGGGGTCATGACCCCACTACCCTGCTTTTTAATCATTGGACAACGGGGTTCCCACAACGCCGATGATCAAACCTGGCGCCTGCTGGTTGTCGCCAGCCAAAGGCGGCACTCGTAACGGGCGGTGTTGAAGTTTGGTCACGTCGTTGTCCTTCAAATCGTCAAGGCGGCTGTCGGCTCAGAGGGCTGAGTCCGCGCACGAATAACAGTTCGTCCCCACACTGTAGCGGACAAGGCTTCCAGGTTGAGAATGATCGGGCTATGACAGTCTTCAGACAAGCGCGCTAGCGACTGCGCGTAGCGCTTAGTTCAACAATGTGTTCGACCGGAGCGGCGGCAGCGCGTTTTGCGTCTTGAGGGTTCGACGAAGGCTGAATAAGTCCGCGCCGTCCGGTCAACTCAGACGTTAGACCCAGTGATGTAAATCCTGCCAGCCATGCTAAAATGTGGACGATGCAAAGAGATCATATTTCGATTTGGAGAAATAAATGGCAAGAAGATTGAAAGACGTCAAAGAGATCAGAATAGAAAGACCACAGCGAGCTAAATTGTCTGCGAAAGAAGTCGTAAAACGCATGGAGGAATTCCCAAAGCGAAAGGAGAAATTCGTTGCCACTGTCCGAAAGGGTAAGAATTGAAGTCTACGTTCCCGATCCGCCAAAACAAGCCTATAGAGATTTGTTGGAAGCCTTCGATCAAGAATTCACTTACACATTTGGAGGCTGCACGATCATCGCTGGATTGGATGGCAGCTACCTTTCACGAGCGGGGTTAAAAATGCGGGATAAGGTAAACATCATCTATACAGATATTCCTCTTTCGCTCGAAGAGGATTTCGAGAGAGTTTCAAGCTACACTGACGATTTAAGAAAGGCCGCTTACGAGGCCTTGGAAGAAGAGGCTATTTTAGTCGCAGCACAAAGAGTCTATCATTCCGAGTGACGAATGATCGCCATAATTGACGCACGCCCCAGCGGAGGCCGCGAAGCCGAGTTTCTTATCGTTACCTCGATATCACGTAGGGCCCCGCTGATGTGGAGCGTTATATGGCTTCTGATTTCCATTCGGCTCGCCTATAATTTGGGAACCGTGAAGGTTCGTGACGTGCTGAAACTCCTCAGAAATGACGGCTGGCGCCTGATGACGACAGTGGGCAGTCACCGCCAATTCAAACATCCCACAAAATCGGGACGCGTAACGGTATCCGGCCACACGTCTGAGGATGTTCATCCCAAGAACTCAAGAGTATCTTGACGCAGGCGGGCTTGAGAAATAGAGTTTCAATTATGCGATACGCAATGATTATCGAACCGGGCGAACGGAACTATTCGGCTTACTTGCCTGACCTTCCTGGATGTATCGCGACGGGCAAAACCGTCGACGAATTGCGCCAACGAATGACTGAAGCGGTTGAACTTCACCTTCAAGGGATGCGCGAGGACGGGCTGCCGATTCCAGAAGCCACGACCCTTGCGGATTATGTCGAAGCTGCATAGTGGGGTGCACCCCTTCCGTGAGACAAAAAGTTAAGACACACCAGCACCAGGAGGAAAAAAGTTCTTGCCATCGACTGATCGTAGTCTCACAATCAGCCGCGGTTGGTGAAGCGGAAGCGGGCTCTGCTGGAGAGCAACCCGCCAGGAATAGCCAACTGGAAACTCATCGAGACGATGAGGAAGAGGCGACAGCGTTAGTTGTCGCCTCTTCGGCGTTCCAGCTACATCGGATCGATAGATTTCCTTATGCCTAGGAAAACTCATGCTTGAGTTGCGCTCAACTTGCCCTGCAACAGCGCGACTATGAGGAAGAGGCGACAGCGTTAGTTGCCATCTCTTCGACGTTCCAGCTACATCGGATCGATAGATTTCCGTATGCCTGGGAAAACTCATGCTTGAGTTGCGCTCAACTTGCCCTGCAACAGCGCGACTATGAGGAAGAGGCGACAGCGTTAGTTGTCGCCTCTTCGGCGTTTCAGCTACATCGGATCGATAGATTTCCTTATGCCTCCTAAAACTCATGCTTGAGCTAGGCTCAACTTGCCCGCAACC
>JAHFUG010000113.1:5279-17780 GCA_023265195.1 Blastocatellia bacterium | reverse complement strand
TCGATCAGCTTCTCGTCAATGGCGTCGATTTCGTTTCGCCAGTCGTCTATATCCAAGCCTCGTTCTCCCGCGGCGCAAGCTCACTAGTGTACCATGTGGGCCGCGATCGGCAATCGGTTTCGGTAACGTAGGAGACCAGTGGTCCGTGACATTGCGCCTCGCCTCCCAACCTCCCAACTAGACCTACTTGAAAACCAAGCAGGCGGTGCTGTTATTCTTCACAAATAGACGACATTCCCCATCTGAACCCGCCGCTCTCCTCGCTATACAATTGCCAATAGGCATTGATAGACTGGAGGAGTTGGCGGGCGCAGCTTCTAGCCGTGATAGAACGACGCTGAGTGCGCCTTTCGGGTTTTTCCAGAGGAGCGTTACAGGCAGGTACGGGCCAAAAAGCGAGCGTTGGCCTAATATCGTCGGGCCTCTCGAAGAATCAAAACTGCTAATGACGTCGTGTCGATCAAGGGAGCAGTAGTTCGGTCCGTGTTTCGGAAAGCGCGGTCACGGGTGAAGCCATCATTTGCCCTCTACATCGACGCAGTCCAACGGGAGGATATGCCGGATGCGCCAATTGATGCAGTCCAGTTCACTCGATACCTTCCTTAAACTCGCCTCACGCCCAGAAATAACCCTTCAAGATTTATTAATCCTTCTTATCAAACGCGCCGTTGAACTCAGCGGGTCGCAAATAGCGATAGCGATTATTGATCCCGCCACATGGATGTTTGAAGACACGCGCCGGCGCGCATTGGAGCAACGAATCTCCATCAATGCGCTCCAAAAAGCCTGGAATGCTCCAAGGGGCTGGACGGAACCGTCGCGCAGGAAGGCCAACAGTTGGCTTGCCAAAGTAGCTGCTGGTCAAGAACCATATCTGTTGAGGCACTCCGAATGGAACGACGTCTCTTCATCCAAGAGTCACGGAGTTGATCCGGTGGTTAATTCTCCATCGACCTTATGGGTTCCATTATCCGACGACAGAGAGTGCCTGGGCTGGTTAGGGCTTGGCGCCGCTCGAGGTAACGCCTTTGGTTCGGCGCTGATCAATTCGATCGAGTCATTAATTTCCGCCGCGCTATTGGTTGTCGGCCGCATACTTCTTCGCGATCACGCCAAGCGAATAGGGCTTGATATTAATCTGGTGGGCTCGAGTAAACGATTTCTCCGGCTGGAGCAGGAGATAAAACAGGTCGCCAGTCAAAGCCGCGGTCCAGTGTTGATTCGCGGTGAACGCGGCAGCGGCAAAGAGCTAGTAGCCTATGCGCTTCACTATTTCAGTAAGCGCAGGGACAAGTCTTTTGTGCCCGTTCTTGCGCCGGCGCTCAGTGACGGCCTTCAGGTAGATGAGCTATTTGGACATGAGCGGAATTCCTTTACCGGCGCCACTACGTCGAGAAGAGGAAAATTCCTAGCTGCAAACGGGGGCACCCTATTCCTTGACGAAGTAGGCGACATATCAGTACCGCTTCAGTTGGCTTTGCTGCGCGCGATCGAGCGCGGGGAGATTCAGCCGATCGGGCGAGACCTCCCAATCAAGGTCGACGTCCGCGTGATTGCGGCCACGAACAAGGACTTACACGAGTTGATCGCGCGGGGAAGCTTCAGAGCGGATCTGTATGACCGGCTTAATGTAATAGAGCTCGAAGTGCCCCCGCTACGAGAGAGGATCGAGGACATCACTTTGCTGGCCAGCCATTTTTTGCTAAAGCAGTGTCCCGATATGAACAGACGGGACAGCATCAAGAAGGACCAGGTCTGCGCACAGTGTGATGCGGGACAGGGCGTAGGCTGCGCGGCGCAGGCGTTCTATCAAGATTTGATTGGATATGACTGGCCCGGAAACGTCCGCGAGTTGGAGAATATGATCATTCGCCTGACGACCTTGAGCCCAAACCAGATACTAGATACGATCCACGCTCTGGAGCACCTTCCGGAAGCGGCGCGGAGGGATAGAAAGGACCGGGCGCTAACAGCCGAGGATTTGACTCTGGACGGAGTGGTTCGCACTCACATCGAGCATATTCTTCAATTGACGGACCGCAATAAAACGAATGCCGCAAAGACCCTTGGCATCGCCCGCACGACACTCCAGGGCAAGATGAAAAAGCTAGGCATGGACAAGATGTAGATTATCCAAAGCGTCGAGCGCGCTCGCCCCGTTCCTCGATGAACTCAGGCGCCGGCGCCCATATTTGGACACCCTTGGACACCTTCCAAATCTAAGGCTACCCGCTTGGCGAGAGCAGGATAGACTACTTTGCCCTATGGTAATCGCTACATTTGTCTAGGCGAACTTCGTTCACTCACCGCTTCGACGGCGATCAGAGTGTATCTATGCCTTGCCCGCGTGGACCACACTGATGACTCACTTTCGGCGTAAGGCGCCTATAGGTCGGCGGCGGAGTAGTCGCAAGAAAGACGCCCTTGCAATCGCAGGTGGAGGCATCGCTATTCAGGTAAGCAGTTAAGCGCATTCCACCGATTTCATTTCTTCATTGCACGAGATTTGCTAAGGGTAAATCGCCTATTTCGAAGGCGTCCACCGATCACATTCAACATAGGAGGATTAGAATGACAACTCTTCATTCACCGATGATTCTGGTTCCATTCTTTGACAAAGTCGCCGCCGACACTCGCGGCGGCGCTTGCGCTTGTTCGGGAACTAGTGGTTGCGGTTCAGGCGGCAGTTGTTCATGCGGCGGTTCAAGTGGCTGCGGCGCAGGCACTCAAGAACTTCTGTAGAGACAGCAATGGTGCTAACTGTCCTGTTCGCGATTGCCTGACCGCGGTTTGGTTATCGATTCATGCCAATCGAGGGCTGGTTCAATTAGCACCATTCCATTCTTAGTGAGTCGGTCGATGGCTTTGGAGCATTTATGACAGAGACACGCTATAACCTACCGCCGGAGTATCACATCTTCGAACGCAACAATAGATCTCTTATTTTTGATCCCCGTAATTTCATCTGGTTTGTGACGGATAGCTTGGGCAAGGCAGCTTTTACGGGTCTCGCCAGAGCGGGCGACGCGGACGACGCGGCAAGCGAAGTGGCCGCGTTTATCGGCGGAGGCTTCGATTCCGCCGCCATCGCCGAATATGTTTCAAAGTATATTGACCAACTTCTTGATATTGGGTTCATACATGCGGGCGAGTACCAGGAGATCAAGTGGGCTCCAAGCGTGATGGACCGCCCGAAGCTGCTCTACCTTCATCTCACGAGCAAATGCAATCTCAGATGTCCCTATTGCTACAATCAGGAGCATCGTTTCCAGCTTGTTCAACTCGGCCGAAACAAAGAGGAAGTAGATCAGGCCTACGAGGGCCGGGCCGCGGATTTCTTCAAGGTTATCGATGAAGCGGCGGCTTTGGGATTCAACCAAATCAAGATAACAGGCGGTGAGGCATTGCTTAACAAGGATGCTCTGTCGATCGCCGAGAGAGCGAAGTCTCATGGGATGTTCGTTAATCTCTTGACGAACGCCATCCTGATCACCGAAGAGATTGCCAAACGAATAGCTGAGACGGTCGACATAGTATCCATAAGCCTGGATAGCTCGCATGCCTGCGAGCATGACGCAGTGCGCGGAGAGGGCACTCACGCCAAAGTGCTCAAGGCCATCCATGTGCTGAAAGAAGCCGGCGTGAAGGCTGTGCATCTCAACTCCGTCGTTACGCCGGTTAATATGGACTCCGTCGAGGAGTTCCTGGACTATGCCTTTAACGACATCAAGGCAAACGACGTAACGATTGCGGGGGCGGGCATGAACGTCGACGATCCTTCCGGCCGTTGGGGCGCGGCCGATTACATGCTGAACGGCGAGCAGTTTCGGCATATCTACGAACAAGAGCGAAGGTTCCACCAGATAAGGAAGCAAACACCGACTCATAATCATGTGACGCCGCATTCGCTTCTTAGGAGAACGCAGTGCGGCGTAGGCAATGGTCTTGTCAGCATCGAATCAAATGGGGACGTTTTTCCTTGCCAGACAATGCATTCTCCCGAGTTTCTATGCGGGAACGCCTTTAGAGAAGGGCTCGAGAATATTCTGCAAACGTCCGGCATTCTCAAGACAATGAAGTCCTTGCAAGTCGATATTCTACCCGAATGCAGCACATGTCCGGTGCGATACGTGTGCGCCGGCGGATGCAGAAAAGAAGCGCTCTCTCACGAGGGCGCCCTTACGGCTCGCAACCGCCTGATGTGCCCAATCTACTTTGATCAAGCCCTGGATCGGCTATGGGACGCCGCGACGATTCCGGTTGAGCGCGCGAACGAGGCAGTCGACTCCTTTGAAACCCATCAAAGCTGTCACTGATGCGGCCTTGGGGATGAGGCTTCGATGCTAAAGCAATTCTGGCGGGTCGTTCGCCAGCACTTCAACGGATGGCGCAAGGCAGCCGCATTCGCCGGGCGCTTTCGTCCCTTATGCCGCAGAGCGATCCTGGCTAATGTTTTTGGCGGGCTATCAAGCGCGCTGCAGCTCGTCGTCCCTTTGGCGACCGTGATCATCATCAATGAGGCGCTCCCGGCCAAAGACTCGCGGTTGCTCTTCAAGATCAGCGCCCTGATGGGGCTCGCCACTATCGGCGCCATTTTGACCGCATACTTCGAGTTCTACCATGCCGCGATATTCCGAGAGAGAGTGGCGTTGATGCTGGAAACAGAACTCTTCGAACACGTTCAATCCCAGCCCTACATGTTTTTCAAGAACAATGAGAGCGGCTACGTCATGTCTCGAATATTGAATGACTCGAGCGCCGCGGTCGAAGTCGTCATGAGCATGACTGGAATTGGCAGGAGTGTCATCTGGGTGCTGAGCGGCGCGATCCTGTTGCCGGTCTTTAACGTGAAGCTCGGTCTTCTAATCGTCACGCTCATCCCCGCGTATTTCGTTCTTCTGTTGTGGTTCAACCAGCGAACCAAGGAGGCGTTCGCGATTGTCCAGGAAAAGACGGCTGTCGCGTCGCGCGAGCTCTTTGAGTCATTGTCCGGGGTTTACGAGACGAAGGCTTGCGGAGCGCAAAAACATCGCGCGCGCCGATACGCCAGTGCGCTTGTCGAAAAGGCGAGAATCCTAATCAAGGGCCGAATGTTAATGACGGCCGGCGGACAAGTGAGCCAGATATTCTCTCTGATCGTCTCGTTTTGCGTGATCATCTATGGCGGAGCCGCGGTCATTGCCGGGCAGTTGTCGCTGGGGGCCTTGATTGGCCTCAACGCGCTGGCCGCCTACCTTCTCTTCCCTATCAGCCGTATGGTTCAGGAATCGCTCAAGGTCCAGCAATCTCTGGCCTCTATCGAGCGGATAGACGAGTTGAGATCGCTCGAACCCGAAAGCCTCGGTAGAAGCGCTAATGGCCAGCCGGCAGCGCACGGGCGGATCCGATACGAGAGAGTCAGTTTTGCTTATGAGAATCGATCCCCAATTCTCAGCGAGGTGAGCTTTGAGATTATGCCTGGCGAAGTCGTGCTCCTCGCCGGACCGAGCGGCGTCGGCAAGACGACTCTTGTAAGTCTGTTGATGCGGTTTCTCGAACCGACCTCGGGCGACATACGACTGGATGGCGTCTCGATCAAGAAGACTCCGCCAGCCTACTTGCGGAGGCAGATCGCCCTAGTTTCGCAAGACGCGTTTTTGTTCTCGGACTCGATACGCAACAACATCCGCATGGCGAACCTCAAAGCGGCCGACAGCGACATCATATCCGCCGCCCGGCTTGCCAATGCCCTCGAAATGATCGAGCGGCTGCCGCAAGGATTCAATACTGAAGTTGGCGAGCGCGGCGCGCGCTTGTCAGGTGGCCAACGACAACGCATTGCGATAGCGCGTGCGCTCGTCAGAAACGCTCCCATACTTATCATGGACGAAGCCACTTCCGCGGTTGATCCGGAAACGGAGGCAGCCGTTCACGACGCGCTGTGCCATTTATTGAAAGATCGGACCACCATTATTATTTCGCACCACGCAAGCGCATTTATTGAACATGTTGACCGAATATTCACGTTGGAGGATGGATGCTTGAGCGTCAGACCGCGCTATCCGGATACGCCAAGCCCCAGCCTAGGCTTCGAAACAGCCGCAAAAAAGAGCAGCCTCGAGGATGCCTATTGAAACGGCGCCTTTACGCAACGCACCGCCGATCGGGCCCCTTTCGTTTAGCATGTAGCAGGTCGGTCTAAGTGGACGTTCCTAGGGAGGACAACTATGCCTTATAAGAACCTAATCACACTTGCCGTTTCCACGCTTCTTTGCTTCGCGCCGGCAATCTCGAAGTCAGCCAACGGTCCATCGGCCGCTAAATTGCTACACGATACAATCCAGGCTCATGGAGGGCAAAGAGCCCTTTCGTGCGGCTCCATCACGCTCGACGTCGACGCGACTCTCGTTGATCCCAACGGAGTCCGGTGTGACGGGCGAATCATAGTAAAACCAAGAAAGTTTCGACTCGAGTACAAGCTCTCGCCCAATCACCTATATCGAATGGGCTACGATGGCTCTGACGCCTGGCTCATTGATGCGCCCGGCCAGAAGCTGGCCAAGAAGCTGGATCTGGTGCAGGAAGGCATATTCAAATTCTATGCGCTGGTCTTTTCCACCGGCTGGCTTCATCAATTGCAATCCTCGTCAGCCGGCGTGAAGTATGGAGGCCGGGAGACCTACAACGGCGCGGAGACCGAAATCCTCCAAGCAAACGTCGACATAATCGGCGGCGTCGATTACCTGATCGATACAAGGACTCATTTGCTGAAGGCCCTGCGGTTCAACTTCCCAGGAGAGTGGCAACCAAGTTATGAAGTCGCGTATGACTCGTATTTCAATCGGGATGGCGTCCGGACGCCTGGGAGAATATCAATCTTCAGAGACAAGAAGCACTATCGCGAATACCGAATAAGAGAGGCGCGCCTTTGTGGTGAAATACCGGACAGCGTGTTCAAAGCCGATGCGTGACTCTGATCTACGGCCCGAAGGCAAACAGCAAAAGGATCTATCGAGACAAATCATAACGAGGGACTCACTATGAAAACCCGGAGAGTTTCTGTCGCCGTACTCGCTTTTCAGTTTGCAATCGGCCTGCTCTGCGCTCAGGGCGGACAGCAGAAAGACGCGCCCCTTTCCGCCGCAAACAAGGCTCGGTTGTTATGGGCATATGATACTCACGGCTGAGTGGTGTCGACTCCCGAGGTTGCGGGAGATCTGCTTTTCATCGGTTCCTGCGCGGGAACTTTTTATGCGCTCGACAGAACAACCGGCAAGATTCGATGGAGCTATGACGCAGGGCAAGAAGGGAGGGTCGAGTTTCACGGGAACCCGCTGTTGACCCAGGACCTGATCGTCATTGGAACCGACATAAAGGATCAGCCGTCTGGAGTCGGCTACGTGTATGCTTTTCAGAAAGCGACGGGCGAGGTGCGGTGGCGAGCCGCCGCGGGCCGCGGCGTTGCCTCTGACATTATTCGAGTCGGCTCAGCGGCGTACGGCGTCACATTGAATGACGAACTCATATCAATCGATCTGAACACCGGTACTCTGAAATGGTCCTTTTCCACAAGGCCGGACAGGCACGATCTCTTGCCGGCTGCGCCGGTTGCTTCGGGCGATCATATCTTCTTTGGCGATCGCGATGGCGGGTTATACGCGTTAAATCCCGAAACGGGGAAACTCGCCTGGAAGCGAGATCTGGGAACTCCGATTTCCACTTCGTTGGTAACGGCCGGCGAGTATCTTTATTTTGGAGCCGCAAACCATGTCCTTTGCGTTGACGCCCGCACGGGACGAGTCAAAGCCGATTACCTCGCCGACGGCTGGTCATTTGGACGCCCAGTTATTGCGGGCGATTCGCTACTGATTTTTATCGGCGAGACACTGACCTCAATGGATCTCTCTTTGAAGAAGACTAGATGGCGTCAGAAGGCGAACGGAAAATGGAGAACCCCGAGGCCACATCTCTGGCGTCAATCGGTCCTCGTCGGGAATGAATTTGGAAACATTTTTGCCTTTCGCATAAGCGACGGGCGTCAGCTTTGGACAGGCACTTTCGAAGGGATTATCCGCAGCGTAGGAAGCGCTGACCAGGTTCTTTATATCGGTACAAGGCAAGGCGCCGTTTATGCCTGTGTTCCGGAGGTAGAGACCAGGCCCTGACGGCGCGAGGTTCCACGCGACGAGCGGTTTCTGACTCTGTGGGCGGCTGCCGCCACAAAACAGCCCAATGTCGCAATCGTGGATCGGGCCTCGGCTTCGGTGTGGCGGAACGGGCCTAGGATGACCAGAATCCTCACGCCAGACGCCCTGTTCCCTTTATTGGGACCGTAAGGCAACTCCAATGGTCAATACTTCTCAATCGAGAGAGTACCTGTTCATCGCGAATTTCGTTACGAGAACAGCGCAAGGCATTACGCGGACGCTGCTCAACAAGTAACGCGTCCGAGAACGAACCTCTCTCCGTTAGAAAAACGCTTTGTTATTTTTGCCGCAAATAAAGTACCGCAGAGTGGTACTAGTAACCGCTCGACGCCTGTGGTTCGTTGCTGTCTTTTCAGGCTTGCTTTGTTTTAGGAACTAAGGTTTATTAGTCAGGTTTCTTCGCCAAAATGAAGGTAATGGGCCGCTAGGCAGACGTCAATCGCGCCCTTACAAGAGGAGGCCAACAATGTTGGATGTCGTGCTTCAAAACCTGCGTCAGAGTATCAGAATACTTATCAAGAAACCTGCGTTTGCCACATCCGTCGTTCTTATCTTGGCTTTGGGAATAGGCGCAGCCACTTCGATTTTTTCCGTCGTCGAGGCAGTTCTAATCAGGCCGCTTCCTTTCAGCGAACCCGATCGTATCGTAGTGCTATGGGAGAACAATTTGAGCAAGGGCGTGACTCAAGATTTCGTTTCACCTCCCAATTACATCGATTGGCGCAACCAGACGCAGTCCTTCGAGCAAATGGAAGCCTTCGACTCCATAAACTTCACCGTAACCAGCCAAGACGAGCCGGAGATCGTAACGGCCTCGCGCGTATCCGCTGGACTATTTCAACTGCTCGGCGTACGCCCGGTGCAGGGACGCGCCTTCCTTGCCGAGGACGAACAACCTGGGCGGGATCAAGTCGTTGTCATAAGCCAGGACTTCTGGGAAAGGCGCCTGGGTTCGGACAAGAACGTGCTCGACAAGTCTCTTATGTTGGACAATAAGACCTACAACATTATCGGCGTCATGGGTCGCGGCTTCGAGTTCCCCGAAAGACTGACGCCTGAAGGATTGAAGCCTCAGCAGAAGGCCGATCTGTGGGCCCCTCTTTCCCTGGACGCCAATCAACGCCTCATCCGCGGGGGACGTTACCTGGGAGTCGTCGCGCGCTTGAGGTCGGGAGTCACCCTTATACAAGCGCGAACTGAGATGAACGCGATCGGCGCCGATCTAGGAGAAAAGCATCCGGAGAATAGAAATTACGGCGTAGCCATGACACTTCTCCGCGATCAAATAGTCGGCAAGTTAAAGTCTGGGCTCGTCATCCTGTTTGGGGCCGTTCTCTTGCTGCTGGCTATTACCTGCGTCAACGTCGCCAACCTCATGTTCGTTCGAGTCGCCGCGCGTCAACGCGAAGTCGCTATTCGCTTTGCCCTCGGCTGCACGCGCAACCGTCTAATCGGGCAGATGCTGACGGAGAGCCTGCTGTTGGCCATTCTGGGTGGAGCGGCGGGCGTCATCGCCGCCTACTGGGGCGTGAGCGTTCTCATCACGAGCATCCCGGAGGGCATTCCAAGAGTGGGCGACATCGGCGTGAATCCAAGAGTACTGGGGTTCTCGCTGGCGGTGTCGCTGCTGACAGGGCTCGCCTGCGGACTAGCTCCCGCTCTGCAATCTTCAAAGACCGACGTCAACCAGCACCTGAAAGAAAGCGGACGCAGCCTGAATGAATCTCGCGGCGAGAACCGGGCGCGAAGAGTTCTAGTGGTATCGGAGATTGCGCTGTCCATGGTCATGCTGATTGTCTCGGGATTGATGATCAAGAGCTTCTTCCGGCTCGTGACGACCAACCCGGGTTTCAATCCCGAAAACATCCTCGCGATGCGTGTCGCGCTGCCTCAATTCAAGAACGCCCAGGGCTATCAACGGACCGCGTTCTTCAGGGAACTCAGAAGCAGAATCCAGAGCTTGCCGGGCGTCGTCTCGGTGGGCATGACGACTAATCTTCCACTCGGCGGAACTAGCATGTCCTTTGGCTTCAGCGTCGAAAAAAGGCAGGCCGTTTCCGGAGAGAATAGATCGGCTCAGTATCATGCGGTCGACACCGATTATTTCGGAACGATGGGCATTAGGATCCTCGACGGACGAAGTTTTACCGAACAAGACTCCGAAAACGCGCCGGGCGTCGTCATAATCAATGAAACGCTGGCAAGGCGATTTCTCCCGGATGAAAGCCCTCTCGGACAGCGTCTCAAGTTGACATTTGGGAACGGCGCTCCGCGCGAGGTAGTCGGGGTGGTCGAGGACATAAAGCACTCCGGGCTGGATTCCATTTATCAATCGGAGGTCTATGTACCATATCTCCAAGATCCCTGGCCTTTCATGACGCTGGTGGCGCGCGTAAACTCAGGCGGCGGCCTAGCCAGCGCAATGAAGGGCGCCGTGTGGTCCTTAGACAAGGATCAACCCATTGAGGGTATCAGGACGGGCAATCAACTACTATACAATTCAGTGTCCCGGCCCCAATTTTACGCTAGGCTCCTGGGCGTCTTTGCGGTCTTGGCGATGGCATTGGCGGTGGTAGGACTCTATGGGGTTGTATCCTATTCAATTACCCGGCGAACGCATGAGATAGGACTTCGCATAGCGCTTGGCGCGCAGCGACGACACGTCTTGACGCGTGTCGTTGGACAAGGCATGACGCTCGCATTGTCAGGGATTTTGATTGGCCTAGCCGCGTCTTTGGGAATAACTCGCGTTTTGTCAAATCTGCTTTACGGCGTCAGCACTACCGATTCGGCCGTTTTTCTCGTCATTCCGATCCTGCTCGTCGGCGTTGCGGCGATAGCCAGTTATATTCCGGCGCGGCGAGCGGCTAAGGTGGATCCGATGGTGGCTCTGCAATGTGAATGATGTGCTTGCGTGCGTTATTGGCGGTTCAGTCTTAGTTTAGTTAGGAAGGCCCGCAAAAGCAGAGCGCTCCCTGGCTCCCGCTTTGAAAGGCCCGCGGCCAACTTGCTAATCTCGTCGAGTTCTTTGAGCCTGTCGGAGTATTCAGGACGAACTGGCGTGCTCAGCATCCTACTTACGATTCTATAGGCGGAAGCGAGAATGCTCGCCTGTCGTCTGGCCTGCTATTGAAAGGCGAGCGATCGCGTCAGCAACCCCACTTGTTCAACAAGAGATTCATCTCCAATATGCTTTTCTATCTCCAGCACTATCCTGCTTCCAACGACCGCGGCGTCCGCATAGCGCAGGACCTCGCTCACTTGCTCCGGGGTCGATATTCCGAACCCAACGGCCACCGGCAGATCGCTGAATCTTCGCACTCGATCCACCAATGAAGACACGGCGTCGGATAAGCTTTGCCTCACGCCAGTCACACCCGTTCTCGAGACGGCGTAGATGAATCCGGCGCTCGCTGCTGAGATCATCTCGAGCCTTTCGTCGGAACTGGTAGGCGCCACCAGGAAGATCAAGTCCACTCCCGCCGCGGCCATTTGGGCCTTGATCTCTTCGCCCTCTTCCGGCACAAGATCCGTAATCAACAGGCCATCAACACCCGCGCCGGCAAGCTCCTTTCCCATTTGCCCAAGCCCAAGCGAAAGCAGAGGATTCAAGTAGCTGAATAGAACGATCGGAATATCGCTGGTCTTTCTGACTCGCTTGACGAGCTCAAGGCAATCGCGCACCGTGACCCCAGCCGCGAGCGCCCGCTCCGACGCCCGCTGGATAACAGGGCCGTCGGCCATCGGGTCGGAGAACGGAACCCCTAGCTCGATTATGTCTGCGCCGTTCTTTTCGAGTTCCGCGATCAATCTCGAGGTTGTCTCGAGATCGGGGTCGCCGGCCGTAATAAAGGGAATGAAAGCCTTCTTGCCTTGTTCCCTCAACGCTCTGAACGTTTTTTCAATGTGGCTCATAATCGCCCGCTGCTTACCGCCTACCTCAGGCAACGCACCGCGAATCTCAGTCCGGGTAGCTCGGTTGGATCCTGATGAAGTAGACCGCCAAACATCAAAAAAATCACAGGTTGGGAAGAGGGATTCATCCCCGCTCCTCTGCTTGACGCCGGTAGGAGTGAATCGCAACCGGAGGAGCGGAGATAAATCCCTCTTCCCAACCTGTGATTCTTTGAGATTGAACATGGAATCTGAATTTGCTATCTCCGAAAATGGCCAAACCCCAAAGACAATGCTAAAGCCTGCTCTACCCTCTCTCCCGAAGCATCTCCGCCACCGTATTCACGTCCTTGTCGCCGCGGCCCGACAGATTCGCGATGACGATTTGATCTCTCCCGAGGCTCGGCGCGCGCCTGATCAC
>JAHFUG010000113.1:0-5179 GCA_023265195.1 Blastocatellia bacterium | reverse complement strand
TCGTTGATCGCGTCCTTGAGCGTTCTGCTCCCGGCCGACACGCCCGCCACTTCCGCGCCAAGCAGTCTCATGCGAAATACGTTCAGCTCTTGACGCCGCATGTCCTCCGTGCCCATGTACACCAGGCACTTGAGGCCCATCAGCGCGCAAACAGTCGCCGTGGCGACGCCGTGCTGGCCGGCGCCCGTTTCGGCGATGATTCTGGTTTTACCCATCCTCTTCGCCAGCAGGACCTGCCCCAGCGCGTTGTTGATCTTGTGAGCGCCGGTGTGGCAAAGGTCTTCGCGCTTCAAGTAAATCTTCGCGCCTCCTAGATGTTCCGTAAGACGCGACGCAAAGAAGAGAGGCGTTGGACGTCCAACGAAATGCTTCAGCAGCCGATCAAGCTCCAACTTGAATGATGCGTCGCGCTTCGCCTCCTCGTAGGCCGCCGTCAGTTCCTCGAGCGGCTGCATCAACGTTTCCGGCACGAAGCGGCCGCCATAGTCGCCGAAGTGACCTCGTGAATCAGGGACTTGATAGAATTCCTCCATTGGTCCTTATCCTAAAAGGGAAGATTAACCGCTGATCTTCGCTGACTTCGTAACGCTGATCTTCGCTGATTTCGCACCGCTGATCTTCGCAGTGAGAATCAGCGGGCCGATAGGCAGCCGCAAATCAGCGGTGAACGCCCTGCACCTCCGCCATGAACGCCTTCATCATCGAAAGATCCTTTCTTCCCGGTTCAGCTTCGACGCCGCTACAGACGTCGACCGCCATCGGACTGACCGCGGCGATTGCGTCTTTCACGTTGTCGATCGTTATGCCTCCGGCCAGGATGATCGGCGCGTACCGCTTCGCTTCAACCGCGATGCGCCAATCGAAGCGCTCGCCGGTTCCTCCATACATTCCCCTCACGCTCGAGTCGAGAAGAATGGCGTTGACGGGATACTTGGCGGCGCACGCTGCGTCGAAGTCGCCCGTTACCCGCAGAGCCTTGATTAGCTTGACTCCTTGGAGACCGCGGCAGAACTCCGGGGACTCGTCGCCGTGCAACTGCACCGCGGTGATCCCGGCCGTGCAAACGATTTCTTTAATGCGATCGAGGGTCTCGTCAACAAAGACTCCAACGCTGGTCATGAATGGATGCAGGGCCGCGATGATCTCCGCCGCTCGCTCGGGAGCGATGAACCGGGGACTCTTAGGCCAGAAATTGAAACCCAACGCGTCGACTCCAAGATCGACGGCGCACCGGGCCTCATCGAGACTGGCGATCCCACAGATTTTTACACGGACTCGGTTCACCATGCTTCAGCCGCCTCCGCGATAAGATCATGCAGCGCCGCACCGGGATCACTCGCGCGCATTAGGCGTTCGCCCACCAGGAAAGCATTGAAGCCAGCCTGCCGAAGTCTGACTATGTCCTTTCCGCTATCGACGCCGCTTTCACTCACCAGCACCGCGCCGCTCGGAGCAAGGGGCGCGAGCCGCTCGGAGGTTTCGAGAGTCACCTGAAACGTCCTCAGATCCCGGTTATTCACGCCGATGATTCGAGCTCCGGCCGCGGCGGCGCGCCGCATTTCAACGGCGTCATGCACTTCCACCAACTGATCGAGCCCGATCTCGCTCGCAACCTTAATGAGTCTCTCGAGAAGTTCGTCGTCTAGAATAGCCGCGATGAGCAAGACCGCGTCGGCTCCCGCTACCGCCGCTTCATACACCTGATACTCATCGAAAACGAAATCTTTCCTGAGTATCGGCGTATGCGCCGCAGCCTCCCTCGCGGCGCAAAGATGAGAAAGCGATCCGTCGAAGAAGTCTTCTTCGGTGAGAACCGATATCGCCGCGGCGCCGCTTCCGGCATAGGCTTTCGCTATATCGGCGGGTTCGAAGACCTCTCTGATGACGCCCTTCGACGGAGACCGGCGCTTGATCTCGGCGATCACGTTGATCGATCCTTGCCGGTTGAGGGACCGCGATAAGGACTCGCGCGCCGGGTCTCGGAACGCCTCCCGAATGCTCTCGAACGGGCAGGCGTCTTTTGCCGCAACCAATCGACGGATTTTCGCCGCGACTATACGGTCGAGCACTCCGGCGCTCGCGATCAGCCCTTTTGGTATTGGTGCGGCTTCAGTCATGCGTTCGATAGAGGACACAATGTACGGGCGGGCCTCCCGTGCCCGCCCCTCTTGAAATGCCGTGGACTTCTCAGGGCGCAACCTCGATGAATTGCGTACCCGATAATCTTTCATGCCTCGCCGTCCGATAAAGACATATCGCACTCACAGATTCAGAAAATTACTCACCAGCTTCTTTCCGTGCTCGGTCATTATGGATTCAGGATGAAATTGGACGCCTTCCAAAACAAACTCGCGATGACGAACTCCCATTATCAATCCGTCCGGGGCCGTCGCCGAGACCTCCAGGCACTCCGGCAGGCTTTGCTTGTCGACGATCAATGAATGATAGCGCGTAGCCTTGAACCTGTATGGGAGTCCGCGGAATATCGTCCTCGAGTCGTGACATATTTCCGAGGTCTTGCCATGCATCAAGTACGGCGCGCGAACGACATCGCCGCCAAACGCCTTCCCTATGGCCTGGTGCCCGAGGCAGACCCCGAGAATCGCGATCTTCCCGGCGAATTCCCGAATAAGAGCGACGCTGATTCCCGCGGATTCCGGCACGCCCGGACCAGGCGAGATCACTATGTGATCCGGGTCGAGGCCGGCGATTTCATCAAGGCTTATGGCGTCGTTGCGCCGCACCTCAACCTGTTTGCCCAGTTCCCCAATATATTGAACCAGGTTGAACGTGAACGAGTCGTAGTTGTCGATCACCAGCACCATCGTTACTGAATGCTTATCCTTTTGATCTCGATTCTCTGCTTCGGCTTGTCGCCTTCCACCTCGGCGGCGGCGATCTTATCCAGCACGTCCAGCCCCTCGGTCACCCTTGCGAATGGAACGTGCTGTCCGTCGAGCGCGGGATTGTCCTGGGCAATGATGAAGAAGTACTGCCAGGTCGCCTCGCCGGCTCTCCTCATTGATACGGCGCCCCTGGTTTGTTTTACCGCGCTCACGCCCGCCGGCTCCGGCCACAGCGCGTGAATCTTCTTGCGGTTTGGACTGTCTTGCGGCCAGTCGAGCGCGTTACCGGCTTCCAGGAAGTACTTGTGCGAGATTCGAAAGAACGTCGTACCGTCATAAAATCCCGATTTCGCGTAGCGCACGAATGACCGCGCGGCGGCGGGGCTGCTTTCGGGCGTCAATTGCAGCTTCAGATTTCCCAGCGAGGTCTCCACCAGCGCGGCCATCGTTTTCATCTGCTCCACGGTCGGCGTCTTCTCCCGCAGGTAAATCTTCTTGATCTCGATTCGGTCGTTGGCGATCTTGAACTCGTTCACGGGCGCTTCGGAGATTCGGGACGCCACGTCCATGCCCTCGACGACCCGCCCAAACACCGTAAACGTCGAATCGAGAGCCGACTGAGCGGGACCCGCGTTCAACACGATAAAGAACTGAGCGCCGGACGTTCCAGGTTTCACGTCATTCGAGTTCGGCTTGTCCGCTTGTAGCACCGCCGAGACGGCGCCACTCAGATGCTTGTTCTTGTTGACCTCATCAGGCAAACCCGCGTTCAGGCCTCCGGTTCCCATCTGCGCTTTTGTCTTGGGCGAGGGATTCTTGGCGAGAGGGTCGCCGCCCTGAATGATTCCGTATTTGACCAGGCGAAAAAATGTGGTTCCGTCGTACGCTCCGGCTTTGATCCGGTTGACGAAATACTCGACGTGCCGGGGCGCGTCCTTCGGGAAGAGATCGATCACTATGGACCCCATGCCGGTGTCGATCACCGCTTCCACGTTTTCGAGGTTGTCAGCCGCTGATTGCGCCGCTAATCCGCCGACGGCGGATCGTATTGCGGCTACGTTCAGCGAGAGCACAATTAGAAAGACACAAGCGTAAATTCGAAGGTATTTTGCGCTCATCTCTTACCTCCCTGGAACCCGTCTCTTACTTGCCGCGCTCAGCCATCTCGATTGCTTGAAGCATAGCTCTCGCCTTATTGACCGTCTCGATGTACTCGGCTTCCGGGGCTGAGTCCGCCACGATGCCCGCTCCGGCTTGAATGTAAGCGCGTCCGTTCTTCACGACGATCGTCCTGATTGCTATGCACGAATCGAGATTGCCCGAGTAGTCCGTGTACATAACCGCTCCGGCGTAGACGCTTCGGCGAGTTGGCTCGAGTTCGTCGATAATCTCCATCGCGCGTATTTTTGGCGCGCCGCTGACGGTCCCCGCGGGGAAGCATGCGGTCAGTCCGTCGAATCGGTCGCAGCCGCGTTTGAGGCGGGCCTTGATCGCCGACACGAGATGCATCACGTGCGAGTAGCGTTCGATCACCATCAATTCGTTGACTTCCACGGAGCCATAATCCGCCACGCGCCCGAGATCGTTTCTTCCAAGATCGACAAGCATTACGTGCTCGGCGGTTTCCTTCTCGTCGGCGAGCATCTCTTGCCCAAGCAGCGCGTCCTCGGTCTCCGTCGCCCCGCGCGGCCGAGTGCCGGCTATCGGACGGTACTCCAGCCTTCGCCCCGTCGCCTTAACCAACATCTCGGGCGAGGCTCCGATTATGGAGGAGTCATCCAGCTTGAGATAGAACATGTACGGCGAGGGATTGACGACTCTCAACGCGCGGTAGACCTCGAACGGATGCGCCGAAAGCACCGTGTCGAATCGCTGCGACAAGACAACTTGAAATATGTCGCCGGCCGTTATGTACTCCTTTGCGGCAAGCACGGCTCTTTCAAATTCTTCCTTTGTCAGGTTGGATCGGATGGGAGCGGGGCCGCCGTTGGGGCCGCGGGGCAGTGGGGGCGTGGCATCCTCGAGCCTTGCTTCCATCGCCTCGATGTCGTCAACCGCCTGATTGTACTCGAACTCCAGCCCCGATGTGCGGCCTCCAGTGAACACGCTGGCGATCAGATGAATCTGATGCCGAACGTGATCGAAGGCGAGAATGCGCGAGAAGAACATCATCAGGGCTTCGTCCATTCCAAGCGAGTCTGGGTTCTTATCCGGAATCTTCTCGAACCAACGAACCGCATCGTATCCAAGATAGCCGACGGCGCCGCCCACAAAGGGGGGCATGTCGGGCAGCCTGACGGGGACGTGCTTCCCGGTGAGATCGCGCATGACCT
>JAHFUG010000480.1 GCA_023265195.1 Blastocatellia bacterium | reverse complement strand
TGGGTGATACTCTGTCCGAGTCGGAGGTGACTCAGTATGAACAGGACAAGGGCCGGCAAAAAGAAGCGATAGACGACTTGAATACAGAGATCCAAACGCTGAAATCAGAGCGGAAGAACACCCCGCATCACATCCCGGTTCAGCAACTACCAGAACAAGACCGCTTCTCCCGCCTGCTCACCGAGAAAAAGCATTTCGTTGACACCATCAAGATGATCTCTTACCGCGCGGAGACTTCGATGGCCTCCCTGCTACGCGATAAGCTCTCCCGAGTTGACGATGCTCGCGCACTATTGCGTCATATCTACCACAATGAAGTGGATCTAATCCCAGACCTCCAAGCCAACACTCTCACGATCCGCTTGCACCATCTGACCCAGGCCGCCCATGACAGGGCGCTTGCCTATCTCTGCGAGCAACTCAATCTCACAAATACGATCTTTCCAGAAACTAATCTCAGGATCGTCTACCAACTCGGCTCATCTCAAATCCCACCAGATCAGGAGGTCTGACGTTCGCTTTTTGTCGGACAGCGCTGCCGGATACCTATTGCTGCTACTGTTCGGGGTCGCCTATCGAGAATGTCTTCCATTACCGATCGTCGGCTACTCGTGGTTGAGTCTTGTTCCCTCTCAGATGAGTACGGAACTGAAGGTGTTGTTACTTATGATTTCCTTTCTTATGGCGACGCCTTTGGGTCTCGGCCTCAATGGGATCAGTTGGTTTCTGCTCGGCCCGTTTCCAGTCTGGATGCTTGAACTTTGGGGTCTCCAACCAGCAAAACGTTTGTCGAAAGCCCTGTTTCTAATCCCGTCACTTCTCATTGCCGGTACGAGAAGATCGTACCAGGTGAACGCAGTCACCAGATTCTTCCGGCTCGAGACTTCGCACTTTCGGCAAGAAGGTGACGCCTTTGACAGACGCTCTTATGTCGCCAGATTCTTCGGGCTCGATCCTTCGCACGCCTCCGCTGGTGAGCAATCGCTCAATGGCCGGACGGCAGGAGATCTCTATGAGCAAGCGAATTACTATCAGACATTACTCAGAATATACTTCCCGTCCTGCCTAGAGCAGTTGGATCCTACTCGGGGGCTAAAACGCTTTTTCCGGAGTACTTCATTCTTAGCGCTGATGACGTCCGGCTACTGTTTCTTTTTCCTGCCTGCTACCCAATGTGCGGAACGACTCCGGTTTGCCGCTCTAGCGTTGATAACCTTCATCATTCTCCTTGTATTCAATTCACTGTTTGAATACTACCAATGTTCGAAGGCTCTTTTTATGACTTACGTGTTGGCGTCAAAGCTTCACTCGAGTAATCCGACGCGCGACCAGATTGTGCTGCATCTAATAGAACTTGGCGGAAGGCTTCATTCAACTCCGGAATCCGGTACGGTGTCAGATAGACCTCAGTGAACAGCGTCTGTCCGGAATCAAAACAAAAACGACCCGGCCAGATGTTCAAATGAAATAAACAGCCGGATTCAATCACTTATAGTGTAGTCGTCAGAGGAGAAGCCAGCATGGATTACAGTTCGACCGTCAACCTTCCACGCACACCGTTCCCAATGCGCGCGGACCTGCTCGCCCGGCAGGAGGAGGTGCTCCGGCGATGGCAGGCGCAGGATATCTACCGGTCCATTCTCGAAGATCGCCGCGACGCTCGCCCCTTCATCATTCACGACGGGCCGCCCTACGCCTCCGGCCAGGTCCACGTCGGCATAGGCCTGAACAAAGTCCTGAAAGACTTCATCGTCAAGTACCACACGATGAACGATCGCCGCGTTCCCTTTGTCCCTGGATGGGATTGTCACGGATTGCCAATCGAGTTGGAGGCGCTCAAGGACCTGACAGACGGGGCCGGGAGCCCGCCGGCGC
The DNA here is from genome assembly GCA_023265195.1 of Blastocatellia bacterium. Classification (GTDB taxonomy): domain Bacteria; phylum Acidobacteriota; class Blastocatellia; order UBA7656; family UBA7656; genus QHVH01. Next base: position 3,702 of record JAHFUG010000480.1, on the reverse strand, counting down.
AAGAGATCCGCGATCTGTGCGAGAAGTACGCTATTCGCTACGTCCGTGAACAGAAGCGATTGTTCCAATTGCTCGGAACCTTCGCCGATTGGGATCGGCCCTACTTGACGATGAACCCCTCTTACGAAGCCGGCGTGCTCACGGTCTTTCTGGAGATGGTCGAGAAAGGCTACGTATATCGCGATCTTCGCCCGATAAGCTGGTGTTGCTCGTGCCGTACGGCGTTGGCGGAAGCGGAGATCGAGTACCGCAAGGTTGTTGGCGGCTCGCTCTGGATTTATTTCGACGGCGGGCCCGAGTTGGTCAAACTCTGTGGCGTGGACGGCCGGCTGCGCTGCTCGTTGCTTGCATGGACCACGACGGCCTGGAGCTTGCCTGGTAACGCGGCGGTCGCAGCCCATCCTGATTTCTCTTATGGATCATTCGCTTATGAGAACGCCAAGGGAGTCAAGCGAGTCTCGGTCATGCTTGAATCGCTCGCGCCATCCGTATTCGAAGCGATTCGCGTCACCAAATACTCCAAGCTCAAGGTGTTCAAAGGAAAGAAACTCGAGGGCCTAAGAGTACGCCACCCGATTTACGGCCACGAGGTATCCGTCATTCTCGCGGACTACGTCGCCGCCGACTCAGGCAGCGGGTTTGTTCACATAGCGCCCGGACACGGGGAAGAAGATCTTCTGGCAAGCCGAGCCTACGGTCTTGAAGTCACCTGCCCAATCGACGAAGCGGGCCGCTTTAATTCCCAGGCAGCGGAGTTGGCGGGTATGAGTTTGGCAGACGGAGAGAAAGCGATTCTCGATCGGATGACCGGGCGCGGCTCGCTGGCTTTTCACGGATCGATCGAGCACGACTACCCGCATTGTGGACGGTGCTCCAATCCCCTCATCACTCGGGCGACCGAGCAGTGGTTCATCAAGCTGGACCATCGCGAGAACGGTATGACTCTGCGCGAGAAGGCGCTGCTAGAAATACAAGTAGTCAACTGGATGCCCATCGCGGCCCAAGAGCGAATCCGCGCGATGATCGAAGGCCGGCCCGACTGGTGCATATCCCGCCAACGTTCCTGGGGCGTCCCCATCCCCGCGTTCATCTGCAAATCATGCGGAAAAGCGATACTCGATCCTCGAGCGATCAGGACGGTACGGGATATTATCGGGACCGAAGGCAGCGCCGCCTGGTTCGAGAAACCGATTGAAGGACTCCTCCCACCGGGCTTCAGATGCCCATATTGTGAGAGCTCGGAATTCGAAAAGGATAACAACATCCTCGACGTCTGGTTTGAGAGTGGCGCCAGTTGGCAATCCGTTCTTGTAGCCGACCATCGGTTGACCTTTCCCGCGGACCTCTATCTCGAAGGAAGCGACCAGCATCGTGGATGGTTTCAGCTCTCGCTGCTCCCGGCGATCGTCAGCCGAGGCAAGGCTCCTTTTCGAACCGTCTTGACTCATGGCTTCGTCCTCAACGAGAAGCGAGAACGGATGAGCCGGGCGAGCGGTGATTTCGTGTCGCTGGAGGAGGCGCTAGAAAAAGTGCCCGCCGATATCATCCGGCTGTACTTCGCATCGGTGGACACGCTGACCGACGTGCCTCTTTCGCTCAAGACGTTTCGATCGGTCGAGCCGGTGTACAGGACGATCCGCAACACGTTTCGTTACCTGTTGGGCAATCTCTGGGATTACACTCCACGCGAGGACGCGGTTCACCTGGATGACTTGCAATCGCTCGACCGCTGGGCGTTGTGCTGTTTTCACAAGCTGATCTCCGAAGCGAGCGAAGAGTACGCCGCTTACCGCTTTCACGCCGCAGTTCGCCGCATTCACGATTTTTGCAACGATGCGTTGAGCAAAGTCTATTTCGATGTTCTCAAGGATCGGCTCTACTGCGAAGCGCCTGAATCGCAGGTTCGCCGGTCGGCTCAAACCGTCCTTCACTCGATCCTGGTGGGACTGGTAAAGCTTCTGGCGCCCGTGCTGCCTTACACCTGCGATGAAGTGTGGTCGCTGACTCCGGGCCATGCGGACTGCGCCAGCGTACACCTCAGCCGTTGGCCCAGGGCCGATGAGCAACTCATCCACAGCAAACGAAGTCAGGAGATCGATGAAGTCTACTCCAAATGGCTTCTGCTTCGTAACGCAATCGGCGGGGCATTGGAGAAGCTTCGCGAGAGCAAGGCCATCGGCGCCAGCGCCGAAGCGATCCTGCGGCTGTACGTGAAGGATGGAATCGAAGCGATCCTGGGAGCCTCCACGCTTGGCGATCTTCGCGATTTCTTGATCGTGTCCGATGTTGTCGCCGAACCGTCTGCCGGCGGTCTTGAGCCAGTCGGCGGAATCGAAGGCGCTTATGCCGGCGTCGAGGCGTCTCCGCATTCGATCTGCGAGCGATGCCGCCGGCGCGACGGCACGTGTGGATCCGCCGCTGCGCAACCCGGCCTCTGCGCTCGATGTACGGTCGCGCTACGGCTGCGTGAACGAGTTGTTCTGGCGCCGCCGCCCGGAACGGTCTCGATCGGGCCGGAGATTCGCCCAGCCGATGTTGCAAGATTCCTCCGGGCGCGCGACGTAAGAAAAGTAGCGATTCTCAACGAAGGCGGCCACTGCACCGCATACGCGCTTCACGCTCCTTCGCAAGAGGTCAGGCCGTTCGACGAGCTTCAACCGCTCGCCGGCTACGTGAACGACTCCCGCGATTTTCGAGATCATGCGGCGCTGCTTCTCGGACTCGGAGAACATACCGATATCCTGTTTGGCATTGGAATTCACCATCTCAACTATGGCACGCCGCTCGGCGGAACGCGCGAATGGGCTTATCCACGAATGCAGGACATGCTCGACAATCTGTTGCGATTATCATGGGGAATGTCGGTCAAGAACGCCGTTGCGGAATTGCCTCATGGCGGCGGCAAATCGATCATCGACACGTGCGGCTGGGACTTGAAAGTTCACCGGGAGTTTCGCCGCGAAATCTACCGCGACTTCGGCCAGTTCAACGCGACTCTGTTCGGGCGCTACATCTGCGCCGAAGACGTAAACAACACCAACGCCGACACCCGCGAGATGCTTTCGACCTGCCGTCACGTGATGTGTCTTTCGCAAGGCGTGAGCGGAAGCGGGAATCCGAGCCGCTTCACCGCGCTGGCCGCGTGGGCCGCCGCCAAGGCAGGTTGGAAGTTCCTGACCGGAACAGCGTCATTCGAGGGATTGACCATAGCTCTGCAAGGAGCCGGTAACGTCGGCCGCAACATCGTCGCGATCCTGATCGAATCCGATCCCGGGATCAAGAAGCTGTTGGTCGGAGACCGCGACCCGGAACAGATTCAAGTCATCCGCAACCTGCTCTTGAAGCGAGGCAAGGAAAATCTGCTTGAAATCATCAGCTCGAAAGACACCGCCGACACGAGCATCGCCGCCCTTTCGTACGAAGAGCGCGAAGATGAAAAGGGCAAGGACTACATTCTCTACGCGCCGTGCGACATTTTGATTCCGGTCGCCGTCGGCAACGTGATCAATCCAAGTAACGTACCGCTGCTCAAATGCCGGCTGATTCTTCCGATATCGAATAACGTCTACAGCGACAACGACGCGGTTGCTCAGGCGCTGCTCGATAGAGGGATCATCGACGTAGTCGAGAACAACGTAAACTGGGGCGGCGCAATGGCCGCCGCAAGCGAGATGCTCGGCTACGACGAGGAGAACGTCGCCA
>JAHFUG010000112.1:9759-17789 GCA_023265195.1 Blastocatellia bacterium | reverse complement strand
GCCGAGACGAAATTGACTGATCTGACGAACACGGGCGAGATAAGTGAACGAGACCGCGTACGAATTATCTCACTCGATCGGGATGGAATCGTCGAATCGATAACCAATGAGATTTACACCGTGATTGTTGGCTCGCTGCGGTTCAGAGCGAGACGAGATGAGTTGGCGTTAGTCCACGCGGCGCCCGCTCAGAACGCCGTCAAAGCCGGGTTGTCACGAGGAGTAACCGCCGACGTGGATCTCGACCGCAGCTTCTCATCGGAGTTGAACCTGATCGGCCTGACGAGCGACGAAGCCACCGATCGAGCGGATAAGTTTCTAGACGAAGCATTTCTCGCCGGAGCCGGCACGATTCGCATAGTTCACGGCCACGGCAAAGGCGCCTTGCGACGCGCGATCACCGAACTACTTACCGGCCACCCTCACGTAGACAACTTCAAACCAGCTCCACCCAATCAGGGTGGAACGGGAGCTATGGTAGTGACGCTGCGAAAGTAGCCGCAAAGACGAACCAAGCTGGACACGAATCGGCTCACGGCTCGAGGAAATCGACTCCGACGATTCCAAATCGACCCCGCTGCCGCCTTTCCCTCTTCCGCACCCCAGCGGGGTGCAATGTTTATAGCTGACGGTGTCGCCTTCGCCCTCCGCACCCCAGCGGGGTGCAATGTCATGCCAGTCGCGCGCCGACCAAACTGTGCAACCCGACCATTACACCCCGCCGCGTTGCGGGGGAGATGGAGGACTCATTGCGACTGAGACACGATGATTGCCCAATGGCCGTGCTAACATCTCACACCGCCTGTGTTGTAGAACTCTCTTTACAATCGCGATGGAAAGCGATAAGTTCCGACTTCGGGCCGACGTTCCAGTTCAACAGGCTTTATCCGCAATGATGACGTTCTTGCCGTGCTCCTGTTGAAATGTCAGGTATAGGGCGCTCTTCCGTTCAGACCACGAAATGGACATCCGATAATGCAATCAAGCTTCGATCTCATCATCACCGCTGATTCGGGGTTCGGGGTTCGGGGTTCGGAGTTCGGGGTCCCCCACTCCACGGAGATGCACAAATGAGTCGAGTTTGTTCGCGAAGCACTTCTGCTCCTCTCCCCACGCGTGCGGAGAGGGCCTCACCCCGTAGGGTGCAATGTTTGTAGACTGGAGCGCCCGCGCGTCGCGCACCCCGCAGGGGTGCAATGTTTGTAGATCGTAAGCGCCCGCACGTCGCACGCGCCGTAGGTGCGATGTTTATGGATGGGGTTGCGCGCACGTTATCTACAAATATTGCGTTGCCGGCGATCAACATGGCCCTCCTGACGGAGGGCGGATGCCGCGGGCGGTCTCTCCTATAAACATGGCCCTCCTAACGGAGGGCAAAACGCTAAGTCCGACCTACCTCTCGGTCGAGTACTTGCGCGACGTATATCGCACGGCTGATGACAGCCGCCGCATTGATCAAGGAGACCTTATCACGTATGTCAACACCAAAAACTCCGCAACCGCCGCTCACCAATCTGCTCAACCAACTGGAAGCCGCGGTCCGCGCCGGGGATCGCGTTCGCGCCACGCAACTCGAGCAGGTGATACTCCAACGCCTGGCGGCCGACGCCGGCGACCGCACCGATCTCGAACGCCGCGTGCGCGCTCTCATGGCCGAGTTGGATAAGCGGACCGTCGGCCCTGATGCAAACAACGATGAGACGCCGGACCTCGAAGAAGCGTTCGATGAGACGCCGTACGCTGATGCAAGAGACGATGAGACGCTGGACCTCAAAGATATACTCTTCGAAATCAATCATTCGCGAACTCTGTGCGAAGAGAAAGACATTGAGGTATCTCTCGAACCTGGCCGCCGCACCCGAGGACGCCCGGACTTTCCGCTTGCCGACTATGCCCCATCTCCAGATGCTGATGGCGTGGTCTATCCAGTCTGGTTCGGGACGAACCGCAAGCCCGCCCCGAAAGGCGACGGCTTCACCAGCGAGCGACACGATCGCATCGCCCGTGGCCGAGTCGAGGTGCTCGTGCCGGAGGCGCACCGTTTCGGCCAGACCCGAACGGGCTTTTGGAAACGTCTGCTGCGTTTCGACCTGCGCGATGACAGCCTGCGGCTCCAGCACGTGAAGCTGCAAGAGCGGGATGCGTTTTTCGCGGAGATTCAGGAAGCGATGCAGGCCGCTCGCGATACTGGGGAGCAGGCGCACGCGCTCTTCTTCCTGCACGGGTTCAACGTGACCTTCGAAGACGCGGCGATTCGCGCGGCGCAGATCGGCTATGACCTACGGGTGACGGGAGCCACGGCCTTTTTCAGTTGGCCTTCGCGCGGCAGCGTGACGGCCTATCCGGTGGATGAAGCGAGCATCGAGGCCAGCGAGCGCGCGATCACCGAGTTCCTCGTCGATTTCAACGCCAACTGCGGCGCGGACAAGGTGCATGTGATCGCGCACAGCATGGGCAATCGCGGCCTGCTTCGCGCGCTGCAGCGCATCGCGGCTAATGCCCAGACTCAAGGCAAGGTGAAGCTCGGCCAGGTCTTCCTAGCCGCGCCGGACGTGGATCGGGATCTATTTCTCGACCTCGCGCTTCTCTACCCGGAACACGCCGAGCGCACCACGCTCTATGCGTCCAACGCCGATTTGCCCGTGCATCTATCGTCGAAGCTGCACGACGCGCCACGCGCCGGTTATTACAAGCCCTATACGGTGGCTCCCGGCGTGGACACGGTCGCGGTCCCGGACTTCGACGTCGATCTACTGGGCCATTCCTACTTCGCTCAGGCGGAGGCATTGCTGTACGACATCCACGATCTGATGCGCCACAACGAGGCCCCGGCGAAGCGGCAACGGATCACTCCCGCATTTGACGGGGGCGCTGCTTTTTGGAAGCTGAGGAAATAGTTTTCAGTTTTTGGGTTTTCAGTTTTAAGTCGTGCGGAAGACCGGGATTATTCAGGTAATCCTGCTCGCTCGGCGCGGCATTCGAGAACGTGGCCGGTTCGAAACGCCTGGAGACGAGGCAGTACCTTGCAGACGCTGTGCTTGTTAGACCTCGCGGAACTCAGGCTGGTATCGAACCGTTCCGTTCAACCCCGCGGCCCTCCCTCTCGCAGCTCGATCAACATGAAGGCTTCAACCGAAACATCGTATTCGATTCCATAAGCGCTCGCCTGAACGAATCCGGATCGATGGTAATAATTCGGATGGCCGAGAACAACGACACAGTCAAAGCCCGCCGCCTAACCAAGACACGAAAAAGAAATGCGATCTGTAAGCCGGGTCTTTCCGAAATGTTAAACCGTTCGATTGTTGCATAATTAATCCTCCGCACTGCGTCTATAGATAATGAAAGAAGAGAAGCAAGAAGGTTCTCACCTGTGGAATAAGAGGATTCTCAGCGCCGCCCTGACTCGATGGTGACCGAAGAGGCGGCAACAATCGGGGCTTTATTCCACATCGGCGGCAACTCGGAATTATCACACCAGCGCTTCGTTTCATACGATCCGCGGTCCAAGGAGGTTAGTACGATGGAGACAACGGAATCGAGTATTTGGAAAGCCGGCCTACGGTGTTTGCGCATGCTCGGCGTCGGACTGAGCATAGGAGTCGTTGTGTTGCTGGGGCCTACAGCAAGCCCCGCGACAAACGGGCCTTCTCCCCAGGCTCACGGGAACGACGCAGATTACGAAGACGAGATGCTCAAGGGAAGAGACTCCCTGCGGCGGCATAAGTATGAAGACGCGTTGAAGAGCTTCAAGCGCGCGAACGAAATGCGCGATAACAAGCCGCCCGAGTGTTTACTGCTCGTGGCCGAGTCGTACCAAGGACTGGAAGCATACAGGAACGTAATAGAGACCTGCGATAAGGTGATCCAACTCGAAGACACGGACAGCCGGCTTCGATCTCACGCATACAATATGAAAGGGATTGCGCTCCAATCGCTGGCGCAGGGCAAGGATCAGAGGAGACTGCAAGAAGCCGAAGCGGCTTTTCGGCAAGGACTGACCCTGAATGGGTATCCGCCAATCCTTCATTACAATCTCGGGTTTACTCTGATGCAGCAAGGACGCGATCCCGATGGCGTCGGCGAGGTAACGCGATACGTCGAGCTACAGCCAAACGGCGCCAAGGCGGAGGAGGCCCGGAAGTTGATCGAGAACCCGAAGCGAGCACGCGAGACGTATGCGCCGGAGTTTTCGGTCACAACATCCGACGGCGAATACATAGCGATGGACGACCTGCGCGGCAAAGTGGTGTTGCTCGACTTCTGGGGCACCTGGTGCCCTCCGTGTGTGGCGTCGGTGCCATCGTTGCGCAGCCTGCACAAGAAACTCGAGAAACAGCCCTCGTTCGTGATCATCGGGATCAGCTCGGACAGCGAAGCGGAAAAATGGCGCGCCTTCACCGTCGAGAACCGAATGGTCTGGCCGCAGTACCTGGACCGAGAGCGCAAGGTGCAGCGGGCGTTCGAGGTGCATGGCTTTCCGACTTACATTCTGCTTGATCACGAGGGCATCATTCGATTCCGCCACACGGGCGCCGGTTCGGCGGCGGAGGTAAGCATGGAAGATGCGATCCGCAAATACCTGAAGATCGCGGCGAAGACGGCTCCTCGATGAAACCGATTCGCGCGCCTCGAGAGCGGCCAACATCTCACCAATTCGCGAAAGAATCGGGATGCGACGGGCCTGTCCCGTGGAAGCTCGCGCTCGATAGCTATGGCCAATTTGCGCGAAGAACACTCACTTCGCGGGTCTTCCGGTATACGAAGGGATTCACCGGGGCGCGCAGAGACCACTGAGTGAGACGCAGACTGGCGGAGCAACCAAACCTCTGCGCTCCTCCGGGTCCTCTGCGGTTCAAGGAGATGAAGAAGATCAACCGCAGAGGGCGCAGAGGCTCGCGCAGATAATCTCGTTGGAAGAACAAGGAAAGAAAACGGGTCCGCCTGGCAGAGGCTGAGAAAGCTCCGCACTGTCTCCACGACCTCTACCCTCACTGGCGAGTGCTCTCGGATGAACCGGGAACTTGTTTTCAAACAAAAAGGAGGATGGAAAACTCTGACGTCTTCCATCCTCCGGTTTGATCGATTCGGGTTGAGACTCATTTCGCGACTTCTTTGACCTCCGCCAAATCCGCCGCGATGCTGATATCGGCCGCTTCGTACTCGTACTCTTCTTCTTCCTCGGTGCGGTCGGGCTCGAGCCGGACGTTGCGGTAAAACTCCATGCCCGTGCCCGCCGGAATCAGCCGGCCCATGATCACGTTCTCTTTCAGCCCGCGCAAGTAGTCCACCTTGCCGCTGATCGAGGCCTCCGTGAGAACGCGAGTCGTCTCCTGGAACGACGCCGCCGAAATAAACGATTCCGTAGAGAGCGAGGCCTTGGTGATGCCCAGCAGCATCGGCTCGGCCTGAGCGCTCTGCCCGCCATCTCCCTCGACGCGCTCGTTCTCGTCGATGAACCTGAAGCGATCGACCATGTCTTCAAGGAGGAACTCGGTGTCGCCCACGTCTTTGACGCGAACCCATCGAAGCATCTGGCGTACGATGACTTCGATGTGCTTGTCATTGATGTTGACGCCCTGCAGCCTGTAGACCTCTTGAATCTCGTCGACCAGGTAGCGCTGCAGCTCTTCGATGCCACGCACCGCGAGAATATCATGCGGGTTGAGAGGCCCATCCATCAGCGGCTCGCCTGCGCGCACAAAGTCGCCTTCCTGGACGTTGATATGAACGCCTCGCGGAATCGAGTACTCGCGCTTTTCACCGTCAGACGCCTCGATGACGACGCGGCGCAGGCCCTTCGCTATCGGGCCGAAGGTGACGACGCCGTCGATCTCGGTCATGACCGCGGTCTCGCGAGGCTTGCGGGCTTCGAAGAGCTCCACGACGCGAGGCAGACCGCCGGTGATGTCCTTGGTCTTTGTAGTCTCACGCGGAATCTTCGCGACGATGTCGCCGGGCGCCACTCGCACGTGTTCCTTTTCTTCCTGGCCTTTCGTGGAGCCGGCCCCGCGTTTCTTCTTCCACTCGTCGTAGTCGGCCACCAGCAAGTTGGCTCGAACCGGCATCTGGTAGGTGCGGAGCATCTTGTTCTTTTCGTCGCGAATCTCGATCCTCGGCTGCCGTTTTTCATCGGGCGAGTCGATCACGACCAGATGCGAGAGACCGGTGACTTCATCGACTTCTTCTCGGACCGTGACGCCGTCGATTAGGTCCTTGAAGTGAACGACGCCGGCGTCCTCAGTCAAAATCGCGAAGGTATAAGGATCCCACTCAGCCAGTTCCTGACCCTCTTCCACGGGTTGGCCATCGATCACCTTGATGGTTGCGCCGTAAACGATCTCGTAGCGCCCCGCCTCGCGGCCCCTCTCGTCGATTAAGACAATGTGGCCGTTACGATTCATTGCAACGAGATCGCCCTCGCGGTTCTTGACGGTTCTCAACTCTTCGAACTTGACCTTCCCCGAAGTGCGCGCTTCGTGTTTAGTGATTTCACTGACGCCGCCCGCGACGCCTCCTATGTGGAAAGTGCGCATCGTGAGCTGCGTGCCGGGCTCGCCGATCGACTGGGCCGCAATCACTCCGGTCGCTTCGCCGAGTTCGACCATTCGTCCGGTTGCGAGATTGCGTCCGTAGCACTTGATGCAAACGCCGCGGCGGGACTCGCAGGTGAGCACGGAGCGTATCTTGACCCGTTCGATTCCGCCGGCCGTTTGAATCTTGCCGGCCAGATCTTCCGTGATTTCTTCGTTGGCCTTGACGATGATTTCATTGGTGATTGGATCGCGGACGTCTTCGAGGGCGACGCGGCCTATGATTCGGTCGCGAAGCGATTCAATCTCCTCGCCGCCTTCAATGATCGCCGTAGCCCAGATGCCCTTGACGGTGCCGCAATCGGGTTGACTGATGATCACGTCCTGGGCGACGTCCACCAGCCTGCGCGTCAGATAGCCCGAGTCGGCGGTCTTGAGCGCGGTGTCGGCCAACCCCTTTCTCGCGCCGTGAGTCGAGATGAAGTACTGGACGACGCTGAGGCCTTCGCGGAAGTTGGCCCGGATCGGCTGCTCGATGATCTCGCCGGACGGCTTAGCCATCAAGCCTCGCATACCGGCGAGCTGCCGTATCTGTTGCTTGGAACCGCGGGCGCCGGAGTCAGCCATGACGAGAATCGGGTTGAGCTCGCCGGACTCCGCTTCCTTACGATTCATTTCTTCAAACATCGCCTCGGCGACCTTTTCAGTGACTTCGGACCATATGGCGATCACCTTGTTGTAGCGCTCGCCGTTTGTGATTATCCCCTCGCGGTACTGGTCTTCGACGCCGGCGACTTCATTGTGCGCTTGTTGAACCAGATCGGCTTTAGCGGGCGGGGTCACCAGGTCATCGATCCCTATGGATATTCCCGCTTTGGTCGCGTAAAGGAACCCGACGTCTTTGAGCCGGTCGAGGGTGCGAACGGTCTCCTGATGGCCCAGCCTCAGATGGCTGTAGTTGACCAGCGACTGCAGCGCCTTCTTCTTGAGCGTTCCGTTGATGAACGGCATGTCCGGAGGCATGTAATCATTGAAGATCACGCGCCCGGCAGTCGTGTCGATCACCCGGTTTTCCACTTTGCGAACCGCCGCGCGAATGACGTCCTGGTCGTCCCGCTCCTGATCGAGGTCAATCAACTCGCCCGAGTACATCAGTTTGATGGGCGTCTGCGTGTGGGCTTCACCGGCGTCCAGCGCTATGAGCACGTCGTCCATCGAGGCGAACTTGCGGCCGGCGAACTTGTCGTCCTTTTTCTCCTTGGTCAGGTAGAAGGTCCCAAGCACGATGTCTTGAGTCGGCACCGCAATGGGCTGGCCATTCGCCGGCGACAAGATGTTGTTGGAAGCGAGCATCAGCACGGTCGCTTCGACTTGCGCTTCGGGCGACAGAGGTATGTGTACGGCCATCTGATCGCCGTCGAAATCCGCGTTGAACGCGGTGCAAACCAGCGGGTGAATCTTGATGGCCTTACCCTCGACCAGAACGGGCTCGAAGGC
>JAHFUG010000112.1:0-9659 GCA_023265195.1 Blastocatellia bacterium | reverse complement strand
AGAGGCACAAGCGGCCGTAACTCCGGCGGGATTACCGGAATAACATCAAGGATCATCCAATCGGGGTGATTGCCGGAGCGCCGGAATGCGTCCACGACCTTGAGCCGCTTAGAGAACTTCAGCTTCTTCTGCTGCGAAGTCTCCTCCTTCATCTTTACGCGCAGCTCCCCGGCCAGCTCGTCGACGTCAACGCGGTGGAGCAGTTCCTTTATGGCTTCCGCTCCCATCTTCGCGGCGAACTTGGCGGGGTATTGCTGCGTAAGCTGGCGGTATCGCTCTTCGTTTATCAGCTCTTTGTCCTTTATCTCGGCCACTTCTCCGGCGTCGATAACGATGTAGGACTCGAAGTAGAGCACCTTCTCCAACTCGCGCAGCGGCAGGTCGAGAAGATGACCGATGCGGGACGGGAGCCCCTTGAAGAACCAGACGTGAGAGCAAGGGCTAGCCAGCTTTATGTGCCCGAGCCGTTCGCGGCGAACCTTGGACTGAGTAACCTCGACGCCGCACTTATCACACACGACGCCGCGGTGCTTCATTCGTTTGTACTTTCCGCAAAGGCATTCCCAATCGGTGACGGGCCCGAAGATTTTCGCGCAGAACAGCCCATCGCGCTCAGGCTTGAACGTGCGATAGTTTATGGTCTCGGGCTTGGTGACCTCGCCGTGAGACCACGAAAGAATCTTCTCCGGCGACGCCAGAGAAATTCGAATTGCCTCGAAATCCGGTGAAAGGTTCGTTTTCTCCTGGTGTGTCCTGAACATTTGATTCCCTTCCCTAGCTAATAAAAAGACCGGCCCACTCCGCTGTCGAACCAGCGGCGAAAAACGGCGATGACTTCCATCACTCCGTCACTTCCTCTACCTCTTCGCTTCGCCGCATCAACTCGACGTCAAGGCACAGCGACTGCAGCTCGCGAATGAGCACGTTGAACGACTCCGGAACGCCCGGATCGAAGTTAGCTTCACCCTTTACAATGGCCTCGTATATCTTGGAACGGCCGGCTACGTCGTCGGACTTCGCGGTCAGCAGTTCCTGAAGAATATGAGCGGCTCCGTACGCCTCGAGCGCCCAGACTTCCATTTCTCCAAAGCGCTGGCCGCCGAATTGGGCCTTGCCGCCAAGCGGCTGTTGCGTAATCAGCGAGTACGGCCCGATGGACCGCGCGTGTATCTTGTCGTCCACCAGGTGCGACAGCTTCATCATATAGATATAACCCACCGTCACCTTCTGTTCGAACGGCTCGCCGGTGAGACCATCGTAGAGAATCGTCTTTCCGGAAGTGGGCAGCCCGGCGTATTCGAGCAGCTTCTTGATATCCGCCTCGCGCGCGCCGTCAAAAACGGGGGTGGCGTAATTGATGCCGTCAACCAGCGTGCGGGCGTGCGCGGCGATCTGCTCGTCCGACATTTCGGCGAAACGCTCTTGAAGCTCAGGCCCGGGGAACGCCTCGCGATAAGTCTTGCGGAGCTGGCTGGCCGATGATTTAAGATCCGCCGACGACGAATCGACAAGAAGTCCTATCTTCCGTCCGATCTCTTTCGACGCCCACCCGAGATGGGTCTCCAGTATCTGACCGACGTTCATACGCGACGGAACGCCCAGCGGGTTGAGAACGATCTCGACCGGAGTTCCATCCGGAAGGTAAGGCATCTCCTCCTCGGGAAGGATTCGAGCAATTACTCCCTTGTTGCCGTGCCGTCCAGCCATTTTGTCGCCGACGGAAAGCTTGCGCTTCATCGCGATAAAGACCTTGACCATCTTGATGACGCCGGGAGGCAGTTCATCGCCCTTCTTGAGCTTCTCGACGTTCTCGAGGTGAAGCTGGCGTTGCACGCTTATCTGCCTCTCGGTGCGCCGTTCCAACTCGGTAATCTCCGCGCCAAGGTCGAGCCGCGAATTCGCGATCTCGACTTTTCTCAAGGCGCCGATCTCGAGAGCCTCCAGGTCCTCGCGCGTGAGTTTCGCGCCCTTCGACAGGCACTTCTTGTTCTTGTATACCAGGTCTTCGGCCAGCCGCTGGCCTTCCAACAACTCGTAGATTCGCTTGTTGCGCTCGTCCTCGAGAATCCTAATTTCGTCTCGGAGGTTCTTCTCGAGCTTCTCTTCCTCGGCCGCCTCGATGGACATCGACCTCTCGTCCTTCTCCGCGCCTTTGCGAGTGAAGACCTTGACGTCAACGACGGTGCCGTCGATTCCAGGCGGACAGGTGAGACTGGCGTCGCGAACGTCGCCCGCCTTCTCGCCGAAGATGGCCCGCAGCAGTTTCTCTTCGGCAGTCAACTGCGTCTCGCCTTTTGGCGTGACCTTGCCGACGAGAATCGAGCCGGGCTTGACGGTCGCGCCGATCCGAATGATTCCAGAATCGTCAAGGTCGCGGAGGGTCGATTCCGAAACATTCGGAATATCCCGGGTGATCTCTTCCGGCCCGAGCTTGGTGTCGCGGGCTTCAACTTCGAGTTCTTCTATATGGATGGACGTGAAGGAGTCCTCTTTCACGAGCTTCTCGGAAACTAGTATCGCGTCTTCGAAGTTGTACCCCCGCCACGGCATAAACGCCACGAGCACGTTCCTGCCAAGCGCCAACTCGCCTCCTTCGGTGCAAGGACCGTCGGCGATAACGTCGCCTTTCTTGATGATCTGGCCCTCGTGAACTATGGGCTTCTGGTTTATGCACGTGTTCTGGTTCGAGCGCTTGAATTTCGTCAACTGGTAGATGTCGGCGTTTATTTCACGCGAAGTCGTTCCACCGGCGATGCCGTGCTCCGCCCGTATGATTATTCGCTCCGAGTCCACCGAGTCGACAACGCCGTCTCTGCGGGCGACGACTACTGCTCCGGAGTCGTGAGCCGTGACTTTCTCCATGCCCGTTCCAACCAGCGGCGCTTCCGCGCGAAGCAATGGAACCGACTGTCTTTGCATGTTGGATCCCATCAGGGCGCGGTTCGCGTCGTCGTTCTCGAGGAACGGAATCAACGACGCCGCGACTGAGACAAGCTGCTTCGGACTAACGTCAAGAAACTCCAGCTCTTCCCTTGATGAGAACTTGAATTCGCCGGCTTTTCTCGATGCAGTACGTTCCTGCGTGATTCGGCCTTGTTTGTCCACCTCCACCGACGCCTGTCCTATGGTGTAGCGATCTTCTTCCCAGGCTGACAAATAGAAGGGATAGGGTTCGGCCTCGGCTGGCTTCTGATCTTCGCCGAGCTTCTTGTTGGTCCGTTCCACGTGATCTTTCGGGAGGTGCTCGCCGACTTTGAAATCGGTATCGCCCGCCGAGACGATCCTCACGTGGTCGATGACCCTGCCGTTGTCGACCTTTCTATAAGGCGACTCGATAAAACCGAACTCGTTGATTCTCGCGAAACAAGAGAGCGAAGAGATCAACCCGATGTTCGGCCCCTCTGGAGTCTCGATCGGACAAATGCGGCCGTAGTGCGTTGGGTGGACGTCCCGGACCTCGAAACCGGCTCGCTCTCGCGATAAACCGCCGGGCCCCAAAGCCGAGAGTCTACGCTTGTGCGTTATCTCCGACAGCGGGTTGGTCTGATCCATGAACTGAGACAACTGGGACGATCCGAAGAACTCCCTCACCGCCGCGGTGACCGGCTTGGCGTTGATGAGATCGCGCGGCATTGCGGTCTGCATCTCCTGATGAATCGACATCTTCTCTTTAATCGCCCGCTCCATTCGCACCAGCCCTATGCGAAACTGATTCTCCAGGAGTTCTCCAACCGCGCGCACGCGCCTGTTCCCCAGATGATCGATGTCGTCGGCCTCGCCTATGCCCTTGCGCATCTTCAGCAAGTACCCTATGACGTCCACAAAGTCGCTCGTTGACAGCGTTTGCTGCTCGAGCCGATCCCGCTCAGGCTTGCCCAGTTTGATATTGAATTTCAATCGGCCGACGCGGGAGAAATCAAACTTTCTATCGTCAAAGAACATTCCCCGGAACAGATTCCAGGCCGTAAGAATCGTAGGCGGATCGCCTGGCCGCATCTTTCTATAGATTTCAAGAATTGCGTCGCGCGGCGTCTTCACGCTGTCTTTCTTCAGGGTCTGGCTTATCACGGTTCCGACGTCATCCCGCTCGGGAAAGAATATTTCCACCTCCGTGACCCCGGCTTCTATGATCTGCTGCCACTCTCGAACTCCCAACTCGGCATTGGACTCGGCCAGGACTTCGCCGCCCTGGCTGACTACGTCGTCGGTCAGGAATGCGCCCTCGATCTCCTGCGGCTCGACAACCACGGATCTGATACGGGCTTTCTGTAGCGAATCGATATCTTTTCGCGTGAGTTTTCTCGCGCTGCTGCCGCCGCGAATGATCACCTCGCCGCTTCGGTCCTCTATCGTCTCAGCCGGTTTCAGACCGGCCAATCCCATCCCAACGGGCAGATACAGCCGCCCCGCTTTGATCTCGACCGTCTGCGGCGTATAGAACATGCGGATTGTCTGGGCGTCCGAGTAACTCGCATGCTTGATTGCGTCTTCAAGGCGTGAGTCCGTCCCGATCGCGTCGACGTCTATCGTCTCCATCAACCCCAGTGCGCGAAGAAAGACGGTGCCGAGGAACTTTCGCTTTCTGTCGATGCGAACATAGAGCAGATTCTTCTGATCGTACTCGAACTCGACCCACGAGCCGCGGTAAGGGATGATTTTCGCCAGGAAGATGGGAGCCTTCTCAAAAAATATGCCGGGCGACCGGTGCAGTTGGCTGACTATTACGCGCTCGGTCCCGTTGATTATGAAGGTCCCGTTCTCGGTCATAAGCGGGATTTCGCCAAAAAATACTTCTTCTTCTTTAATGTCGCGAATGGATTTCTGTCCGGTGTCCTCATCCGTGTCCCAGACAGTCAGGCGAATCTTGACCTTCAGCGGAACCGCATAGGTCATCGATTTCTCCTGGCATTCTTTCTCCGAATGCTTATGCTGGAGCGTGACCGGCTCGCCACAGTTGTCACAAAGGACCGGCGAGACGGCGTTCTGCGTTCCGCACTGCATGCAAATCACATCTTCGGCGGCAAATGGATTCACCTTTAGAATGTGACCGCAGGAGCGGCAGTTGGTTCTCAGATGATGCAGACCCTCCAACTGGCCGCACTTGCATTGCCAGTTTCCAATCGAATATTCGACGAAATCGAGTTGGGAAGTTTCTCGAAAGTCATTGATAGGAAAAACGGACCTGAACACCGACTGGAGGCCAACGCTTTCGCGCTCCGCGGACAGAAGATCCATCTGAAGAAACCGATTATAGGACTGCCGCTGCACCTCGATGAGATTGGGAATCCTTATAGCGGTCTTGATGCGGGAAAAGTCATAGCGTTCACGGCTAGAGCCGCCGTTGCTTGCAATCTCTCTTGACATATCCCTCCTCGACTGACTAACTAAGAAAGCAAAAAATTTGTTGTAAGAGCTACGCGATTCTCGATAATCAAGGCGGTGATTCCGTCCACGCGAATCGGGGTGAATTCTGCGAGGAGAATTGCTGGAGATAACCGGTACTGAACCAATTTTCGTGATTCAAACTATAAACGCAAAAAGCGAAGAGCCGCCGGACACACACGCCCCGGCCGCGTGTTCGCGCGCTCTTCTTGTTCTGGTTGAACTTTAGTTATAGCCCTCGCCTCTAAAGTTCGGAGTCTACAAGACCCGTTAATCTCAGTCAAGGGTGCAAAGACTCCCCCGCCAACACTCTGTTGGCGAGTCAGAGTCTCCTCCTCAACTCGCTCCCCGTCCGGACCCCCCTCGCATAGGGCCCATTACCTCTCGTGAACGACCATCCCCACCGCTGGGAGGTTACTTATTTAAGCTCGACGTTGGCGCCGGCTTCAGTAAGCTTCTTCTTGAGCGCTTCCGCTTCTTCCTTTGGCACGCCTTCCTTGACGGGCTTTGGCGCCGCCTCGACCAGGTCCTTCGCTTCTTTCAGGCCCAGCGCCGTGATCTCTCGCACTACCTTGATTATTCCGATTTTCTTTGCCGGGTCGGCTATTCCCGCCAGAATTACGTCGAAGTCCTCCTTTTCCTCAACCACGGGGGCAGCCCCCGCCGCCGCCGGCGCCACGGCAACGGCGGCCGCCGCGGCAGAGACTCCAAAGGCCTCTTCCATCATCTTCACCAAGCCTGAAGCCTCCAAAAGCGAGAGCTCCTTTATTTGATCGACTATGTTCTGAAGTTTTTCCTGAGACATTATCCTCGTGTCCTCCGTTCTCTGTATCACCTGAAATGGCTAGCACGCTGTTGCATCTTACAGCGAAGCCCGCCGGCCGGAGCCGCCCACTGACACTAAGCAAAGCAGCCTTCCTGATTGCAAATATCAAAAGTGGCGCAAACGTCCCGCCTGCTTTTGGAAGTTCAAAGAATTACACGTGCGAGCCGCGCTCATGCTTCCTGCTTCTCTTTCTGAGCGCGTATCTGCTCGAGCACGACCGCCAGGTTCCTTGCAACACCGGCCGTCGCCACGGCCAGACGCTGAGCTCCGCTGTTGATCAGGAACATCACCTTGGAAATAAGCTCTTCTTTGGAAGGCAGGTTCGCGAGAGCTTCAATGTCATTGAGAGCAATCGGGCGGCCTTCTACAACCCCTGCCTTGAAGCTGAACGCGTTGCTCTCCTTCGCCCACTTACTAAGCACCTTTGCTAACGTGACCGGATCTTTCTCGGACAGGGCAACCGCCGTGGCTCCGGTAAAGCTGCCGCTAACCTGCTCTATGGGCGTTCCCTTGGCGGCTCTGATGGCCAGCGTGTTCTTCACGACGTAGTAACTCAAGGCGGCTTGCCGCAGTTCGCGCCGCAACCGCTCGTCGTCCGCAACCTTGAGCCCTTGAAATCCAACCAGCAGCGCGTTCTGACATTGGCCGAATTTGCTTTGAAGCTCTTCAATAGTGCGATCTTTATCTTGTCTGGTCTTCACGATTCAACTCCGTCGATTCTGTGCTAAGCCGCGCTTAGAACGCCGCCGTATCCAATTTGATGCCGGGGCCCATGGTCGAGGCTATGGCCGCGCTCTTGACGTATTTACCCTTGGCGGTCGACGGCTTGGCCCTCATCACTGCGTCAATCAGAGCCTTTGCATTCTCCGTCAGCAGGCTCAGTTCGAAGCTAACTTTGCCAACCGGCGCATGAATCACGCCGGTCTTGTCTACTCTGAACTCGATCTTGCCCGCCTTGGTCTCACGAACAGCCCGGCCAACGTCGGGAGTGACGGTGCCGGTCTTTGGATTCGGCATAAGGCCGCGCGGACCTAGAATCTTTCCCAGTTGACCGACCGATTTCATCATATCCGGCGTCGCGATCAGCGCGTCGAAGTCCACCCACCCGCCTTTTATGCGCTGGACGATATCGTCGCCGCCCACTTCATCAGCGCCGGCCTCTCTGGCTTCGTCCATCTTGGCCGTCGATGTGATCACCACCACTCGCTTGGATTTTCCAAGTCCATGTGGCAAGACCACGGTTCCGCGCACCATCTGATCGGCCTTGCGAGGGTCAACGCCCAGATTCATATCCAGCTCGACCGTTTCGTCGAATTTCGCGAAAGCGAGCTTCTTCGCCAGGCTGACCGCCTCCTCCACCGAGTAGACCTTGCCGCGATCCACTTGCTCCGCCGCTGCATTGTATTTTTTTCCCGCCATTCCAGTCTCCGAGGTGATTAACGTGGACGTTGGTCCGCCCACTCCCTTGTTTCCGATTGGATCCGTTCGATTGACCCTTCACGAATCATCCGGCTCAATCCACGACATCCAATCCCATATTCCGGGCAGTGCCTTCGATGGTCCGCATCGCCGCCTCCACCGAAGTCGTATTCAGATCCGGGAGCTTCGTGCGCGCAATTTCTTCGATCTGTTTCCGCGTGACCTTTCCTATTTTGTCGCGATTAGGACGCCCCGAGCCCTTTGGTATTCCCGCCGCCTTCTTGAGTAAATCAGCCGCCGGCGGCGTTTTGGTTATAAAAGTAAAGGATCGGTCGGCGTACACGGTGATCACTACCGGTATGTTCAGGTCTCCCACTGAGGCGGTCTTGGCGTTGAACGCTTTGCAGAATTCCATTATGTTCACACCGTGCTGGCCAAGGGCCGGGCCGATGGGGGGTGCGGGGTTCGCTTTGCCCGCCGGTACTTGTAGCTTTATGTAGCCTGTTATTTTCTTCGCCATCTTTCGGCCTTTCGCACTAACGATAAATAGAACGCGTTATCCAGAACGGCGGCCAGAGAACTTCGCTTCCACTCGCCGCCATTCACAATTCCGGCTCACTCTTCTTCCGAGAACGTGAGTTTCTCCACGTCGAGGAAGTTCAGCTCTACCGGCGTCGAGCGCCCGAAGATCGTCACCATGACCTTCAATACACCCTTGTCGGGATTAATTTCCTCGACCTGTCCCGTAAATCCGCTGAACGGCCCGGCCAGTATGCGGACGTGTTCGCTGTGCGCGAACGTGTGTTTCGGTTTCGGTTTTTCAGCGGCTTCGGTCACGTGGTGGACGATTTGATCGACTTCTTCCGGAGTCAGAGGCGTCGGCTTCTGTCCGCCGACAAAGCCGGTCACCTTGGGGGTCGATTTGATCGTGTGCCATATCTTTTCAGTAACTTCGCCCTTGTCATCCGTCTCGATCTCGACGAGGACATAGCCCGGAAAAAACATCCTGGAGGTTTCAACACGCTTTGATCCGCGCATTTCGACCACGGTTTCGGTCGGGACCAGCACCTGGGATATTTCATCGTTCAAGCCATAAGCCTGCACGCGCGAAATCAACGATTCGCGCACCTTCTTTTCATAGCCGGAGTACGTGTGAATAATGAACCAGTTCTTTGGCATCATGAGGCCCCAAACGCCTTACCCAAATACTCGAAACCCTTTGTAATAAGCCAATCGACCCCGAACAGATAGAAACCGAAAAACACCACAGCTATCAAGACCACCAATGTCGTGCTCCAGACCTCGGAGCGGGCCGGCCAGGTGGTCTTTCGCATTTCGAGCTTGACGCCGTGATAAAACTCAGCGATGCGGCGGGGGAAGGAGAATTTCGGCAGCTTACTGGCGAATCCCTGCCGCCCCTCGTCCACTTCCAGGCTTTCGGGCTTTCCGCCAATCGACGCCCCTTCGTCATCAGGGAACTCTGTCACTCCACTCATCGTTCCACCCGGCTCCTAAAAACGTTCACTCAAAGCTCGTGGCAGGGGTACCAGGATTCGAACCCGGCCTTACGGTTTTGGAGACCGCCGTGCTAGCCGCTAACACTATACCCCTCCGCAGAATTGCTGATTCCGCATCCGCCATCGCCGACTGTGAGCACCGCATCTTTGTGAATCCGCATTCCGCAATCCGAGATCAGCAATTCCTACTTCGTCTCCTTATGCGGCTTGTGCGCTCTGCACCGGTTGCAAAACTTCTTGAATTCCAGCCGATCCGGCGTCTTCTTCTTGTTCTTCGTAGTGACGTAGTTACGGCTCTTGCATTCCGTGCACTGCAAAACAATGTTATCTCTCGGCATAATCCCTCTGAAGCAAAACGGTCATTATAGCAGCAACCACGGCCCCCAGCACAACCTCTACTCGATGATCTCGCTGATCGTGCCGGCTCCCACCGTTCGTCCACCTTCCCGGATCGCGAACCTCAACCCTTTCTCCATCGCGATCGGCGTTATCAACTCCACCGTCACCGCCGTGTT
>JAHFUG010000479.1 GCA_023265195.1 Blastocatellia bacterium | reverse complement strand
GGTTTGCAGTGCGGCTTCTGCACGCCGGGGATGCTCATGACCGGGTTCGAGTTTCTGAAGAGCAATCCCGATCCCACCGAAGACGAGATTCGTCACGCGATATCGGGAAATCTTTGCCGATGTACCGGCTATGTCAACATCGTGAAGGCGTATCAACACGCCGCGCGGGCGATGCGAGAGGGAGGTGCATAATGACGCCAAGGACTTCACCGGAAATAGGCGGAATGGGCCATTCGGTCAAACGCAAAGAAGACCCGCGGTTCATTCGAGGCCAGGGAAATTACGTAGACGACGTCGTGCTGCCGGATATGCTCTATATGGACATCGTGCGTAGTCCGTACGCGCACGCGACGATAAAAAATATCGACACGTCGAAAGCGTTGGCGATCCCGGGAGTAGTGGCGGTCATAACGGGCAAGGATCTCGAGAAATACAATCTTCACTGGATGCCTACGCTGATGTCCGACACGCAGATGGTTCTACCGGTTGAAAAGGTGATGTATCAAGCTCAGGAGGTCGCGGCGGTGCTGGCTACTTCCCGGTACGTAGCGGCCGATGGAGTCGACGGCGTGGAAGTTGACTACGATCCGCTGCCCGTCGTCGTCGATCCCAAGAAAGCGCTGCTGCCCGGCGCGCCCGTTCTTCGCACCGACAAGGAAGGCAAAAAAGACAATCACATATGGCATTGGGAGTGGGGCGATAAGGCCGCGACCGACAAGACTTTTCAAGAAGCCGAGGTCACCGTCCAACAGGATATCTACATTCCGCGAATTCACGTTTCGTCGATCGAGACGTGCGGCTGCGTCGCGCATTTCAACAAAGTAACCGGCAAGCTCACCGTTTGGATGACGACCCAGGCGCCGCACGCGATTCGCACCGTGTTCGCCCTGGTCGCCGGACACGTTGGACTCGCCGAGCACAAGATTCAAATAATCTCGCCCGACATCGGCGGCGGATTCGGCGGAAAAGTCCCGGTCTACCCTGGATACGTGATCGCGGTCGCGGCTTCGGTCCTCACCGGCAAACCCGTCAAGTGGATCGAAGACCGGATGGAGAATCTCCAAGCCGATTCGTTCGCGCGCGACTATCACATAGCCGCCGAACTGGCCGGCAAGAAAGACGGCACGGTGACCGGGCTGCGAATCAAGACCATCGCCGATCACGGTTACACCGACGCGGCGGCGAATCCCTCGAAGTTTCCGGCGGGGTTGTTTCACATCTGCACCGGTTCTTATGACCTGAAAGCCGCTCACGTTGAGGTCGATGGCGCTTACACCAACAAGCCGCCGGGTGGGATCGCTTACCGGTGCTCGTTCCGCGTCACCGAAGCCGTACACACCATCGAGCGCATGGCCGACGTCATGGCGCACGATATCGGCATGGACCCAGCCGAGTTCCGAATGAAGAATTTCATCAAACCGGAACAGTTTCCCTACAAGTCGGCGCTCGGATGGGAGTACGACAGCGGCAACTACGCGGGCGCGTTGAAGCTCGCGATGGAGAGAGTCGGATACGACGAGCTTCGGAAGGAACAAATTGAGAAGCGCGCTCGCGGCGAGTTGATGGGGATCGGCATCTCGAGCTTCACCGAGATTGTCGGAGCAGGCCCGTCCAAGCACTTCGACATCCTCGGGCTAAAGATGTTCGACAGCGCCGAGATTCGCGTCCATCCCACCGGAAAAGTCATCGCTCGATTCGGCACCAAGTCTCAGGGACAAGGCCACGAGACGACCTACGCGCAAATCATCGCCGAGGAGCTTGGATTTCCAGTCGCCGACATCGCGGTCGAAGAAGGCGACACCGATACGGCGCCATACGGTCTCGGCACCTATGCTAGCCGCAGCACGCCGGTCGCCGGCGCGGCTTGCGCGATGGCCGCGCGCAAGATCAGGGACAAAGCCAAAAAGATCGCGGCGTATTTGCTCGAAGCTCACGAAGACGACCTCGAATGGGAGCCTGGCAAGTTCCACGTCAAAGGCTCTCCCGATCGCGCGAAGACGATTCAGGAAATTTCGCTTGCGGCTTACACCAATCATCCTCCCGGAATGGAAGCTGGACTCGAGGCGGTCGATTACTACGATCCTCCGAACCTGACTTATCCGTTCGGCAGCTACATCTGCGTGGTGGATCTCGACAAAGGAACGGGTGAGGTCAAGATCAGGCGATTCGTGGCCGTGGACGACTGCGGCAACATCATCAATCCCATGATCGTCGAAGGGCAGATTCATGGCGGATTGACGATGGGCCTGGCGCCGGCCCTGTACGAAGAGATTCAGTACGATGAGAGCGGCAACAACCTGAACGGCAGCTTCATGAATTACCTGGTGCCGACCGCGGTCGAGACGCCGAAGTGGGAAACGGATAAGACATGCACTCCATCTCCGCATCATCCGCTGGGCGCAAAGGGAGTCGGCGAGTCCGCTACTGTCGGGGCTCCCGCGGCGATCGTTAACGCGGTGGTGGACGCGTTGTGGCATCTCGGGGTTCGTCATATTGATATACCGATCACTCCGGCGAAGGTATGGAAGTTGTTGAGGGAGAACGGAGTGAGTGAGTAGGCGGACCGACTTTGGCGCGCGTAAACGTCCGCCATTAGGTGAGGTCGGCAGTGCGCTTGCGCCGGCGGCGCGCAGGTATGCATACTCGTGAAAGATGAGAATAAGCGGTGTAATATGGCTGAGGAACGTCATTGACAAGCTGCTAGTGAAGCACAATGTTATGACGGACGAAGTCGAAGGGGTCTTTGATCGGGCGCCGCGCTGTCGTTTCCTCGAGAAGGGAGATATTCACGGCGAAGACTTGTATGCGGCGCTGGGACAAACTAACGCCGGTAGGTATCTCATAATCTACTTTGTTCTCAAAGCGCGCGGTGAGGCCTTAATCATCAGCGCTAGAGATATGACCAAGAAGGAAAGAAGAGCATATGCGAAAAAGTAGCGTAAAGCGTGACCCGATTCCTCAACATTTCAAGAGCATCGAAGAGGCCGCCGAGTTCTGGGATAGCCACGATCTATCCGACTACTGGGATCTGACGCGGGAGGCAGAATTTGAGGTGGACATCCAGCGGCGTGTTTTCTTGACGGCGTTAGAGCCTGAGTTGGCGAAGAGACTTACCGATTGCGCTCGCAAGCAAGGTGTGTCTACCGAGACTCTGATCAACGTGTGGTTAAGTGAAAAGTTAGGAACGGCGACGGCTTCAACAAACAAATGAATGCTACAGGTACAGGATTCACATTTCCCAACCCTAACAAGTGCAAAGTCGGAGATCCTGCCATGCTGTGTCCTGCTAAGCCCGTCTTAAGCCTCTATAACCAAGGTACTGCAATGAACGCAAAACAAATCGGGAAAAGGGTGCGTGAATGGTTTGTTGCCGCCGCCGAAAGGAAGGATGGGCAGGTGTTCACTTCCTCCCGGAAGTTCGGAATAACTATGCGGCGGGGTACGTTCTGTGGCCACAGCCTCAGCAGGTTAACGTAACGATTCAAGTCACAAAGCAAATACTTGTACTTGAAGCGGAGCCTACCAAGCATGTTAACGCCAGCGAGTGAATTGTCTGTACCTGACGGCTCCTAGCCTCTTCTCAACTTTGTCCTACGATTCCTGCGGCGACGAAGCACGCTAGGATTCTTTTCCGTCGTACTTTGAGAAAAGCCAATGGCAAGAGATGACCTATCCAACTATCTCGTTCACTGGATCAAGGGCGATACCGACCAAGAAGCCTTTGATATCCTCCACAGGATCGTCTCGGAGCGGCGGCTTCTGGGTGGAGTCGGCAGGATTAAGGGCGGGTATCGATGCGTCTGCTTTACGGAAGCGCCAGAAAACACCTTTCATAAGGTCATGGGGAGATATCGCCCGTTTGGGGTCCAGGTTTCAAAGAAATGGCTGTTTTCGCAAGGTGGCCGCCCAGTTATCTACCAAGCTGGTCATGAATTCAACTTGCTGTCGGAAAGTCACAAGTGGAGACATGTAAGATATGAGCCTGACGCGGACCCACCGATCGATTTTACCTGGGAGCGAGAGTGGCGGATTCTAGCGGACGAGGTTGCGCTTCCAGCGGGTCTTGCCCGAATTCTCGTCCCGCATGAAGACTGGGCTCATTCATTAGAAGGGGAGCACGAGCAAACCGAGCGGGGCCGAATTCAAATGGAAGCAATTGCCTACGGCGAAGAGTGGCTGTTCCGACAGCCCCAAGCGTTTCAGTATGAGTATAGCGTCATCGACATTGCGACTGATCCTTGACCTTCGGCCGGTCGATCTCTCTTTGCGCCGTGATATAGTAACAAAGCGATCAGCCCAAGCGCAGGGACTCGGGCCAAGCCGCTGGAAAGCGGGCAAAGCGAACGTTAAGGGAGGACGACCATGGGGCAAGCGATAGAAGCAGTTTACGAGAAGGGCGCCTTCCGGCCATTGTCTTCAGAGGACTTGCGGCTTGCCGAAGGGCAAAGGGTGCGGTTGATTGTTGAAGAATCCCTCAAAGAAGACGACAACCCCCTTAGCTTGGCTGCGAAGGTCTACGAAGGTCTCTCGGATCAAGAGATTGACGAGATAGAGAAGATCGCATTGGATCGAAGCCATTTCTTCAGAGATCGCACATTGTCATGAGCGCGCCACAAGTTCTTCTCGACACCGACATTCTATCGCTGCTGATGCGGCAGGACCCGGTTGTCGCCGGCAAAGCTCAAGACTATCTGGCCGAACATCAGCGGTTCACGCTTTCTATCATTACTCGATACGAGGTCTTGCGCGGCCTGAAGTCAAAAGGCGCCGCAAAACGCGAAGGGGCTTTTGACCAATTTTGCGCTGGAAGCGAGGTTCTACCTCTCACTGAAAACGTCATCGTCAAAGCCGCGGAGATATACGCTAATCTCTACAAACGCGGCGAGCTGGTCGGTGATGCCGATATTCTGATCGCGGCCACCGCCCTAACGAACGGGTTTGGAGTAACCACCAACAACGAACGGCATTTCGAGCGTGTCACAGGTCTTTACGTAGAAAACTGGCGCAAATAAACACTATGGGGAAAGACATCCTCAATCAGGCTGCCTCGTTGCAGGGCGAAGAACACCCTTCGTCCTCGCCACCGTGATTGCCTACAAGAGCCCTAAATTATAGATGGACCAATACTCGCGCGCCTCGATAATCGAGAAGATCACAGCGAAGAACGGTGGATCGCACGTCAGGAGGGGTCAGGCTTGACTTTATTGAGATTCGGAACAGCAATGGGAATATGAACAATATCAAGCCTGACCCTTTACCGTCCGATTGCGGCAACATCATAAATCCAATGATCGTCGAAGGCTAGGTTCACGGCGGGTTGACGATGGGCCTGGCGCCGGCCATGTACGAAGAGATTCAGTACGACGAAAGCGGCAACAACCTGAACGGCAGCTTTATGAATTACCTGGTGCCGAGCGCGGTTGAGACGCCCAAGTGGGAAACGGATAAGACGTGCACTCCATCGCCACATCATCAACAGCACGTCACGTCAGGAGGGGTCAGGCTTGACTTTATTGAGATTCGGAACAGCAATGGGAATATCAACAATATCAAGCCTGACCCCTTACCGTCCGATTGTGATAATCATCGTCCGACG
>JAHFUG010000478.1 GCA_023265195.1 Blastocatellia bacterium | reverse complement strand
CTTTCACCTGCTCAACGCTACTACTACAGACAGGTCGTCCCTACGGGACTACCGTGACGTCAGGTCCTCCTGGATAATCGAGCAATTGCCAAGCAGCGACTTCCGAGACGAGTTTCAGACAAGGGTCAACATGATGCGCAAAACGGTCCCTTCCGGATAACGTCGCCCGGCAGGCGGATAACGTCGGTCGACAGGGATGACGCTGGACGGTTGCGCTCGGTTACACTAACGATCCCGATGCGTTGAGGGGTACGGGTCACGCAGAATCTGCCGCCTAATCTCCTTCGAAGCCTCACTCGCTTCGTCTGAAGCTGAACGGAGATGAAGTCTGGCCGGTGCGAGTCAGCTTGATGACTATAGAGACGTTGGCTCCAGCCGGGATCCGCTTTTGAATCTTCTTGTCGCGGCTTATCACTCGCCTGAACGTACCGTCACCGTTGTCATACCCTGCCGGGTAACTGATCTTCCTCAGACTGATCCCATCCACGAATATCTCCGTTTCGTCGAGCCGGAACCCCGCTCCCATCACTGTGATCTCGCCTCTGCCGTCAGCGAGAGTAACGTACGACGCGTCATTGATTGACGGGAGCGCCCATACTTGAAAACTCCCCGACGAAGCTGCCGGAGCGGAATTGCCGGCTCCATCGTAAGCCGTGATTCGAATCTTGCCCGACCGTGTTGTAAGCGCAGCCGGGGTCTGCCATTGATAAGTCTGTTGATCCGCGGAACCCGGACCGTTGATCGACGCAATCTCCTGGAATGAGAGCCCGCCGTCGGTTGATAACTCAATCTTGCGGCGCACGACTCCGACGTCGTCAGACTCGGTCCATTTGATGGCTGTAGCCGCGCCGCCCGCGATCAGGTCGCCGTCACGCGGTGACAGCAGCGATACTCTCGGCGGCGACGTGTCGGGAGGCCCAGGAACCAGTTCGAAGTCTCGCGGGCTTTCCGCCGAAACCGGGAGATTGACTCCGTCGAGCGCCGTGATTCTAATTCGGCCTTTCAGTGTCGGAATCGCCGGGACTCTCCAGTCGAAGCTCTGAGCGCGGCCGTCCAACAGGGCAATCGTGTCGAAAGCCGCGCCGCCGTCGCCGGAGAATTCTACTCGCTGAGTCCTAACCGCGTGGTCGTCCGACGATGACCATCGTAGTTGCGCGACGCTTCCCGCTGTCAGCGTTTCTCCACCGGCCGGATAGACGATTCGAGCCGACGGCGGGCCGTCGACTGAGGCATCGGTTGAGTTTGCGTTGTAGGCGATCAATGCGAAATCCTGGTCGAGACCGGCCGCGTTTCCCGGCACTCCATCGCCGGTTATGTTCGCCGCGATCACCCTGATAGTGAAGTCGCCCGTCGCGCCCTCAGGCAGCCAGACTGACTCGACGTTGTTGAGCTTATCGGCCGGGCCTCCGGGCGACGACAGGGAGAAGACAAAGTAATTGCCTGAATAAGTCAGCCCGTCTATCTCGACTTGAAGATCGAGGTCGTTCACAACCGGGCTTGCGTTGATCGCTCCCGGCGCGTCGGTCCATGCGAGGGTCACACGAAGCGGTTTCGTTGGATCCGAAACGCGTCCGTGAATCGTGAAAACTTGTCCAGTGTTCGTGAAGCTACGCGTTTGATCTACAAGGATGCGAGGCGCGGCGTCGAAGGCGCGGCCCAGATTCAAGAGACCCCAGCCCTGTTCGTTGCTTGGGAGCGGATCGCCGGAGAGGTCTCCCTCGAGCCACGTCGTGGAGTTGAGCAGGAACGCCTTGATCATCGCCGCGCTTGGCGGGCTGCCGGTGGCTTGCTGAAAATACTGTCTGGCCAGCGCGGCTGCTCCGGCGACGGCGGGCGCCGAATGACTGGTGCCTGACGACCACGTGTAGAGAGTTTGGCCCGGCGGAAAGTTGCGAGGTCCGCAGATTCCCAGCGCCGTGAAGGCCGAGTCTTGCGACTGCGCGCCTTGAATGTGAGTTCCCGGCGCGACCAAATCCGGTTTGGTTCGGCCGTCCATGACGGGGCCTCCCGATGAGAAGCGCGCCATCGATCCTACATCGCTTGCGCCCGCCGGTGGGATCATGCACCCGTCCGTTCCAGTCGGGCGGAGGTTCTCGTTCGCTCCAACGGCGATGACGTTCTTCGCGGTTGCCGGTGAGTTCATATGACCATGCGGTCCGCCGTTGCCCGCCGCGAAGACCGCGCACAGTTCCTGATTGCCGGGAACCGCTCCTTGAGAGTCTCTTACCAGCGCGTCATAGATCTGGCATTCGGCGGTGTAAGCATTGGTCTCGCCGCCCCAACTGTTGTTCGAGATCCGCGCTCCGCTTGCGTACATTGCCTCGACCATAGCGATGAAATCGGGATGCGTGAAATCCGGGTTGAATATTTTGGTTATTCCGATTCCGGCGAACGGATGAACTCCAAGCCCGAGGTGATATCCCCCTTCATCGACGTCCGGAAACGACGCTCCGTTGTTGTAGCCTCCGACGATCGAAGCGTTGAGCGTGCCGTGGCCGGTGATGTCGCCGAGCACGCCGCTCGATGAACCCGCTCCGATGAAGCGTGCGTAGGCGATGCGTCCGGCTCCGGCTGCGTTCAGGAAGTCTCGGTGCAAGACCGCCGGGTTCAGGTTTCCCTGGTCGATGCCTGAATCCGAGACATCGACGACGAAATCGGGAGACGACGTAATGCCTTTGCTCGCAAGCCACGAGATGTATCCTGGGCCGTTCAGGCGATTCGCGAAATAGTTTGCGGCGATTATTTGATCTTGCCGTTCGTCAAGCAGTCTCGGTTCCTGGAATCGCTCGATCCAGATGACTCGGCTCATGCTTGCGATGTTAGCGAGGCCGCTCGCCTTGATGGACACGCGAATGTTTGTGTAGCCAAGATAGCTCTCCGGCTGGCCGATCTCGGATTGAGCTAGCTCGCGAATCCGGGCGAGATCGCGTGCTGTCTTGCCGCTCTTGATCAGTTGTATCGTGCAGGAAACCGGTTCATCGGATGTTGAGTCGATCTCAGGCGCAATCTTGAGATCCGATGTGTACGCCGACGACCATTGAATGAAGCCGCCGTCCTCCGACCGCTTCCGGTCGATCGCGGCGGCGCCTTCGTCGCCGGCGCTGATCAGATAGGCGTTGTTTGGCAGATAAGTTACGATGTGAGCCGTTGAGCCAAGCCACTCGAACCACTCGGGCTTGATGGGGCCCCGCATCTGAACGAGATAGAGCCGGCGGTCCGGTGAAGTTCCATTATCAAGCGTTTCCTGGCGGCTGGATTCGGTTTGAGTTGTATCGATGGCGCCTCGTCTAAGCAGGATCAGATTCATGTCGTCCCGCACGGCGGCGGCGGAATTCGTCAACCGATCGAGCGATCGCGAGGGAACGCTGTATAACGAAAAAAAGCCGTAGTCTTCGACCCTGACCGCGCCTTCAACCGCAAGTTGGCTTAGAAGTATTTCGTCATTGTTATAGACGACGACTTTGTGCGACGCCGTCTTGCTTCTATAGGACCGGAGATATGACTGGAGTTCCGGCGGCGAGGAACTGATGCGAATGCTTTCTCGACTGAAGTCAGACCAGGCCGCATTTGGCCCGGCGAACACGACGCCAAGTAGCGCGGCCGCAAGTACGCCGATTCTGGCTATTAGTCTCTGAATCTTGGATCGAATTGTCATTCGGTTCTAACTGTCGTCGTCAACGTACCGCGCGACGAGGCGGCTTGGCTTAAGCGGGGTCTTGCTATCGGAGGGGGGCGTGGCTTGCGAAGCCGCGACAGATCACAGTGATGGTAAGTGGAAGGATGTCACATGTCAATAAGGATGATTGGGGGAAAGGGGAATTGATGAATGATGATTGATGATTGGGGAGAGGGGAAGGGGAATTGATGAATGATGATTGATGATTGATGATTGGGGAGGGGAAGGGGAATTGATGATTGATGATTGATGATTGGGGAGGGGAAGGGGAATTGATGATCGCGATTGCAACATCGATCCGCAATGCGCAATTCACATCAATCATCATTCATCAATTCCCCCCCACCTTCCCCAATCATCAATCATCATTCATCAATCATCAATTCCCTTCTCCCCAATCATCAATCATCAATTCCCCTTCTCCCCAATTTTCTCCCTGTCGTCATGCGAAAAAGGACAGGGGGATGGGAGTCAGGGAATTGAGCACGGTGGTCAGGGGACAATTCCGGCATTGCGGCCTAAAGAATGGAAATGCAATTATGCATTCCCGGCGCCCGCACCTCGCCTATGTGGCGCTGTATTTTGGAGAGGCGGTGACTCGCATACGCCGGCGAGAAACCCAGAAGGATGAGCTATCAAACCTATCATCACAACCGCAACTACGGTTGCCGCATAACCGAATTCATTCTCGCGGGCTATCGAGCCGTCACCCTCGAGAATGAGAAGCTGCGCGTTACGGTCATCGCCGACAAGGGCGCCGACATTTACGAATTTCTTTACAAACCTCTCGACATCGACTTCATGTGGCGCACGAGGCTTGGCTTGAGGCCTCGCGATCATTTTTTGCCCACGAGTCCGCGGTCATCCGGCTTTCACATGGATTACTACGAAGGCGGCTGGCAGGAATTATTTCCGAACTGCGGCGGTCCCTCGCTTCACCAAGCCGCGGAGATCGGTCAGCACGGCGAGGTATTGCTGCTGCCTTGGGATTACACGATCGTCAAGGACGGCGTTGATGAAATAGAAGTCCGCTTCGTGGTGCGAACCGTTCGAACGCCCTTTCGCGTAGTCAGAACCATGTCGCTGAGAGGCGGCGACGCTGTTTTATTCATCAACGAACAAGTCACCAATGAAGGGAGCCAGGAAGTTGATTTCACGTGGGGGCATCATCCCGCGTTGGGATGGCCGTTCATGGATGAGACCTGCCGCATCGATCTGCCTGAGTGCCGCATTCGAACTTATGCTCAGTACAATCCAACGGATTCCCGCTTAAGACCAGATCAAGTCAGCGCCTGGCCGATCGCCGTGGGAAACGACGGCGGCTCGATCGACCTGTCTTTAATTCCGGGGCCGGAGGCGAAGGCTCAAGATATGGTGTTTCTCGAAGGAATCTCTGACGGCTGGTGCGCGGTGACGAACACTTCGAAGCGAGTTGGCTTCGGGCTGCGATATCCGGCTGAAGTGTTCAAGCATCTCTGGTACTGGCAGGTCTATCGCGGCGGCGAGGGTTATCCGTGGTGGCGGTCGACTTACAACATTGCATTGGAACCGTGCGCGACTCTGCCGATTCTCTCGGACGCCGTTGGCCGAGGAGAGGCGTTGAAGCTCGGCCCGGGAGCAATGATGGAAATCAAAATGCTGGCGACGGCTTATGAAGGGCTGACTAGGGTGACCGGCATTTCAGATAAGGGAATCGCGCGGGGTTAGCGAACGTCCTGTACCGAAATCTGACCAACGCCGTTGGTGGATTGTTCATAGCCAAGCCACAGAGCGACCGGTCCGTCCCCAACGCCGCCAACGCGTTGGTGGGTCTCCGCTAGGAGGGCAATGTTTATAGGACGCGTAGTCGGAAGTTCCGCCCTCCGCTAGGAGGGCAATGTTTATAGGATGCGTAGTTGGCGGTTCCGCCCTCCGCTAGGAG
>JAHFUG010000477.1 GCA_023265195.1 Blastocatellia bacterium | reverse complement strand
CTGACCGCTGACCGCTGACCGCTGACCGCTGATTGCTGACCGCTGACCGCTGACCGCTGATTGCTGACCGCTGACCGCTGATCGCTGACCGCTGACCGCTGACCGCTGAGCGCTGATTGCTGACCGCTGACCGCTGACCGCTGACTGCTGATTGCTGACCGCTGACCGCTCTTGAGTGCAATGACTCACCTTCCTCAATACCACGTTCGCGCTCACAACACCGCGACTGAATCCGAAAACAAAATCCATGACGACGCCGTTGCAACCCAGTATGGCTTTCGAGGCGGGCTGGTTCCCGGCGTTATCGTGTATGGCTACATGACCGCCCCAGTCGTTGAGCGATATTCCCTCGACTGGCTCCAGCGCGGCTCGATGCAGGTGAAATTCCATCAGCCCTTCTACGAAGGCGACGATGTCATTGTCCGCGCCGAAGTAGACGCCGATTCGAGCCCGGTCAAGATTGCCCTGACCGCCGCTCGCGCCGATGAGACGATTTGCGCTACAGGGCTCGCCAC
This sequence comes from Blastocatellia bacterium, assembly GCA_023265195.1. Taxonomy (GTDB): domain Bacteria; phylum Acidobacteriota; class Blastocatellia; order UBA7656; family UBA7656; genus QHVH01. The sequence goes on along the minus strand of JAHFUG010000477.1, from coordinate 5,089 downwards.
GGTTGAAGACTCATCGCACTGGCTCGGCCAACCATCGCCAGCCACTCAAGCGGAGCCGGACTTGCCCTCATTGGACGCCAGACCCCTCGCTTCGCTTGATTCGTTCGAACCCGGCAGTCGAATTGGCTCGGTCAGGGAGACTCTGGATGTGAAGCGCTGCGAAACAGAACTGCTGGATAGGATCGAAGAGAAGCTCGATATTTATCGAGGCGCCGATGGAGTCGCGCATCCAGCGTTCCTGCTCGGGCTATGCAATCAATCGCTTGTTCGAAACTATAGGCTTGGCCCGTGGATTCACACGGCGAGCGAGATCAAGAACTGGGACGTGGCCCATGACAAAGAGGAGATCGCCGTTAGCGGGCTGATACGCGACGCTTTTGAACGCAAGGGGCATGAGTTCGTCATATTGGATATTCAACTGACGGCGGGCGGCCGCTTGATTCAGCAAGTTCGGCATTCGGCGATCTTTCGGCCGAGGCGCGTGTAGAAAGAAATATACAGCCGGAATAACCGCTGATTTGCGCTGACTTCGTAACGCTGATCAACGCTGATCAACGCTGATAAGGGAAGGCGACGGACTTCGTTGATCCCGGCTGATTCAGAGAATGAGGGCGAGAACTTTGCTCGCACCAAACCGAATCACTTACTGGAGGTGAGGCATGCAAGATAAAGTCGCATTGATCGCTGGAGGCGCGCGCGGCATTGGCCGCGAAATCGCCTTGAGACTAGCCGGCGCGGGCTGGTCCATAGCAACTTGTTATCGTTCGAGCGAAGCGGACGCTCGTGATTTGACTGAGTCGCTGACCGCAAGCGGCGTTCGGGCGATGACCGTGCAAGCCGACGTCTCCGACCCCGCCGCCGCACAACGGTTGGTCGAGCAAGTTCAGAGCGAGATGGGCCATATCGACGCGCTGATAAATTCGGCAGGACCCTACCATCGCGTCCCTCTCCTGCAAGAGACCGTGGAAGGATGGCAATTGATGTTCGACAATAACCTGCACCCGGTCTTCTATCTCAGCAAAGCCGTTGCGCCCGCGATGATGGAACGAAAGTGGGGCCGCATTATCAACTTCAGCATGGCCAACGCGGATCAACAGATCGGCCAACCGGCCATCACCGCTCACTACATAGCGAAGTCGGGCGTGTTGATTCTGACAAAATCGCTGGCCAAGGTTCTTGCCCCGCACAACATTACGGTGAACGCCATCTCGCCCGGCTTTATTGACTCGGGCAGCGCTCCGCCGGAGGAACTATCGAAAATGGTCAAGAATATTCCGGCGGGGTATATCGGCGGCACAAAGGACGCCGCCTCCGTGGCGTGTTTCTTACTGTCGGATGAAGCAAGCTACGTTAATGGCGCGAACATTCATCTCAGCGGCGCGTGGGGCGTGTGAGGAATGCCGGCGAGGTCGACTATTGCTGATCGCTACGCGGAAGATGTAGGGGGCAAGATACTTGAACCGGTTTCACCGCTGCCTACAGCCTTGAGGTCGAGACTACCCATTGCTTCTGAAGTGCGTCACCGGCAGCAGCACCTCCTTTTGCTGTTCCAACCGGCGCTTACTCACCAAAGCCCGAGAACTGCTCGGCGCCGGCCGGACTAAAATCTGCGCTGAACCGCCTCAAGAACAACAAGACCAACAAGAACAACCCGAAGCTCGGCTTTGCCAACAGTGTGGGGGCGAACTGTTATTCGTGCGAAGACTCAGTCCTCTCCGCCGACAGCCGCGCTAGGTTTAATCATCGGCGTTGTGGGAAGCCTGTTGTCAATGATCAACAACGCAGCCAAGCGCTCATTACGAGTGTCGCCTTTGGCCGGCGCTTGTCATCCAGCCATCTCAGAATAGCGCCGCCAAAGCTCTCTAGTGGCAGGCCCAAGTGCTTCTGATACCAGGCTGCAAGTGCGGCGCTGTCGTTTCTGCTTTTGAAGAAGACGCCGCCGATTCCGGTGATTTTCGCCATCGTTGCCTCCATCCACGCGAATGGTCGATGCCCTTAGCCGGCCAACCGGCCCAAGCTCAGCGACGGCGGCCACGCGGCGCGCCGCTCGCAACCGCGATGGCCCGCCGCCGTTCGCTGCAGCACTTGGTTAGCCAGCGGGTCCAAGGGATGCCCTCGGTTTCCGGTTACTGTTTTGCGCGACTATACTTCGTCTCGACCGCTTTCGCCTCCCGCCCTTCTGGCGTGATGACATAGGCGGTGATCGTGAGATGATCCGCGTCGATGACTTCAAAGACGGTGTTCCAACCCCAGGCGGGAGCATCCGGTGCGGTTTTGAATTTCCCTTTGACGGTGAATCCCTTCTCGCTCGCTTCTCCCTCGGAGAACAGGATTGCTGCGCGCATGTGAAATTCGTCCACCCACGAGACCTGAAATTGCTTCGTCGTTCCACTAAATGCGATCGTCTCCTCGCCATGCCGGGGTTTCCCTTGCATCGTTCCCTCATACGTGTGACGGACAATGCGTCCGTCGAGAATCGGGCGAATTTCTCCCTTTACCTTGGACTCGTCGCCCAGTTTGCCGTGTTCAAGCCAGGTTCGGCAGGCGCCCTCCCATGAGCCCACCAGGGACTTCAGAACGTCCTTTGGCGTGCTCGGTTTCGTCTCACGCGGTGCGGTCTTGTCTTTTGGGGAGTCCTGCGTCGAGCCCGGCGTTTGTAATGCCAGGACGAAGCACGTTATCAAGGCAGCGATATTAGTCGTTTTCATGGTTTAATCCTCTGGTAGTTTCATCGTCAGTGGTGTGGAGGGCGTGTTGTAGTCTGTAGATTCTCATACTGGCTAACGCTCGGCATCAGCGGCGCTCGAAGCGCGTCCGCTGCATGCCGTTAGGCGCAATCGGATCATTCCTGTTCAACTGCGGACTTAATATCGTTTAGGTCTTGCAGGAGGGCCTTTTTCGCCACGCCCTTGAACAGCAACCCCATTGGGATCGACAGTAATCTTGCAACGATACCTTGAGGCTTGGAATCATGAGAACTAGTCAACGTAATGCCGCCACTGCTCTCAGAAATACTAATGGTGGATAAGAATACAAATCCATCACTTTCTGCTCTGGTTTTGTAGAACTCGTTCTCAGCAGCATCAGTGATCCACTTTTCCGCGGTAGCTGCCTTGCCGAATAGCGTTCGGGTCTGTCGCCACCTTAGTCCTACGAGCCCGTTGGCCGGTTTTTCGAGAACCTGAATGTTTTCGATTCCGCTGATGGTTGTTTCCGAGGCGCTCTCGATGTTGGTGATAGTGGCCCAGATCGCCGCCTTGGATCCGTTGATGGTTACCTGTGCTTCAACGATCATGGTGTTCCTCCTGGGGTTCGAGTGATGGTCTACAGCCCATTGGCAAACACGGGGCGCCGCTATCGGCGGTGACGCGCGTCTGTCGGCCTAACGCCCCGCATCACCGTGCCGCGTAGTTTGCGGCTACGGTGCATGCGGTGAGTTCGACGCGCTGGCGCCAACGTCAAGTACGTTCTGTGCTACCGCAGATCGAGCCACGACCGAAGCGAGGCGTCAACGGAATCAAGGTCAACGGCAGACAAAGCCCCAATGCGCCTGACTACAAGCCGCTCGTGGATTGTGTATAAGCCACTTCACGGCTGTCGCAACATTAAGCCCGGCGCCCTTCCAATCTGCCAGCGCGAATTCCCGGAGCAGCAATGAGCCGGTCCGGCTTGTTAGCGGGACAATGATGAGATCGTTCGATCTGTGCCGTGCGTTTACAGCGACGGCAGGGCGAACCTTTGCGCCAGTGAGGTTCGAGAACGGGTAGTGAATCAGGATGATCTCACCCCTCTAGTAAGTCGGCGTAGACATCGTCGTCCGTATTGCTCCAAACCGCGTCAAGGGAACTCTGACTCGCTTCGAACCAGAACTGCCGATCGCCCGGTATGACTGTCACCAGAACCTGAGAACCGTCCGGAACGTCAACGTCCTCCGACAACTCTATCCTGCCGTCTCGAACAATCGCCCAAACCGTTGTAAGCATGTTGCACCTCGTCGTCCATTAGGGGCTATAGTCGGGATGCCATGTTTATCGGCGAGTTTTCTTAAAGAGTCTTCCAGCACTGCGCCGATGGTAACCGCTGCGGCATCTTTATATCCTTCAGAATGCAGGTGCTCTGCCATTTCGAGGAAGTCTGCAAAGAATTGTTGCCTGTAATAAACTTCTCAGATCAACAAGTAGCCCCGTATTCAATTCGTGCTTTATGGCTTTCAATATTCCTTGAGCTTCGCAGATGTGCATATAGGAATTGCTATGAACGTTGGTAAAGTCCTTCTTAGTTAGTCGCTGGTAGTTTTCAAAGTGCTGGCCTTCACCATTATAAAGCTTGCGGATTATTTGACCAGTGCGCGATATCCACGTTATGACTTCCGCGATCTGCTCCGGCTCCCATCCGCTGTCACTTGTTTTGGCACCGGCAATGAATCTATCCGCAATGGTAATCAGATCATCGATTTCTTGTTCGGCGAGTTGTTGGATTTTGTTATTCATAGTTCTTTCTCACAATGCCTTCCATATTTCTTCGCATCACGGAAGACGCATAACGCAGAAGCTGAGCCAGCCGCGCTTTCTGCGGCTTGGCTCCAGCGCCGAGTCAGCCATGCACTCAGCGGTACACCTCTTTGCGATCTCCAATCTTGGTCACCAGAACGAGTCGCGCGCGATCATCCACTGAATAAACGATCCGATAGTTTCCCTGCCGGATTCGATACCTGTTCTCCTCGCCCGAAAGCTTCTCACATCCTTGTGGACGCGGATGTGTCGCCAGCGCATTGATCGCCCTCACGAGCCGTTGCCGATCCTTCTTAGTGCCGACCGACTCCAGTTCCTTCGAGGCGGACTTCTTGATCTGGAGCCTATAGCTTTCCACGGCGCTTCAGGCTTTTTACGACGTTTCCAAAATCAAGGTTTGGTTCGTCCACTCGCTCGCGAAAAGCCTTGAGGTCTTCATCATCCTCAGTGAGCGCCAACCGCACGGCTTCATTGACTACATGCGAGATCGACTGCTCTGCTTGTGCTGCCTTTCGAGTGAGGGCCAGATGAATTTCCCGGTGGAAATAAACCGTTGCCCGTTTTGTTTCTCTCATAGC
>JAHFUG010000476.1 GCA_023265195.1 Blastocatellia bacterium | reverse complement strand
TGAAAGCGGGCGGCTAATATAGTTTTTTGCGTTGCTGGGAGGTCGTTCAACGGTAGGACAGCAGACTCTGACTCTGCTTATTGGGGTTCGAATCCCTGCCTCCCAGCCATTACTTTTTCCCGGGCTAATAGATCTTTCTCGCAAACAGATAGCACGAGAAACTGCTCAACGCGGGCTTTCCCCGGCGGCGATTGGTTCGCGTTCTTCCAAAGAATCGGCTGCCGGATGCGCCTTCGATGCTATGGCGGACGGAAACAAACAAACCGGAATCGCGGAAATCCCACCCTCAAGTTGCTCGCTCAGGAGATAATACAAACAAATGAACTCGTTGGAATCTGATCCCGGCGCGGAGCCGGTTGAATCGCAAGGCCGCTCTAATTTTATTCGTGACGCGGTCATCGAGGACCTGAAAGCCGGTAAGCATGACGGGCGCGTTCAGACCCGCTTTCCACCCGAGCCAAACGGATATCTGCACATCGGACACGCTAAGGCGATATGCCTCGATTTCGGACTGGCCGCCGAGTTTGGCGGCAAGTGCAATCTTCGTTTCGATGACACGAACCCGTCCAAAGAAGAGACCGAGTACGTCGATTCCATTATGGATGACGTCCGTTGGCTGGGATTTCAATGGGATGGATTGTTCTACGCTTCAGACTACTTCGCTCAGCTTTATGAGTGGGCGGTTCAGTTGATCAAAGCCGGAAAAGGCTACGTGTGCGACTTGACGGCGGATGAGGTTCGCCGGCATCGGGGAACGCTGACGGAGCCTGGTCTGGAGAGCCCGTATAGAAATCGCTCTGTCGAAGAAAACCTCGATCTGTTCGAGCGCATGAAGAATGGAGAGTTCCCCGACGGCTCGAGAACGTTGCGGGCGAAGATCGATATGTCGTCGCCGATCCTGAGCATGCGCGATCCCGTTATGTACCGGATTCTTCACATGGAGCATCATCGGACCGGCGATCAATGGTGCATCTACCCTATGTACGACTACGCGCACGGCCAGTCGGATTCGATCGAGAAGGTGACCCACTCAATATGCACTCTCGAATTCGAAAACAACCGCCCGTTGTACAACTGGTTTATCGAGCAGCTCGGCATCTTTCCATCCCGGCAGTTCGAGTTCGACCGGCTTAACCTCACGTACACGCTTTTGAGCAAGCGCAAGCTCTTGACGCTGGTGCAGGAAGGCCACGTAACGGCCTGGGACGATCCACGCATGCCAACGCTGTCCGGAATGCGGCGGCGTGGTTATACGGCTGAAGCGATTCGAACCTTTTGCGCGAACATCAGCGTGTCCAAGACAAACAACACGGTGCAACTGTCGGCTCTCGAATACTTCCTCCGCGAAGATCTGAACAAGCGATCGGCGCGGGTCATGGGAGTATTGAGGCCGTTGCGCGTCGTCATCGACAACTATCCCGAAGACCTCGTCGAGGAGATGGACGCCGTCAACAATCCGGAAGATGAAAGTATGGGAACCCGCCGGATTCCGTTCTCGAAGGTCCTCTACATCGAACAGGAGGATTTTCGCGAAGACCCCCCCAAGCAATTCTTCCGTCTCTCGCCAGGCCGCGAAGTCCGCCTGCGCTACGGATATCTCATAACCTGCGTGGCCGTCGTCAAGGACGACAACGGCAATATTCTTGAACTGCATTGCACGTACGACCCGGCGACGCGCGGCGGCAAAACGCCTGACGGACGCAAGGTCAAATCGACTATACACTGGGTGTCGGCCGCGCACGCCGTTGACTGCGAAGTGCGGCTCTACGACAACCTCTTCACGAAAGAGAATCCGAATGAGGTCGAGGAAGGCCAGGACGTCACGGCCAATCTGAATCCGAATTCATTAGAGGTGTTGTCCGGCTGCAAAGTCGAGCCGAGTCTGCGTAACGCGCCCGTAGGATCGCGGTATCAATTCGAACGGATTGGTTACTTCTGCGTGGATGCCGGCTCAACGCCGGGCAAGCTGATGTTCAATAGGACAATCGGACTGCGTGATACATGGTCTAAGATCGAACGGCGCGAGAAGAAGTGATCGGATTGAAGCCACTGCCTTGCTCGCTTGGCCTAGCTTGCGGAGCACGGACAATGACTACATGCCTAGCCAATTCGAAGCGATCCATCACCTGGACGGTTATGCAGGCGACCTGAAGGTGGAACTACAACAGAGGCGGTGAATTGATACCCGAATTCGATGACGGCGTGCTTCCTGAAGGCGTTCACTCCTGCACTCTTGACGAAGTGGAGCAGGTGTTCGGCAGGTTCACTCGCTCTGATTGCAGACAGCGCTTGACTCAGACGCTTCGGCGATATATTGAGGACGTGCGAAAGGCGCGGATCGCAGTCGCGGTAATAGTAGACGGCAGTTATATCACGGCCAAGTCCGAGCCCAACGACATAGATCTCGTGCTCGCGTTGCGGCCGGACGTAGATATGAGCGCCGACGTACGGCCGATGGAGTCAATGTCCAGTCAGAGAGAATGGTCAGGCGACTCTACGGATTCGACGTACTTGCCGCAATCGATGGGAGCCTCGCATACAAGGAGTGGGTCGAGTTCTTTTCGCACGTGCGGGGTGACGACCGAGAACAAACAACCCAAAGGACCGCAAGTGGCCGCTAAGGGTCGAGCTATGATCGAGAATGACGAACAGTTGGAGCAAACCAGGGGCGCGATCTCGCACCTCGAGGCCGGGCTCGCCGCACTTAAGCGCGATGTTCTTCCGATCAACCGCGCCCGATTCGCGCTGATGGCCGAGCCCGTCGTGTCTCATATCCGCGCGCTTCGAGCCCAAGTCGAGGACTATGTTGGCGTCACATCGGCGACGAGTGAAGAGGCCGAAGTATGGATGCGCCTTCAAGGCCCGGAAATAGAACTTGGCGATGCGCCGACTAGCGTGGTGACCACGATGCTCGAGCTACTGCGGCGCGGGGTCCAATCCGTCGCGGAGTTCTTGCAGAGGGGGGCGGTCGGGGCGCGGCCCACATCAGACATGAAACAGGCGTGTGATTTGCGGATCGTGGCCTGGATGCCGGGGAGCGTTCAGGTTGGACTAAGACTCCCTGAGATCGTGGCAACCGGCCCAGAGGAAAGCGGCCTAAGCAAGCAAGCACGGCTGGCCCTCAAGCTTTATCTCGAAACTGCTACCTGGGTTGGTTCAGAGGAGGACAGCGCTTTTCTCGAACAAGCCATTCCGAGCGCGGCGCAGCGGAGACTGCTCTTGAATCAAGTGGCGCGACTCGTGCCTCGGCCAAGGGGCGCTACCGACCTCGTCGAACTCTCCGGTCGCGAACTTCCACGCGGTCCCGTGCGACTCCGACGAGAATCGAGCGCCCGCGTACGCCAAGCCATCTCGACCATCGTACGAGAGGAACTCGCTACCGCGCACGGCCTCTTGAGGGAAATCGATTTGGATCAGCGGTCATTCACGGTGCGAACTCCCGACGGCGCCGGCATGGAGACCAAATGCGAGATCGAAGCGGATGCGGACGACTTGATGGAGATCGCCAAAGATGGGTTGGACCATCCGGTCATCGTCAGGGGAACGAGGAGGACCGATCCAACGCGGCGTAAAGTTCATCCGCTTCAGGTTCTCGAAATCGAGGTGCTCGACAAAGCCGCGGATGAGATTCCGAATGCGAACTAGTGGCTACGAGGCGGAAGTTTCATGGCCACGGAAAGGCGCGGACGGTACAGCAGCGAGAAGGCAGACTGCACGCCCGGCTGGCCCGCACGTTTATTGCTTGCGGGCCCCTCCGCGGTTCTCTCCCTTGTGATCTTTGCGCATCTTTGTGGCTGATGATTTATTTCCGCCGAGCACCACTAGTGGGAATATGATCAAGACGGCCACAAACGCCGATGTCGAGTTTCGCCGCCGCCGTTGCTCCGCTTCCATTACGCGAGATGAGCCACTGGAATCTCTTCCGTTCTTTCATAGGGCTTGGCGCCAGTAGCTATGTCGTGTACGGCATGGAGGATTTCGGCGCTGTAATACCGGCTTCCGCAGGCGTCGCAAATCCCAATGACGACGTCTTCGAGGATAATGAATCCAGTCTTGTGTTTGAATGCTTCTCGCTCAACATTCTTCGGCCGGACTATTCCTACACAGTACTCACATTGGTATCCGTACATGGTTTGTCTATTCCTCGGAATCGGACTTCTCATAAACCGCCATTATTAAGTAACGGCCGTTTGTTGTGAATCTCCCAACGACGGCTACCGGCGCTCGATGATTCGCGACCAAACCCTCCACGACATATTTCGTTCCTCGCGCATCGCCTTTTTCAAATCGAAGGATCTCGCCGGTCAGAACGGCTTGCTCAACATCCAGGATGTCGAGATTGTCTTCATCCATCTCCTCCATAGCGTGTACCGTCATATTACCCGGAGGATTGTTTAATAGAGACATGGCCAACTCGCGCCGACGTGTGGCCGGCTCCGATAGCAAAATACTTTGGGACACTACCTGATACCTGAGATTCCGTGAGATTGCTTTCCCCGCGCGTCTTAGCGATAATCTGCCGATGATTCAGGTTAACGCAGACGAGATTAAGCGAGACTTCCCAGCCTATCTTGAGCGCGTCGAGGCCGGTGAAACTTTGATTATCCTGGAGGCCGGCAAACCCGTGGCGGAGATCAAGCCGATTGACTCTGATTCAACTTCGCTAAGGCCGTTTGGATTGTGCGCAGGTCAGTTCACTGTCCCAGATGATTTCGACGAGCCTCTTCCAGATAGCACAATCCGCGAGTTCGAAGGCCAATGAGGCTCCTACTGGATACCCATATCTTTCTTTGGTTCATCAGCGCGGATAAGCGACTGAAACAAGAACTAGCGGCTGCCATTCGAAATCCGGAGAACGACGTTTACCTAAGCAGCGCGTCGGTCTGGGAAGCAATCGTAAAGCACCAGATCGGCAAATTGCCGCTGCCCCAACCAGCGCCGATCAGCGTTACGTAGCCAGCGCAAATCAGCGGTTTATCGGGTATGACAACGTGCGCAAGGGACCACTTGCTAATGAACCTTAGACGCCTCTTCAGACCGATGGCGATCATTTCGGCTTTCGCGCCCTCGGCTTTGACGCGGGTTTATCCGTGCCTTTGGCTTTAGCCTTAGGGGCGGCCTTGCGTGATCGCTTACGTCCAACGGCGGGCTTTGTGTTAACCGCGGGCGTAGCCTCAGGCGAATCCGCCGCTGAAATTGCGTCCGCCGTGCCGGTGGTTTTTCCCGCCTTCTTGCCCTTCACCGGTTCGCTTGTCAGGCTCCACGTTACCGGAATCGAGACGGTGGGTTTGCTCGGGTCATTGCTTGTTATTGTGACCACGCCAGCCTTGGGGCCGGGGGTTTCATTCGCTGGAATCTCCGTCCCAACGACGCTGAGAACGAACTTTTGAGAACCGGCTGCGTCTATGGCCGCCTTATCGAGGGAAGACTTGAGGAACGGCTGGTCCGTGGAGACATTGACTTCCAGTGACGCGCCACCATCGTTGGAAACCACAAGCTTGCCGGTCGCCGTGGTTGAGCGGTTGACGGAGCCAAGGTCAACCGCATTCGCGGACGCGCTCAATATCGGAGTCTTCACGCGTTTAGGAGTGAGGGTCCATTTCACCTGCACCGGCGCCTCGGGATT
>JAHFUG010000475.1 GCA_023265195.1 Blastocatellia bacterium | reverse complement strand
AGAACCGCCGCTCATCGACCGAGTGTTCGTCATTCTCGACGATGATCGAGAGCGGGTCGGTGAAGACTGTCGCGGCTTCGAAGAACGTGACGCCGCCGAGGTTGCCAATGTTGGCTTCGGCATTGTCATCGTCCCACTCGAAGCGCATTCCTTCGAATTCTGCCGCCACGCCCCGAGTATATACGCGGTGTATACCACCGACAAGCGCCGTCCTCGGTTTTGCTCCAGTTGGCAGCCATAAGGCTTCAAACTTGTTAGTTCCCTACGCATGAGATTGCGCCCGTTTTGTGCACAAAATCCTGTTTAGTTCCGGCTCTGCCGGGTTAGGACTTTTGTCTGGACGCGGCGGTAGAATGCGGAACTTTTTCCTGCCAACTGGGATGACGGTTATCCCATAGCCTGAATCCCGAACAGGGCGACGGTTGGCCGCGAGTACTTCCTTATTGACATTCTTGATGTCGAGGAAATATAGTCGGAGTTCTTTCTTCGGTGACCAGATCTGGTGACTTGTGATAATATGATCAACTAACGCACATTATGTGCACATAGGCTTCCTGAGTACGCTCAGAGAGCCCACCGAGTTGACGAGTCTCGATCATTCGCTTTCAGAGTACGGCTATCGCTACGCCCTCCGGACTGGATTGAGTTTGTGTGAACTCAGTGTAGCGGATCAGAAACGTCAAGGTTCAGAATGATGGGGCTATGACAGTCTTTAGACATACGCGCTGGCGACTGCTATCGCGCTTCGTTGAACAACGCTTTACACACTAGCCAGCGCCGCGCATTTAACGCTCATTCCGAAAACATCGCCCCAGGCATGGTGAACGCCATGCGTTAGACGATCCGAGCGGCCCGGTAACTATGCCATCATGAATGCAAAAGCGAGGTTTCAATATGAAGCGAATAAGTTTGTTCCCTCTGTGTATGGTACTCATCTTCTTGTCGTTCGCCTTGAGTGAATTAGGATCGATACGCGCGGTAATGATCGCAAACACTATCAGCATGGAGGCACTGGATGAAGCCAAACAATCGGAACTGCGGTTTTCCCCGGCAATTCCCTCGCATGACACATCCGATGCACATAGTAATCTCGGCATTGCGCCGCTTCAAACAATAACTCTTCGCACAACTTCCAGGGGAGCTAACGCTGCGGAAAACCCTTTTCAGTATGGAGTGGCGCGGTTCTTTAGAAATGGGACTATCTTTTACGAAAGGACTGGAGGAGGCGGAGGCGGTCGAGGGTTTAACATCGCTGCGATAAATCCGCTCACAGGTAACTTGCTTGAGCCGGTGCGAAATTTCGACACTTGGGGAACGCGCGATACTGGCGCAGCGATACAGGCAATGACAGGCTTTTTGAACGGACTCCCAAATGGAACCTATTTGTTGATTGCTGTATGCGATGATGCAGGATTGAACCAGGACGACTCCTGCAATCGCTTGAATAATGGCTGGAATCAAACGGGCATACAAACTCTCGAATCCCTTGGAAGTACTCAGATTCGCAACTACTGCTTCAGGAATTCCTGGTGTATGGTAACGGTTAAGGGAGAAGGCCGAGCGAGAGGCGAAGGTATGACACAGAATACCGAGGTGTCTGCGGAAACGACACTTGCCATTACGCCTTGCCCAACAGTCAGCGGAATCAATCCTATAAGCGGGCCTGTAGGCAGCAACGTGGTTATCATGGGCACCAACTTCACTGGCGTGAACGCCGTGAAATTCTCTAATAATGCGTCGGCTACATTCGCTGTCAATAGCAACACACAGCTCACAGCTATAGTACCCAATGGTGCGGTGCCTGGGTCAATTACTATCGGTAAGCCTGATTGTCCCGATGTTCAAACAAGCATTTTCACCGTCACTGTACCATGTCATACGTTTAGCCGGCTCAATCCTGCCAGTGGGAATGTGGGTAGTAATGTGATTATCACAGGCAACAACTTTGCTGATGTGATTTCCGTAAATTTTTTCAGTGACCATTCAGCTACCTTCACTGTCACCAGTGCAACTCAAATCACCGTGATCGTGCCAGCGGGCGCAACATCTGGTCCAATTACAATCAGCAAATCTGGATGCAATGATGTGCGGACAAGTGCTTTCACTGTGCAGACTACTGTGCCAGGACCAGGAATGCTTTATGGCCTGAATTTCTCACCATATACGGAAGGTCAGGATCCAAATCAGGGATCGCAAATCAGCAAGAAGCAACTGAAAAAACGGATGAGAATCATTGCTCCATTCACAAAATGGATAAGAACATTTGGGACGAGTGGCGGCCTCGATAAAGCAGGTCAGGTAGCGCACAATTTTGAACTAAAAGCCGCCATCGGTGCTTGGTTGAGCAGAGACCTATCGGCCAATGAGCGCGAGATTTCTGCGCTCATCGACATCGCACAAGCTGGCAACGCTGATTTCCTGATAGTTGGTAGCGAAGTTCTTCTTCGAGACGATCTTTCAGAGGCTCAACTCATTGCTTACATCAATCGAGTCAAGCAATCTGCACCAGGCATTCCAGTTACAACGGGCGATGTCTATGGTAACTGGCTCTCACATCCAAATCTCATCGCTGCGGTGGACGTCGTCTTCGTGAACATATATCCATACTGGGAAGGCGCGAGCGTCAACGATGCTATAGCCTTCCTTGATAATCGCTACCAACAAGTGAAAGCGGTAAGAGGCGACAAGCCAGTTATCATATCCGAAACCGGCTGGCCCAGTTGCGGCAATCGGGTCGGCGATGCTTTACCTTCGCCGGAAAATGCCAGCTTCTATTTCAGGCGCTTTGTTGCGTGGGCGCGCGCTAATGATGTGCCTTACTTTTACTTTGAGGCTTTTGAGGAAGCTTGGAAGGCAAAGTATGAAGGACCGCAAGGCGCGTGTTGGGGAATCTGGGACCAAAACGGCAACGTAAAGCCCGGCATGCAGATTCCGTGATTCGAAATGAGCCAACAAAGACGGCTTGCCGCCACCACTCGGAAAGAACCTGATCTTCCGCGATCAGTATCCTACGAGATCGTGCGTCACCTTCAGTGGCAACCGTGAGGTTCGGGCTCAATGTGGCCTCATCCGCGAGGGTGGCATCTCGATCGTGAGAAGCAAGGTGACTGCTACTTGCCTTCAATCAAGGGGCGGTCGGGAACTAGGATTAAGTGGTATGGTCAACACATATTGCGAATCGCGCTGATAAACGTCGCAGCAATCAACAAGCCTGAGATGCGTACTCCTGTCATTCGACGGACAAGGCAGACTTATGATTGATCGCGGAACGCTGCCGGCTGACTGCTGATGACCTTTTCCCGCAAGCTAACAAACGGCGAGTGGCAAGCCACCCGCCCTCGACCGTTTCTGTTTTCGCCAAGCGCTTATTCCACGCTAGAGGCGTTCGTTCTCACAATAGTGACCCCATAACGCGCCAGGGCGAAGTCAACGTCTCCGTTCGAAGCATTCGAGTCATAGCCCGCGGCGACGATCCTTCGATCCGCGTCGATTGCTACCGCGTTGACGGCGTCATTGAGACCGGAGAAATCGGTGACTACCTTCCCTCCGGTGCCGAACGTGGAATCAAGTCCCCCTGTTCGAGTGTAGCGGGCGAGCCCGAAGTCATACCCGGTTGAGTTGGATGAGATTCCCGCCGCTACTATCTTGCCGTCGCTTTGCAACGCCAGGGCGTTCACGATGTCATACTGGTAAAAGAAATCGGTGGTAACTCTGCCTCCGGCTCCAAAAGACCAATTGAGAGACCCGTCTAGATTGTAGCGAACCTGCGCAAAGTCTATTCCAGTATTCAGCGATCAACTCGATCCGCCCGCTATTATGAGGCCGTCCGACTGGATGACTACGGCGTTGGCTACGTCGGTCATGCCGCCCATGTCGGTTATGGCTCGGCCGTCGGAGCCCCCGAACGAGGAATCAAGCTGGCCGCTACTGTCATAGCGAGCCAAAGCGAAATCACAGTCGGCTTTGTGCTGGGCCGTCCCGGCTGCGACTACCCTCCCGTCAGTCTGGATCGCCAGCGCGTACGCGCGATCTATGACGGAGTAGAACTTCGTGGTTACGCTGCCTCCAATACCGAATCTCGCGTCGAGGCTGCCATCGGTCTGATACCGAGCGAGCGCAAAGAGAGTGGACGTATGGTCGTGATTCCCCGCGCAGCCAGCGGCGACGATCAGCCCGTCTTGCTGTATTGCGACGGCGAAGGCGGTCTACGTCCAGTTCGAAATCAGTCATGACCGTTCCGCCGTTTCCAAAGGTCGTATCAAGGCTGCCGTCAGCGTTGTAACGTGCTAGCGCGAAATTCTGCTCTTCAGCGGTGTTGGTTGACATATATCCGGCAACGACGATCCGGCCGTCTCCTTGTAGAGCGAGCCCGGTCGCCCATGCACCACCGGCTATCGCCGTGGTGACTTTGCCAAGGACGCCGCGTGACTGATCGAGCGTACCGTCAGTTTCGTATCTTGCGAGTCCGAAGTTCTGGATGTTGTTGCCGTCGAGCGATGCGCCCGCCACCACGATTCGGCCGTCAGCTTGAATCGCCATTGAGGACGCCTTGTCCTGATTGCCTTGCAAATCAGTCCTGACCAGGGATTTCTTGCCGAATGTCGAATCAAGGCAGCCATCTCGTTGGCCAGCCGCCGCGACTCTTCCCGCGTCTGATAGCGGTAGAAGGTCGAGGGTTAACGCCATCACGAACCCGCTGAAGCGTGCGCGCCCTTGAATGAACCGTTGATCTTGAATTGCCGGGTGTTGGAATCCCTCCCCGTCAGTTGGCTCTGCTTTGTTTGTGAGCGATTGAGTATCATTTCATCTCCTTCGAAGAAGTTGAGCATTGCGATTGGGACCACAACGCGTTGTTAATCTGAAAAAGCCACTGCTTGGCAAGAGGCGGACTAGCGCTTCGCAGTGTCCGTGACGGGCGCGAGCATCGCGGTGCCAGTGGAATTATTCCGTCAGCGCCCTAAGCCTCAACTCCGCTCTCATTAACTAACGCGTTGTTTTGTGCCGACTGCTATCATCGCCGTCGATTGCGCGCGAGGGCCGTCCGCGGACGGCGGTCTTCTGTATGAATTATGAATGAAGTGAAGTTTTTGCCCTCCGTAGGGTCATGTTAATAGTACGTGTGGCAGGACGTTCCGCCCTTCGTAGGAAGGGCTCGCTCCTACGGAGCCGCGACCTTCAATGAGGCTGGCTCGTTACTACAGACAGGTCACTCCTACTGAGTTGAGAATGAGAATGGCCAAACTCCGGGGCGCTCCTGACGGAGGGCCGTAGGCGCTCCGGGGAGGGCCGAATCGCCTGATTGTCTTTGCGAAGAACTCAATGCTTGCTGAAATCAAATCTCTTTCCTCACCTCCGTTGATGATCTGACTAAGAGGAAGGCTGCCGGGTGTTCCGAAGCTGACGTCGTTGTCTCGGAGGGACGGTCATCAGCATTGACAAGCGCACACCAGTCCGCGAGTTCTTCTCGTGACGCGGCTTCGATTCGACCGAGAGACTCGCAAATCTAGTCAAAATTTGCAAATCTCATGGAAACCAGATAAGTTTCGCCTTCGATATTGAGATTGCGCGCACGGGCATTACTCGCAATGCAATGAATTTTGTTGCCCTCTCGCTGTGATTTGCACTG
>JAHFUG010000111.1:13082-17983 GCA_023265195.1 Blastocatellia bacterium | reverse complement strand
GATCCTCCATCCTTCATTTCTTCACAGTGTGAGGAACGCTACGATGCTGCTATCCTACCTGAAGACAATATGGCGCCGCCTTCTCTTGTGTGGCTACTTTTCTCGTCGTTTCTTTTTCTTATGGTGCGGCTACCAAATTGTGAGCGCTCGATTACAAGAAACTATTGACTATGTTCGATTCTGTCATAAAATCGTCGCTTGTAAGTAATCGAAGCTCCGTCGGCCCCAAAACTGTCCAAGTTCCGAAGTAGACCTCTGGTTTCTGCCCCCACTCCGTCGGCTGAACTCTGAGTCGGCACAGGTGTAGGTCAGCCCCTGCGAGTCTTTGTGCGAGCGCGTTCGGATGCTCGGTTCGGGCGCTGGGGCGTTTCTCTATTTTGAGAGTACCTATGCAACAAGTAGAAACCGATTTTGACGATCGAGATATCATCTGGGGCCGTGCTCAGGATCTGTTTAGCGATCACCAACAGACCATCTTCAAACATACCGACCGTTTATTCGCCGGGTTGATTGCATGTGAATGGCTGGGAGCCATCGCGGCCGCCTGCTTGCTTGCCCCCAGAGTATGGGGCGCCCGGTACAGTGGAATCCATCCACACCTATACGCCTCCCTGTTTCTTGGTGGCGCGATCGCAATCATTCCAATTCTACTGGCGCTTATTCAACCGGGCAGGTCCGTCAACCGTTATGTCATCGCCACCGCTCAGATGATGATGTCGGGTCTACTGATTCATCTGACCGGCGGCCACATAGAGACTCATTTTCATCTCTTCGGCTCTCTGGCGGTGCTGTCGTTTTACAGGGATTGGAAGGTATTCATTCCCGCCACCGCCGTTGTCGCCGCCGATCACATAATTCGAGGAATTTACTTTCCGCAATCGGTGTATGGCGTATCAAGCCCAAGCCAGTGGCGCTGGATGGAGACCGTAGCCTGGGTGGTTTTCGAAGACGCATTCCTCATCGCCTCCTGCATGCGCGGCAAAAAAGAAATGTGGAAGATCGCGGCGCGCACCGCGGCCAGGGAAGCCAGCGAGGAGAGATACCGCTCCGTAGTCCAACAAACCGCCGAAGGCATATTCCTGTTGGACCCTGACAGCAGGCGAATCGTATATTGCAACGCGGCGTTTCAAAGACTGTTAGGTTACAAGACTCATGAAACTCTGTGGCTAACGGTCCCCGACTTTGTCGCCGGGGAATCAAAGGAAGGCGATCACAAGAATAGCATCCTTGCCGGAAGCAACTCCGCCGCGCGTGAATGCCAGTTCCGCCGGAAGAACGGCTCGTTGATCGACGTGAGCATCAGTACGAGCGCCGTTTCTTATAGCAGCGGGCAGTTCTTGTGCGCCGTCGTTCGCGACGTTACGGCGCGAAAACAGGCGGAAGTGGAATTGATGAAGGCGCGTGAAGCGGCCGAAGCAGCCAGTCATGCGAAGAGCGAATTCCTCGCCAACATGAGCCACGAAATCCGCACTCCGATGAACGGGATCATAGCCATGACCGAGTTGGCGCTCGACACCCGGCTGACCGCGGTCCAGCGCGAATACCTCGACATAGTAAAAACGTCGGCCGACGCTCTGCTGACGGTCATCAACGACGTGCTCGATTATTCAAAGATCGAAGCGGGAAGACTCGATCTGGAGGCCATTAGCTTCAGCGTCGCCGATCTCATCCACAACACGATCAAACCGCTCGCGTTGCGCGCGCACGAGAAGGGACTCGAGCTTGCCTGCCACACCGCGTCCGACGTGCCTGAAATGCTGGTAGGCGATCCGGGCCGGCTGCGGCAGGTGCTGGTCAATCTCGTTGGCAACGCCATCAAATTCACGGAAGAGGGAGAGGTAGTGCTTAGCGCCGAGACCAAGTGGCGCGGCGAAGACGAAATATGCCTGCACATATCCGTCACCGACACGGGCATCGGCGTTCCACTCGAAAAGCAGAACCTGATCTTCAGCGTCTTCACCCAGGCGGATAGTTCGACGACTCGAGTATACGGCGGCACCGGGCTTGGGCTGGCGATCTCTTCACAGCTTGTCGAGATTATGGGCGGAGAGATATGGCTCGACAGTGTGCCGGGACAAGGAAGCACGTTTCACTTCACCGCGCGCCTGGGAGTGCCGGAACAGTCGTCCACGCCCCAACGGCTCGCGCCAATTGACCTACGCGGTCTGCCCGTGCTCGTCGTCGATGACAACGCCACGAACCGGCGCATCCTCGAACAGATGTTGCGAAACTGGCGCATGAACCCGGCCACGGCCAACGGAGGCGAAAGAGCGCTGGCGGCCCTGGACCAGGCTCACGAGAGGGGCAAACCATTCCGGCTCCTGCTTCTGGACGCGAACATGCCGGGCATGAACGGATTCGAGGTAGCCAAACAAATCAGACAGACTCCCGCGTTATCGGAGGCCATCATAATGATGTTGACCTCCAACTCTCATCAAGGCGACGCGGCTCGATGTAAGGAGTTAGGCATATCGGCTCATTTGACCAAACCCATTACACAATCCGTCCTGCTCGACACGATCGCGAGCCTTCTGGGCTCGCCGGCGCAAACAATGCCGCTGGCGCCCGCTGAACAGGACCAAGTGGCGCGTGGGCCAAGGAGGCGGCTGCGCGTGCTGCTGGCGGAAGACATCGCCGTCAATCAGAAAGTGGCGACGAGGCTGCTCGAGAAACATGGGCATACGGTTGTAATCGCGAGTAATGGAGAAGAGGCTCTCGCGACGTTCGATCGGCAGCCGTTCGACTTGATTCTAATGGACATGCACATGCCGGTTATGGGCGGCATTGAAGCAACGGCTCGCATACGGGAGAAAGAGAGGGGCGCTGGAGAGCACATACCCATCGTTGCATTGACTGCCCGCGCGATGAAGGGGGATAGGGAGAAGTGCATTGAGGCCGGAATGGATGGGTATGTGTCCAAGCCCATCGAAAGCGAAGATCTCTTTCGCACGATCTATAGCTTAGTCCCCGACGTTGGGGACGCGGAGCCGGAACCGGCGGCGGAGGAAGGCGGTGCTCAGCAGCCGGCCGTGGGCGATGACGTGCTCAATCGCGAGTCCCTAATGCATATCGTCGACGGGGACATGGAGTTTCTGGAGAGTTTCGTGGGCGACTTTTTGCTTGACTGCGATCGGCTTCTGTCCGAGATCACGTCCGCCCTCGAAGACACGGACGGCGGCAGACTCAGAGACGCGGCGCACGCGTTGAAAGGAGCGGTTGGAAGCGCCCGAGCAACGTCCGCGTTCGAAGCGGCGGCGCAATTGGAACGGCTTGCTCAAGCAGGCAATCTCGGGGAGGCGGCGGAAGCGGTGAACGAGTTGAAGCGGGAAATGGCGCGGCTCCAAGAAGCGCTGAGGTCACTGATCGAAGAGCACGCAAAATCAAGCGCGGCAGGGGCTCCAAAAGGGGACGGGGTCCGAGCTTTGAGCGGCCTCCTTTGAAAACACGTTTCTCATTGCTCTGAATGGGGCGATTACATAACGAACAGGGTGGGGGCGTAGCGGAAGGGCTTAGCCTGCGCGCGCTTCTGGGGCTTAGGGTATCTTGCCGATTTGGAGAAAGTTCATGTTAAAGCAGGTTCACACGATACTGATCGTTGACGATGACCGGAATACGCTGCGGTTGCTGGAAAAGGTGTTAGGACGAAGGTACACAATCATGACAGCGGCCTCTGGCGAGGAAGCCATGGAAATACTAAGGCGGCAGCCGGTCTCTTTGCTGCTTACGGACCAATGCATGCCAGGCATGGCGGGGACGGAACTCATTCGCGAGGGCAGATCCTTGTGCCCCAACTTAATTTGCATGCTCTTGACCGGCAAGGATGACGTTGGCGTCTTTATCGATGCGTTGACGAAGTCCCGCGCCGTTAGGGTGATCAATAAGCCCTGGAATCCCGAAAAAATATTAGCGGATATCCATGCCGCTCTCGAGAGACACGAAGCCCAGCTCAAGGACAGGCAGGCCATGAATAGGTTGAAACAAGCAAAGGAGAGCCTTAAGAAGCTCGCCACGGATTAGTTGTAAAACTAATGCGCCTTTTCAGAGCACTTCCCGAGCATAACCTCCATTCATGGCGAAGCGTTTGCGCAGCCACCGCAAGGCTCACCTGCGCACAACCACCGCAAGGCTCACCTGCGCATCGATTCCGTGAGGGCTTGCTTGCATCGCATCGCCTCGGGTGAGAACCAATGATCCAGGAACTGATCCAGCCAGCGGGAGTCATCGCACATCGAATGCTTGCCTGTTGTTTCTTCGAACACCTTTTTGGCCGCGCTGAAAGCCTGAGGCGGCTTGGCGGCCAGTTCGCGAACCCGGGCCTTGGCTCGCTCCAATAGCATGTCCGGTTCAGTCACTTCATCCGCCAGGCCGATCGCCAGCGCCCGCGCGGGTGAGATCGTTTTCCCTTCAACCACCAGGCCGCGAGCATTCCGGGTTCCCACCGCGTGCGCAGCCAATTGAATGAACCAAGCGGGAACTACGACGCCCAGATTGACTTCGTTGAGCGCGAAGCCAAAATCCCCTGCCGCCATGACTCTGCCATAGCAGGCCAACGCGAGCACCGCGCCACCCGCAAACGCGTGCCCACCGACCGCCGCGATCAACGGCTTTGGCAGATTAAACATGTTTTGGCAACACTGGATGAATCGGCCGAAAAACTGACCCATTTTCTCTCGTTCGAATTGAAAGACCTCTCCCACGTCGAAGCCGCTCGAGAAGAATGTTGGCTTGTCACTGGCCAACACAACGCCGCGCACGTCGCCGCTGTCGGCTCCTTGTTGAATCGCGCCGATCAATTCCTCGATCATCGGAGGATTGAGCGCATTCGCCTTGCCTCGATCCATAGTTACTATTAGAAGCTCGCCATCCCTGTCACATTTGATGAATTCCATAACAACCTCCAG
>JAHFUG010000111.1:11491-12982 GCA_023265195.1 Blastocatellia bacterium | reverse complement strand
TCGTTCATCAATCATCATTCATCAATCATAAATTCCCCTTCATTTGTTCCGCGCCGGAGCGCGATGATGGATTTCACGCGAGAGCTTGTCAAGCCATCGCAACTCGACTCGGAATTGGTCGATTATGAGGCTAACCATCCACACCGCCTCATGGAAGGAATGGCCCACCTCCTTTCGAATCGCCCGCAAGGTCTCCTCTTCTTTCGCGAGTTCTTTCTTCAGGAAATCCCGCCGCCTGCTAAGATGCTGCTGAAACACGCCGGGTCTAGCCTGCCACGACAGAGCAATCCAGGTCAGAAACTGCGGCCGCTCCCGTTGAGTGGCCCAATCCTCTTTCTCGAGCGCATCGGCGAGCGCCTTTCTGCCGGCGGCGGTCGTTTCAAAAATGCGGCGTTCGGGACCGGCAAGAGGTCCTTCATCCTCGGTCACCCGGACTAGTTTCCTTCCGGCCAGCTTATCCAGCGAGTAGTACACCTGCGGACGAGACACACCCGCCCAATCCCGCACCTGCCGCCGTTCGAGCTCCAAATTCGCTTCGTAGCCGTGCATCGGCCGCTCGCTGAGAAGGCTAAGGAGCACCAAATCCGGAATAGTGAGATTTGCTCTCTTACTCGTCGCCGTTTTTGCCGCCGCTCTTGCCGCCGCCGTTTTTGTCGCCATTGTTCGCCTTTCGCAGGCGGCTCCAGTACCACCACCGGCGCTGCTCCGGAGGAAGCAACGGGTTCCGCGCCTGGGCCACCGCCGCCCGGAAAACATCCAGGCAGCATATGTCCTGCCGGACGCCGGTTATTCGGCAAAGCTCTTCATAAAGCAGCCGAGGATCCTGCATCGCAAGCTCGTCAACCGTGTTGACTCCAAGTAATTCAAAATCGCGAAGCGTCGCCGGCCCTATCGAAGTCAGGCCGCGCAGCCGCCGTTCTCTTATTGCCATAAAAATTCTCCTTGACGCAAACGTCCGACTATTGTATCGTGCGCTAGTCTAATTTAGACTAGTCAGTCCTGGCAAGGAGAAATCGAAATGCAAAAGGTGGTTTCCGCGCTGGCCGTTGTTGCGCTGCTGAATTGCGCGGCTTTAGGACGATTCAATGACAAAGGAGGGAAAATGAAAGTTCAGAAGATTACCGCGGTCTTGTTCGCGGAAGAGATCGAGCCTTGCGTGAAGTTCTGGGTGGATCGCCTGGGCTTCACGAAAACAATCGAAGTCCCGGATGGAAATACGCTGGCCTTCGCCGCGCTACAAAAGGACAACGTCGAGCTGATGTATCAAACCTACAAGAGCGCGGACAAGGACGCGCCGTTCTTGTCCAAGGTTGTTCGGCAAGGGCCTACCTTTCTTTACATAGACGTGGAGAACCTGGACGAGATCATCAGCGCTCTCAAGGGCGTTGAGGTCATCATGCCGGTGCGCACGACCTTCTACGGGGCCAAAGAGATCGGCGTCAAGGATCCGGCGGGCCACTTCATCACATTCGCGCAGCAAGGCGCGCCGCC